>DATFFB010000109.1:0-15040 GCA_035250485.1 Acidimicrobiia bacterium
GAGGATGGTCTCTCACTACCAGGCCCTTTCCTATCGAGAGATCTGGACCTTGGTAGGAGCCGAGCTCGAGGAGGCTAGGACCATCGCCCGGGAGATCGACCTCCCCGCCCAGCTCCAGGAGGCCGCCTTCTTTGTCACCACCGAGCTCGGGGCTGCCCTCCATCTCTCCACCCGGGCCGCCCAAAACGAGGTCAGCCGGGCCCTGGGCCTCGAACGGGCGCAATCGGTCTTCGAGGCGCTCCTCCGGGGAAAGCTCGACCTCTACCGGGCAGGGGCGCTGATCGACCGCACCTGTCACCTCCCCGACCCCGATCAGGCCTGGGTGGTATCGCAGGTGTTGGTCGAGGCGGAGGGGCTCACCGCCTCCCAGATCCGGGCCCGAGTCGACCGCCTTTGTTATCTGGCCAATCCCGAAGAGGCCAAGCTCCGTTACGGGGAGGCTGTTAAGAACCGTTACGTGGAAGTAAAGGGAAACGAGTTCGGCACCGCCACCCTGGAGGGAAGGGACCTCCCCCCGGATCGAGCCGAGGCCGCTTACAAGCGGCTCACCCGTCTCGCCCGCAAGCTCAAGCGCAAGGGCGAAGAGCGGAGCATGGACCAAATCCGCGCCGATCTCTTATTGGATCTGTTGTTGGGGGAGTCGGAGGGAAAGGGAGAGAGGAGAGGAGGAGGAGTCGAGCTCCGGGTCGACTTGGAGACCCTTTCTGGCCTCTCCGAGGCTCCCGGAGAGCTTTTGGGGATCGGGCCGGTGATCTCTGACATCGCCCGCCAGGTGGCCCGAGAACAGACTCACTGCCAGTGGTCGTTTGTGGTCACCGATCCCGAGACGGGCATGCCGGTCCACACCGGGGTGACTCGGAGAAGACCGAGGGAGGAGACGAGAAGATTCGTGGAGGCTCGTAACCCCACCTGCATCTTCCCCGGTTGTCGGAGACCCTCCTCGGACTGTGACCTGGACCACCGTCTCCCGTGGTCGGAGCGGGGTCCGACCTGCGACTGCAACTTGGTCCCCCTCTGTCGTCGTCATCACCGCTGCCGTCATCGTCTTGGTTGGCGTCACCAGCCACTGCCACGGGGTGATCACCTCTGGATCTCACCGCTCGGGCATCGCTACACCACTAGTGGCCGACCGCCCTAGTTGGAATCGATCACTTCCCCTTTTGATCTAGACGATTTACTGCTGGAACCCCAATCTCCTCTTCGGCCACGCCGGCCATCGATGGGCACCCAGGGTTCCGTACTTCTTCCGCTCGCCAGGCTCGAGTCGCATCGCACTCGAGATGATCCCCATGGACCCGCGAGTGTGTATGTCAGATTTGTCTTCGTGAGACCTTCCTCGAACTTCCCTTAGGTCGCAGCCTCCACAAGCTCTCTTAGCCTCTTGGTCGCGGCGGACGGCGATTCATCGCAGGCATCACAACCACACGAAGGAAATGCCTGTACGCACGAGGCGCCGGCGCGCGCGATTACGCCTGGGAAGTCGGTGAACATGAAAGTGAGTGGCGCGCCCTCAGTCGGTTCGAGTCGTACGACTTCGCCATGCGAGCGACCTGACTCGGGAAGGTCGAGCACTTGATCGCCCGTGGTCGATTCGACGTTATATGTCTGCTTCAGATGGTCAACCAGGGTGCGGGCAGCCTCGACAACCGGCAAATATCGCTCCGGATCGGTTACCGGCCCGTGGGCGGCATCGTCAGGCTGATCGATGTCCACGGCACAAGCATGCGTCTACAAAAGCCCGACTGCAATTTGACCTGACCATGTACTTCGGTGGCGAGTGGGACTTCGCAGCCACTCAGGTGGCCAGGGGCAGGATCGAACTGCCGACCTACGGTTTTTCAGACCGTCGCTCTCCCAACTGAGCTACCTGGCCAAAGGAGAGCAAGTCGTCATCTGGGTTGGCGGGGATGACGGGATTCGAACCCGCGACCTCCGGCTTGACAGGCCGGCGTGAACGGCCAAGCTTCACCACACCCCCGAACGGGGACCGGCTCTCCTTGCGGCGGAAAGTATAGGTGGGGCAGTACTAGAGGCCGGCGGCCAGGTCAGCTACCAACCCCGAGCCACCGCTTGTCACGGGTTCGCCGTGGCCAAAGAGAATCTGTTCGTAGACCAATCCGGCGAGTTTCTCCACCGATCTCAACGCTTCGTCATGGTCGGAGCTGAACTGAGGATCTGGGGCAGCGACTCCTCCCTCGGCACCTACCAATGCATCTCCGGCCACCAACACCCCCATCTGCGGATCTAGCAAGCAGATGTGACCGGCCGTGTGCCCTGGAGTTCCAACCACATCAAGGCCAAAGACACTGTCGCCGTCGACCACGGAAGTCAGCTCGCGTGGAGCTGTGATGCTGTCGAGATCGCCCTCGCCGGCATAGCCGATAGCACCGCTGGCGGCTTCCAGCACGGCCGGCGCACTGCCTTGGTGATCGGGATGACGATGGGTGAGGATGACATGGCCGACCTGGTTCCACCCCAGACCTACTTCTCCCAGGGCGGCTTCGATGTCGCCCTCACTGCCCGAGACTCCGGTGTCGACGATGGCGGCCTCGCTTCCCCGCACGACGATGTAGGCCGAGACGAAGCCGAGATTGACCCGCTGGAACTGAGGCTGCGCGACCGGTGATGTCGTCGAGGCTGAGCTCGTAGCAGGTGAACTAGCGGCTGGAGAGCTGGTCGTGGCGCCAGAAGTCGTCGAGGGCCCAGCGGATGAAGTCGATGGGGTGCCACCAGAACCACCGGTATCGCCGCAGGCGCCGAAGACGGCCAATGCCAGGGTTCCTTTGCCCACTTGCGCGAGGAAGAGCCGGCGATTGACTCTGAAAAACTCGGCCATCTAGGAAACCCTTATCCCCACCTTGCCCAACTGCTCACCTCGATCAATACGTTCCATGGCGGCGGGGAGTTCTTCGAACGGGAAGATCTGGTCGATTGGAAGCTGCACGCGGCCGCTAGCCACCAGGTCGAGAGCTGCCTCGAATTCGGGGCGATTGGCCATGGTCGAGCCGATGATCTTTAGCTGCTTGAACCAAACGACGGGAAGCGCCAGTTCGACCTTGTTGCCGGCCGTGGCCCCACAGATGACCATTCGGCCCCCGGGCGCGAGCGAGCGAAAGGATTGGTCCCAGGTCGCCTTGCCGACATTCTCCACTACCACGTCGGCACCCCGCCCGGTGGCCTCCTTGACATTGACAGAGAAGGGCGACGCGGAGTCGTAACCCCCGTCCGCTCCGTGCTCCATCGCCCAGGCGATCTTCTTCTGATCCCGAGAGGTCACGAGGACCCGCGCCCCCATTGCCACCGCAATGAGGGCCGCCGCCGAAGACACTCCGCCGCCCACTCCTACCACCAGCGCAGTCTCGCCCGCCTTGAGTTCGGCCCGAGCGAGCATTCGATAGGCAGTCGAGGTGGCCAAACCAAAGGTGCCTGCCACCTCCCAACTGAGCCCCACCGGTTTCGCGATCAGGCTGGTGATCGGGACAATGACCTGCTCGGCCAGAGTTCCCGGTTCAACCTCGCCCAGGATCGAATATTGGCGGCAAAAGACGATGTTGTCGGCCCGGCAGAACTCGCACTCGCCACATGAGAGCGAGGGGTTGATGACCACCTCGTCGCCCACCTTCCAGCCACTGACTCCCGGCCCCAGTGCCTCGATGATCCCCGCTCCGTCTCCACCAAGGATGTGGGGGAGTGATTTCGGCTTCGGCAAACCCATTGAGACCCAAACATCGAGATGATTGAGACCGGCTACCTTCAGCCGCACACGCGCCTGCCCGGGACCAGGCTCGGGGGTTGGCACGTCTTCGAGGCGAAGGGCATCTATTCCGGTGGTGTCGTGGAGAAGCCAGGCGCGCACTCGGCGAGCGTAGGAGGATCAAGTGACTGACGAGGCAGTGGTCGAGGTGACATCGGTGGTGATCAACACGACCGATGAGGAGAAGTTGGCTGCCTTCTGGGCCCAGCTCTTGGGAGTCGAGATCGGCCATCGAGCCGACGGTTTCATCTGGCTGCGGCGACAGCGCCAGGGTGGCTACTCGATAGCGTTTCAAAGAGTCGCCGATCCCACTCCCGGTCGACGTCGCCTCCATCTCGATACGAGCGTCAAAGACATCGACGCCGCGGCGGCGAAGATCCTCGAGCTCGGCGGAAGCCAGGTGGAAGACCACGAGGTCGGGGGCTTTCAATGGAGGGTGATGGCCGATCCCGATGGCAACGAGTTCTGCATCGCTCGCCACGACTAGCCCGACCTAATGTCGGCCGGTGGCTCACCGGTTCTCGATCCGACCGCGCTTTTACGAACTCGACCCCTACAACCACGTCAACCACACGGCCTATCTCCAATACTTCGAGGCGGCCCGGGTCGAGGCGTTGGCGGCGGTGGGGTTCGGCCTCGACGTGATGGGAGAGGCAGGGTTCCAGATCGTCCTGGTCGAACTGACCGCTCGCTTCTTTGCCTCGGCAACCCTGCATGAGGATCTGGTGATCGAGACCAAGGTGACGGAGGTGTCTCGTGCCAGCTCGCGCTGGGCGCAGGAGATTCGCCGCCAGGAGCAGCTCATCGCCAGCCTCGACCTGCGGGCGGCCTTCACCAACCGCGAGGGGAAATTGAGTCGCCCACCCCCTGGTTTTGCCGAAGCAATGGGCGCGATCTAGGACGAACCGACGAAGTCGGCCACCCACGCATCGGCGGGTTGCTCGACAATTTCCTGATAAGTCCCGGTCTGGATAATTCGACCTTCGTTCATCAGGGCTACTCGATCCGCAACGACCCGAGCTTCGTCGTGGTCATGGGTGACGTAGATCACGCCCAGCTTCGCCTCCCGCAAGGAGTCGGCCATTTCGTCCACCAGGCGCTCCCGCAGTCGACGATCGAGAGCGCCCACCGGCTCATCGAGCATCACCAGCCGGGGATTGGGAGCGAGAGTACGAGCCAGCGCCACCCGCTGCATCTCCCCGCCTGACAATCGCTCGATTCGGCGATGTGCGAGTTCGCTCAGACCCACCCACTGCAGCACCTCGTCTACCCGGGAGGCAATCGCCGCTCGTTCGAGGTTGGCCATCCGGAGGCCGAAGGCAACGTTGCCGGCGACGGTGAGATGCGGAAACAGGGCGTAGGTCTGAAACATGAGCCCGAAGCCGCGCAAGTGAGTCGGTAGTCCAGCCAGGTCCCGGCCCTCGAAGGAGATCGTCCCGGTAGTGATCTCCTCGAGGCCGGCGATTGCCCGGAGCAGGGTCGACTTCCCCGAGCCCGACGGCCCCAGCAGAGCAAGGATCTCGGCCTGACCGAGCTCGAGGGAGACTCGGTCGAGAGCAACCTTGGGACCGAACACCACCGATACCTCTCTGACCGACAGCATCAAAATGTCCCCGCCTCGCTGCCGCGCAGGCGATCGATCAACAAGACCAGCAAGGCGGTCATCGCCGCCAGAACCACCGCCAATGCCATCGCCGTTCCGTAAGAAGCTGTCCCCGGGCGGCCCAGGAGGCGAAAGATCAGGGTGGGAATCGTGATGCTGGCCGGTCGGGCGACGAAGGAGGTGGCGCCGAACTCGCCAAGAGAGACCACCGCCGCCAGTCCGGCTCCCACCGCCAGCGCACGGGCGATTATCGGAAAATCGATCTCCTTCCACACTTGCGAAGGGGAGGCACCCAGCACCCTCGCCGCTTCTCGCAGTTCAGGCTTGATCGATCGGAGGAGGGGCAATGCCGCCCGGACCACAAAGGGCGTCGCCACCAGGGCGTGGGCGAGCGGCACCAGAATGAACGAACCCCGCAAGTCGATTGGTTTGTCGAGGGCAAGAAGGAAGCCGAATCCAACCGTGACCGCCGACACCCCCAAAGGCAGCATGAAGGCGGTATCTAGCCAACCCCCACCCCGTCGTTCGATCACGCGGGCCGCGGCCAAGCCGACTCCGGTAGCGATGACGGTGGCGGTGGCGGCATAGAGCAGCGAATTGCCGATCGCCTGGACGGGGCTGAGCGCGCTCGCCGCGTTGGGTGTCAGCCCAGCCCAGCCACGACGTTCTATGGAACGGCCCACCAACGAAACTAGGGGCACCGCGAGTAGACCAAGGGTGGCAATGACCGCGGCGGCGACGGCTAACCGATGCCGCGGCCCCGGAGGCGGAAGGCTGACTTCGGTCGCCAGATCGACACCGATCCGGCGTTGCAGCCGATTAGCGACCAACAGGGCCGCCACCACGAAAACCAACTGCAAGACGGCGAGCGCCCCCGCCACGGGAAGGTTGAGAAAGCTGACTGCTTGCTGATAGATCTCGACCTCGATCGTTCGAATGCGCCCGCCGCCGAGGATGAGGACCGTGCCAAAGGAGGCGAAGCAAAACAGAAAGACGATGGCGGCGGCGGAGGCAAGGGCGGGTCGGAGGAGGGGCAGGATGACGGTGCGAAAGACTCGCCCCGGCGATGCCCCCAGAGTGGCCGCGGCGTCTTCCACCCGGGGGTCGATCCTGGCCCACACCCCGCCGACGGTGCGAACCACCACCGCCACGTTGTAGAACACGTGGGCGGCGAGTATCGCCAGGACCCCTCGCGGCAAAAGATCAAGAAAACTCGCTCCCACCACCACCGTCGGAAGGACGAAGGGGATGGTGACCAATGCTCGAACGAGTTGTTTGCCTCTGAAGTTGAACCTCGACAGTGCCCAGGTGAGGGGAAGGCTGGCGATCAAGGTCAGAACCGTCGAGACCACTGCCTGCCAGAGAGTGAACCAGGCGGCATTGCGGAATCGCTCGCGATCGACGAGTTGGGAGAAGCCTTCGCCGGTGAGAGACTCGGCGAGGATCCTCGTCAGCGGATAGATAAATAGATAGCCGATGAAGAGGAGTGGTGCTCCCCACAGGAGCGCTATCCGAAGATTTCGGACCACTCTTCCAGCCATTGCTCGCGATTCTCATCGATCGTGGCCGGATCCATCTGCACGGGGTCGTTTGGCACCGCAGTGTTCTCGACAAATGCCGGAGGCAACGCCGCCTCCTCGTTGATCGGGTAGACGAACCAGGTGAGCGGGATCGTCTCCTGGAAGGGCACGCTCAGCATGAAGTCGATCAGCTGTCGAGATTCATCCGGATGTGCGGTTCCGGCTAGGACTCCGGCGAACTCGGTCTGCCTGTAACAGCCGTCGGTCATAACTGCCGTCGGTGGTTCTTCGACCGGAGGATCGGCGAAGATCACTTCCGCCGGGGGAGACGAGGCGTAGGAGACGACCAGGGGCCGATCGCCTTCTCCTGCCCCCCCCGAGAATTCGCCGTAATAGGCCTCTGACCAGCCCGGGGCCACCAGCACCCCGTTCTGGCGAAGCTCGGCCCAATATTTCTGCCACTCGGGGCCGTAACGGTCGATGGTGGCAAGAAGAAACGCCAGCCCCGGAGAGGACAGCGATGGGTCCTCGACCACTAGTTGATCCGCCATGAGGGTGAGATCATCGAGCGTCTCCGGCGGCGGGTTGGCCGTAAAGGCTTCACGGTCGTAGTTGATGCAGACGTCGCCGTAGTCGATCGCACTGACTTCGCCGCCAAAAATCTGGGCGTCGACCGCTCGCTGCAAGAACGTGTCGTCCACCCCGAAGAGCACGTCGGCCAGCGGATTTTCCCTGGTCAGGATCGCCTGATTGACCATCGCCCCGGCGTCTCCGGCTGCCAGTACCTTGACCGCCACACCCGTCTCGGCGGTAAAAGCGGCGAAGGTCTCCTCGGTGACCGCTTCGGCGAAGGAGTCGTGGGAGATGAGGGTGAGGGTGACGGGCTCCTCGGATGTGCAACCGAACGCGGTCGCCGCCACGACCACCAACAGCACCAGGCGCTTCATCGATCTCCTCCCTACGCCGGCATTACCCGGATCAGGTTTCTACGGTCGGAGTGGGTCTCCCTCTCAGCCCCCCAATCAGTTGCATGGGTGGGGCTCCCGTGTGTTTTCTCAGGTTACGACGGCGGCGAGATAACGAGGACGCTGTTGTGGCCGCCGAAGCCGAAGGAGTTCGTGATCACCGGGGCAGGCTCGAAGGGTCGGGGCTCGGTGACGATGTCGGTCAAGGGGATCTCGGGGTCCTGCCGGGTCATCCCAAGGTTCGGGGGCAGCTCGCGGTTGACTATGGCGAGAACCGAAGCCACGGCCTCGATGGCGCCACTCGCCCCCAGCGCGTGGCCGGTGCTGCCCTTGATCGAGGAGACCGGTGGCTGGGGATGGAACACCCGCGAGATCACGGCGCCCTCGGTGCGGTCGTTGAGATCGGTCCCGGTCCCGTGGGCGTTGACATATCCGACATCACTCGGCTCGAGTCCGGCGTCTGCCAGAGCCAAGCGAATGGCGCGCTCGGCGCCCTCGCCTTCGGGGTGCGGGGCGGTGAGATGGTGGGCGTCGCCAGTGGCAGAGGCGCCGGCGAGCTCGGCGAGGATCGTGGCTCCACGGGCTTTGGCCGCCTCCCATTCCTCGATAACGAAGATCCCAGCCCCCTCGCCGAGCACCATTCCATCGCGGTCCACCGAGAACGGACGGGCCGTGGTGGTGGGTGACATCGCTTTCGAGGAGCTGAAGCCGGCGACGGCAGGCTGGCGAACGGCAGCTTCACAGCCACCGGCGATGGCAGCGTCGGCATATCCCCACTGCACGGTCCGGAGAGCGTCGGTGATCGCTTGGGCTCCGGCCGCACAAGCCACCACTTGAGTCGTCACCGGGCCGCCGAATCCGTACTTGATCGAAACCGCCGCGGCCGCGGCGTTGCACATCATCATCGGGATCAAGAGGGGTGAGGGCCGCCGATCGGGGTCATAGGAGGTTTCGACCAATTCCTCCAGCGCGGCTAAGCCTCCGATCCCGCTAGCAATTGCCACCGCCACCCGGTCGGTGGGGGCGGTCAATGTGCCAGCCTGCTTCATCGCTTCTTCCGTAGCGACCAGCGCCATTTGAGCGAACCGGTCAACCCGGCGCGCCTCCTTGCGCGGCATCCACTGCTCGGGATCCCAGTTGGTTATCTCATGGTGCTGGCCGGGCACCGGGTCTGTCTGAAGTCCCTTCCAGAAGTCAGCGACCCCAATCCCCGGCTGGCTGACGATTCCGACCCCAGTGATGGCGACTCGTCGCTTGGTCATCGCGCCCGAAGGTTACGTCGGAGCCGGCGCATTGCTTCGAGCCACCCATCCCGGTCCTCAGCCCGGCGCTGCTCGTACTGGGCTACCTCGGGATGGGGCAGGATCAAAAAGCGCTCGTCCCTCAGCCCCTCCATCACCGATTCCGCCACTGCCTCGGGAGTGATGGCGGTGGCTCGGAGGAATTCGGCGGTCTCGCCTTCTTTCTCCAGGATCGGGGTGAGGACTCCTTGTGGGCAGAGACACGAAACTCTGATCCCATCATCCCCATAGGTGACGGCCAGCCACTCCGCCATCGCTACCGCCGCGTGCTTGGTGACCGAGTACTGGGCAGCACCGATGTTGGTCAGCAGGCCCGCCGCCGAAGCGGTCACCAGGAAATAGCCGGCACCGCGGGCCTGCCAGCGGGGGATGAGGTGCCGGGAGGCGTAGACGTGGGAGAGAAAGTTCACCCGCCACATCCGCTCCCACTCCTCGTCGGAGCTTTGCTCGGAGCCCTCATAAGCGACACCTGCGTTGGCACAAAAGAGGTCGATGGGGCCCAGCTGCGTTTCCGTCTCTTCGATCAGGCGGAGGTTGTCCTCTTCTCGGGAAACGTCGACTCCGATCGGATAAGCGCCGGTTTCGCTGGCGATTTCCGCTACCCGGCCGAGGTCGATGTCGGCTGCCATGACCTTGGCGCCGTTGCCGATGAACGATCGAGTTAACGCGGCTCCGATTCCGCTCCCGGCTCCAGTAACCACCGCCACTTTGCCGGCGATGTCCATGGATTAGAGGAAGGACTCTGCCAGTTGGGTCTGAGGGGCTGTGACGGCGGGAAGCAGCGCCCCGGCCATCGGCAGGATCTGGGTGTTGTAGAAACGGGCCAGACCCAATCGACCCCGCATGAAATCGTTGTCGGGCTTTTGTGCGGCCGCGAGCGCGGACCTGGTGTGCATCCATCCTCCCAGCAGTAAGCCCAACATCTTCAAGTAAGGAGCGGCTCCCGCCAGGGCATCGTTGGGATCGTTGACCGCCAGGAGATGCTGAGTGGCTTGGCGTGCCGCCGTCAATGCATCCGACAAGGGGGCAGCGACGTCACCTAGATCCGGCCCACAGTCGGCAGCCGTTCGTTGAATTTCGTCCAGCAACCCGGATATGACCTGGCCCTGGCGCATGCCCAGCTTGCGGGCGACGAGATCGATCGCCTGAATGCCATTGGTTCCCTCGTAGATGGGGGCAATGCGAATGTCGCGGTAGAACTGGGCAGCCCCGGTCTCCTCGATGAACCCCATGCCTCCGTGGACCTGGATTCCGACCGATGCCATCTCGACCCCGACGTCGGTGGACCAGGCCTTCGAGATCGGGGTGAAGAGAGCCACCAGTTCGCCGGCCCGTTGCCGTTCCTCTTCGGTTTCGGCATGTCGTTCAAGGTCGAGCTGATAGGCGTTGTAATAGAGGACGCCGCGCAGGGCCTCCTTATACGCACGCATGGTGAGCAGCATGCGCCGCACATCGGGGTGCTCGATGATCTCGGCATCTTCGCTTTCGCCCACCGGCCGCCCCTGGATCCGGACCCGCGCGAACTCAAGGGCCTTTTGATAAGCAGCCTCCGATATGGAGAGTCCTTCGATTCCGACTCCGATGCGAGCCGTGTTCATCATCGTGAACATGTATCGCATTCCCGATTGCTCTTCACCGATCAGGTACCCGAGCGCACCCTGGCCGTCGTCGCCGAAGGACAGGACGCAGGTCGGTGAGGCGTGGATGCCCATCTTGTGTTCGATCGATACCACTCTGAGGTCGTTTCGCTCGCCGGGTTCGCCTTGGGGATCGGGGATGAACTTGGGGACGAGGAAGAGTGAGATTCCCTTCGTGCCCGGGGAGGCGCCGGGGGTACGGGCCAGGACGAGGTGGACGATGTTCTCGGTGAGGTCGTGCTCACCCCAGGTGATGAAGATCTTCTGGCCGAAGAGGCGATAGGTGCCGTCGCCTTGCGGCTCCGCCCTGGTGGTCAACGCCCCGACGTCGGAGCCGGCCTGGGGCTCGGTCAGACACATGGTGCCGCTCCACTGGCCCGAAACCAACTTCTGAAGGTAATCCGCCTGCTGCTCCTCGGAACCGTGCTGGCTGAGGGCCTCGATGGCAGCCTGGGTCAGAAGGGGACAAAGCGAGAAGGCCATGTTGGCGGACTTGAACATCTCCTGGACCACCACCCCGACGACGTATGGAAGACCACCACCGCCCCAACGCTCGTCGACATGGACCCCGCCCCATCCCGCCTCGACAAATTTGGCGTAGGCCGCCCGAAAACCCTCGGGGGTCTTGACCGTCCCGTCTGGCTGGAGACGGCTCCCCTCTTTATCGCCGATGGCGTTCAACGGGGCGATGACTTCTGAGAAAAAACGTCCCGCCTCCTCCAGAAGCCCGCGCACGGTTTCCGGGTCGGCATGCTGGAAGCCGTTGAGCTTGGCGACGGCGGCCAGGTCAAGGACGTGGTTGAGGGTGAAGTCGATGTCTTCTAGCGGTGGTTTGTATCCCATGTTTCTCGGGTCTTCAGGCTAATTGGCGGCGGTCTCAACCAGACCGAGAACCACAGCTTCAGGTAATGCCGTATGGCTCTCTGGAGGTTCGATACATGAAAAGATCTCATGCCCTAATAGGCCTTGTCGCTCTTGTCGTCGCCGCTTGCGGCGGAGGCGGAGCCGCCACCACAGCCGCTCCCGGCACTACCGCTGGGGCCGTTACTACCGCTGCCCCCGCTGAGACCACCGCCGCTCCCGAAACCACCGCCGCTGCCACCACCATGGCAACAGTGGAGGGAGAAGCGCTGGCGGTCGCCTCGACCGATCTGGGCGACATCATCACCGATGCCGAGGGGGCAACCCTCTACATCTTCACGCCGGATGAGCAAGGCGACCCCACCTGCTTCGACGACTGCGCCGCCAATTGGCCGCCCTTGACCACCGAGGTCGCGGCCGGTGCCGGCCTCGACGCCTCGCTCCTGGACATGGCAGATCGGGGCGACGGAACCATGCAGGTGACCTACAACGGCTGGCCGCTCTACTACTTCGCGGCTGACGCCGCCCCCGGCGACATCAACGGCCAAGGGGTAGGCGACATCTGGTGGGTGATCGGCCCCGACGGCGAGCCCATCACCGGCTAGACCTCGATTTGGTGCTGCACCTGTCGGTGCAGCGGTCGGAAGCCGAGGCTCTCGTATAAGCGATAGGCACCGGTGAGGCTGGCGGAGTCGACGCCGATCATGGCGTGGTCGAAGCCGGCCTCACTGAACTGGGTGCACGATCGCTCGATGAGGGCCGATGCAATCCCGCGCTTTCGGAATTCCGGGTGGGTGCCGAGATGGCCGATCCAACCATCTCGGCGCCCGGTGATCTCATGGTCGGATGGGTAGTGAGCGTTGACCGTCACACCAACCAGGCGATCACCGGCCAAGGCCATGTAGGAGAGATCGAGCCGAGTACCGGTCCCACCGATGAGATGGTCCCAGGCGGCGCGGTCGCGGGGAGTTGATCCCCAGTGGTCCCGAAAGGCCAGGTTCATCAGGAGCCGCGCCTCTTCGGTGCGTCCCTCGTCCCAGGCGACGATGTCGATACCTGGAACCGGTCCGGCCGTTACGGGCTCAGCCAGCGGCCGGATCAGCTCGGCGAAGTAGCGAATCGGGTCGAGGCCATGGCGCTCATAGAGGGCGATGGCGTCCTTCTCGAAGTCGAAGGCAAAGGTGCGCACGAAGCGAGGCAGGTTGGGGCCTTCGCGAAGCAGGAGGTTCCGCGCCCGATCGAGCTCCCATCTGAAAAGCGCGCTCCCAATGCCCTGGCGGCGGTACGCCGGATCGACTCCCCCGATGACAAACGCGCGTACATGATCCGATTCGCCGAGTCCGTGCATGACTAAACAGAAGCCCACAGCCTCGCCATCGCGAAAACTCATCCGGCCGTCCTCGCTTAGGTTGAGGTGGGGGCTTTCCGCCAGCTCTTCGATTTCTTCCCATGGAGTCAGGATTGGGATCTGATCTCCGACCTCAATGCGCCGGTAGAGCTCATAAAGCTCTGGCAGCTTGTCCTTCGAAAGCGGAACGAGATTCATGGAGCGATCCGGCGTGCGAGATCGCTCACGACGGTGCCCGCCCTTCCTTCCAGACGCACCGTCGCCAGACGGTCCATCTCGGTTTCACCTTCGTTGACGATCACCATTGGCTTTCCGGCTCGAACCATGGCCAAAGGGATTTCGGCTGCAGGCCAGACACCCAGAGTGGTGCCGATCGCTAGCACTGCTTCCGCCTTGTCCGCCAGCTTCCACGCCTTGCCGACTACTTCGGTAGGAAGATTCTCTCCGAACATCACAGTCGTGGTCTTGATGATTCCTTTACACGCCTCACAACGCGGCTCCACTTCGCCCTCGTCGACTCTTCTCAAGATGATCTCGGTTGGCCATGTCGAGCCGCAGTTGTAGCAACGGACTTGGCGGACGTGCCCGTGAATTTCTGCGACGGCCTCTTCCGGCAACCCGGCCGTGATGTGGAGTCCGTCGACGTTTTGAGTCACGCAACCGACCAGGCGACCGTCTTCATAAAGGTCGACCAGCGCCAGATGTGCTGCATTTGGAACCAGCGTCGCCCTAGCTCCCCACAATGAACCTTCGGCATGCATGCGCCAGCCCCGCTTCCGTCGTTCGGGGTCAGCGAGATACTTCTCGATCGTGAAGTCGGCCGGATCCATCTTGGTCCAGAGGCCATTGGGACCGCGGAAGTCGGGGATGCCGGACTCGGTCGAGATCCCGGCGCCGGTGAAGGCGAGGATAGGTAGGTGCGCTTGGAGTACCTCGGCGGCCCTCGCGATCGACTCAGACACGGTCAATCACGACGAGTCGCTTCTTGATTGGCTTCTCGTCACGGACGGCATCGAGGCCACGGTAGGCCAGCCGTGGGATTCGTCCTTGGGGCCCAGCAGCAGGCCCACAGGGAAGAAAATTCGATGGGTTAGGTATCGATTGAAACGTCGCCGAGGGTGGTGACCGCGATTCGGTCAAGCTCCTCGCGCCACGCCCGGCGCGGGATATTCGTTGCCAACTCCGGACGGACCACCCACGCCAGGTCGCCGTAATGGCTGCCGTTCCCTTGGCCGAGGAACTTCCGTTGAAGTGTCGACGCAAAGCTCCCACAAAGCTCTTTGAGTCGTCCCATTCCCCCGTCATCGGCAGCTGTGGTGAGCCAGCCCGAGGCCCGAATCCGATCCGATCGCGCTGACTAGTTAGCCGGCGGCCAGCGGAGGATCCCCTCGGGGAGGCCTGGATGCCCAGGTGCGTTTGCATTCCCGTCCGCTGGTAATACAGCGTTCGCGCGTGCGCAACCAACATGAGATAGGCTGCGGGCCCTCAAGGGTCGTCGGTTGGGCGCGCAGCGGACGAGGAGCGAGAGGGATGGCGATTAAGTCAATCGTCGAGATGAAGGCGAAGCCTGGAAGACGCGCCGAGCTGCTGAACAAGCTGCAGCAGATGTCAGCCAGCGATGCGCAGGGCTTCATCGCCGCGGAGCACTACAGCAACGTCGAGGACGAAGACACCGTCATCGGGATCTACGACTGGAAGTCGAACGAGGAGCGTGTGGCCTGGTCACAGTCGCTCGATCCAGGCACGCGGGAACAGCTGATGGAATTGCTCGCGACGCCCATGCGCATCGTTCTGGCAGATCACATCGAATAGACACGGCGGCACCATGTCCACTGTCCCTCGGGGGAGGCAGGTTGCGAGTCGTTCTAAAAGCAAGTCTCGGCCAAGTAGGCGTAGGTCATCGGTCAGTTACCACGGCCCGGCACCGAGCGGAGGTCGGTTTCCCATCATTACTGGATTTCTCAGCGGTGGGCCCGGAGAGAATCGAACTCTCAACCTTGGGATTAAAAGTCCCCTGCTCTGCCTGCTTGAGCTACGGGCCCGCCTCTATT
>DATFFB010000110.1:0-9099 GCA_035250485.1 Acidimicrobiia bacterium
GCTTCGTGGGGTGGGCGCCAGGACCGGGCACGGAATTGCCACCGTGGTTTCGGCCCTTCGCCAATGGGGATCGGAGGCGGCAACCGGATTGCGCGAAGCGATCGACATGGGGGGTTTCTCCACCGAGGAGAACAAGATTTCTCATGGGAATCCGACCATCGCGGAGGGGAATCGATCGTCCCATGCGAGTGCGGTTGGTGTGCTCGACCGCAACCAGTCCGATCCGGGTTTGGAGCTGTCGATGCTGGAGTCTCTCGGCTTTTATAGCGACGACTCCTCCTTGGTGGTCAGGGTTGCTGAACCGCCACCTGGGATCGCACCATCGCTGCCAGCTCCTGACTCGCGATCCCAGGTTCCCGACATCGATATCGGCGGCTGGCACCCCCACGTGATTGCTCGCTCGAAGCTCGGCGGCGGCCGTCTCTCGAGCACCGCCATCATCGCCCTTTCGGTGACCCTCATCGTCCTCATCGCGATGATCACCTCACTGCTGCGGGGACCGGGTGAAACCGCGGCCCGCCAGAACAACCAGCTGTCGGATGTCGCCACCGAGCTCGCCGCTTCGCTGAGCAGACTGGATGCAGTCATGGCCGCGCCCACGGGCGAGGTGGCCGAGTCGACGTCGCTTTTGCTCGATGTCGATCGGTCCGCTCGTGATCTCTTCGATGTTGCCGCCGCCCTGCCCGAGGACAATGCCTCGCGCCAGGCTGCAATCGGCGCGGCGCAATCCGCTCTCGCAATGGAGACAGCGTTAGGCGATGCGCTTAGCTATCGGGTCATCCTCCAGCCGCTGTGGGATTCACCGGCACTGGCCGGGGTAACGGACTCGACAGAGGCGGCATCGATGATCGCAAGCTGGCAAGTCGATCTAGCCGACATGGTCGAGAGCTTCCCGGACAGCCCTCCGCTCGACGACCACGTCAATCAGGTCACAGATTTCGTCGCCGGATTCGACCAGTGGCGGGTGAGGTACCTCGCTGCAGTCACCGCCGGTGATGCGGCCAAGGCGGATGCCGCCGAGGCCGATCTTGAGGGCCAACTCGCCCTCCTGGCTCAGGCGGGAGAGGAGACCCTAGGAGGGGTCTTCGCCGCAGCCGACGCCGAGCGGGGCCGGCTCATCAGAGCTCTCGACTCTCTGCGTGCCTGAGGCGGTCTCCAGAGCCGCCACTTCACGCCCAAAATCCTCGGCGCCCTGGAATCCCTTGTAAACGGAGGCGAAGCGGAGATAGGCGACCTCGTCGAGCACCCGCAGCCGGTCGAGCACCAACCGGCCGAGCTGCTCGGAAGAGATGGGCCCCATCTGGTTGGCCGCCATTGTCTCGAGATCCTCGAGCAGTTCGGAGATGGCACTCGCCGGGACCGGACGGTCGGCAAGAGCGGCTTCTACCCCTTTTTGCAGCTTTTCGGGGGCGAACGGCTCCAAGCGGCCGCTCCGCTTCTTCACCAGGAGAACCGGGGCGTTTCGCTCGTAGGTGGTGAACCGGTGGCCGCAAACTCCACAGCTCCGCCGACGGCGGATCGACGAGCCTTGCTCGGCGGGCCGGCTGTCGATGACCCGCGTTTCATCGTTTCCACAGATAGGACACCGCACGGACCCAGGGTACCGAGGGTCCGACGCTGCGAACTGGCCCACACCCGACCTGCGGACTAGCCGCCGGAACTTGGCAGCAGCAACACCTGCCCCGGTCTGATGTCGACCGAATCGAGATCGTTCAGCTGTCGGATCTCAGAAATAACCGCGCGCGGGTCTCTTCCCGGTTCGCGGTCGGTGGCGATCCCCCAGAGGGTTTCACCGGAGACCACATGATGGAACGTGGGAGGCGGAGGCGGGGTTTGCGCGGCCACCCTGGTCGAGTAGAGGAGGAAGACCGCGGCCGTGACCGTGAGGAGGAACAGCAGCTTGAGGGAAAGCGACTGATGGCCTCGGTTCACGGTCTTCCTCCTTGCTCGACTTCGCACACCGTACGACAAGGGTGTGACAAACCGAACTGATGTTCGGGGCAACCCTATCGAACGACTGTTCGGTTGTCAACTCACGAACAGATGTTTGGTTTTGAGGGACGAAGTGTTTACCCTCGCGAACACGAGTTCGAGAGGAGCACGCAAATGAAGGAAACTACGACCCCGGATCTGACCGGGCGCCAGTCACAGATCCTGGCCTATATCCAGGATGCGGTGGCGGCCCGTGGGTATCCGCCCTCCGTCCGCGAAATCGGGGAAGCGCTCCATCTCTCCTCGCCCTCGACGGTTCATTTCCACCTCTCGGCGTTGGTCAAAGCGGGCTATCTGCGACGCGACCCCACCAAGCCCAGGGCGATCGAGGTGATCGGAGGCGGACACGAGCGGGAGCCCAGCGTCCGCCAGGTTCCGATCCTTGGTCGGATCGCGGCGGGAACTCCGATCCTGGCGGCCGAAGACGTCGAGGATGTCCTCACCCTGCCAACCGCGCTGGTCGGTCGAGGCCAGGTCTTCATGCTTCGCATCAAAGGCGACTCGATGATCGAGGCGGGCATCCTGGACGGTGATCTCGTGGTCATCGAATCGGGCGCCAGTGTCCGTGATGGTGAGATCGTCGCCGCCCTCATCGACAAGGAGGAGGCCACTGTCAAGACGCTCCGTCGTCGGGGCGGGAAGGTGATCCTCGAGCCCGCTAACCCCTCGCTCTCGCCGGTGACTTATGACCGCGGCGTTGACATCCTCGGTCGTGTAGTCAGCGTGATTCGATCCCTTTAGGCACATCTATCTCGCCGGTAAAAACCGTGCGAGCCGGACCGGTCAGCCAGCTCGTTTCGGGTTCGATCTCCACCCGGGCCTGTCCCCCGGCCACTTCGACGTCGACCCCATCTCCGACCAATCCCAATTGACGGGCGACCGCGGTGGCGGCCACCATCCCGCTTCCGCACGCCAACGTTTCGCCCACCCCTCGCTCCCAGACCCGTAATCGGATCGACTCCGGCTCGACCGCGACGAAGCCGACATTGACTCCACCCGGAGTTGCAGCCTCCAGGCGCTGTCCGATTCCCACCACATCGGCCTTCTCGGGATCGTCCACGATCGTGACCGCATGGGGGTTTCCCACCTTGGCGGCGTAAAAGGTGGCTCCTTCCCAGACGAAACTCTCCCCCACCAACGCCGCCCCCAGCTCGACTCGGGGCTCGGGAAGCGCTTCTACTCGTCTCTCGCCAACCGCCGTTCTGACCTTGAAACTCCTCGTGGCGGCCAGGTGATGGTCAAATGCGAAACGAGCCACACAGCGGAGCCCATTGCCACACATCTCGGCCGCACCGCCATCGGCATTCCAATAATCCATGACGACGATGTCATCGTCGATTCCTACCCGGAGCACGCCGTCGGCCCCAATCCCGTGATGCCGATCGCACAGAAAGCGGACCGTTCCGGGCGTGAGCTCGAGTTCACCGGACACAACCACGAAGTCGTTGCCCAGGCCCTCCATCTTCTCGAACCGCATCAGATCCCCAGCGCCCGCGCCGCGCCCGCCACCCGCCCGTCGATATTTTCGTCCCACTGCTGCCAGTCGATCCGCGGATCGCGCCGAAAGTAGGTCCGCTGTCGGCGCGCAAGGGCAAGGGTGGCGCGCTCTACTTCCGCCCAGCCCTCCTCGTCCGACATCTCGCCGTCGATGGCTCTGATCAGCTGTCGATAGCCAACGGCCGCCGAGGCCGTGCGACCGAGGCGATGCCGCAACCGGCTCACTTCTGCCCACAGACCGGCTTCCCGCATCCTTTCGACTCGCTGGGAGATCCGCCCAGAGAGGCCCGGCCCCGGATCCAAGCCGATTGCCCGGAACTCATGCAGCGCTTGGTAGCGCTCCACCCGCGACCGGTGAGGATGACGCGAACGGGAAGTCGGGGTCTCCCCCGTCAGGTGAAAGATCTCGAGCGCTCTCAGCACCCGCCTCCGATTCTTGATGTCGACAAAGTCACTCGCACCCGGATCGGCACCTACCAGTGCGCCGACTGGGTCCTCCACGCTTTCGAGGCACTCACGCAGGCTTTGGTCGGTCGGTGGGAAGTCGAGCGGATCTACAACGGAGCGGAAGTGGAGTCCCGACCCCCCGACGATGAAGATTTCGGGGTGTCGACTCATCAACTCGCGAGCGGTCGCCTGAAACTCGGCGACACTGAACTCGACTTCGGGCTCCACCAGATCGATCATGAGGTGAGGTACCCGCGCCTGTTCCTCGGCCGTCGGCTTGGCGGTGCCGATATCCATGCCCCGATAGACCTGCATGCTGTCCACTGAAAGGATCGGTGCCTGGCGGCGAGCCGCCAGCTCGATTGCCACCTCACTCTTCCCCGAAGCGGTGGGACCGAGGATGGCGAGGAGCCGGGTCAGGTGACTCTCCCAACCAGGTGATGGGGGGCGGCGGTGAGAATCGTCGCCTGCAAAAGTCGACCCGGCTCGAAAACGCCAGGGATATGCACAAGTTTGCCCCCCCTAGTCCTCGTGGCGGAAATGGATGCTTCCTTCTTGGAAGGTCCCTCGGTCAAGACTTCGTAGCTATGCCCAACCATCGCCTGATTGGTCTTGAGCGATGACTCGTTCTGAACCGCCACCAGGCGACTAAATCGATCCGCGATGACGTCCCCCGGGATGAACTGATCGGTCATCAGAGCCGCCCGGGTTCCCGGACGAGGCGAGAAGATGAACATGAAGGCCTGGTCGAAGCAAGCCGCTTTCACGAGATCGAGGGTGGCTTGGAAGTCGCCTTCGGTCTCCCCCGGAAATCCGACGATGATGTCAGTGGAGACGCTGAGGTTCGGGATGAGCTCGCGGGCCATGTTGAGCTTGTCCCAATATCGTTCGGTGTTGTAACCGCGGTGCATGGCCGCCAGAACCCGGTTCGAACCTGACTGCAGGGGCAGATGAAGTTGCTCGCACACCGCTTCCGTCTCGGCCATCGCCAACGCCACGTCCTGGCGAAAGTCGGCGGGATGCGGGCTGGTGAAGCGAACCCGGGAGATGCCGTCGATCGAGCCCACCTGTCGCAACAGATCGGCGAAGAGGGGACGGCGGCGACCGTCGAGCGCCAGGTCGCGACCGTAGGTGTCGACGTTCTGGCCGAGGAGAGTCACTTCGATGACGCCCTGGCTGGCGAGACCTCTGATCTCCGACAAGACGTCACCTGGTCGGCGGCTCACCTCTTTCCCCCGTACCGAGGGGACTATGCAGAACGTGCAGGTGTTGTTGCAGCCGACCTGGATCGAAACCCAGGCGGAGTGGGCCAGCTCGCGCCGGACCGGGAGCGAGGAGGGCATCGCTTCCAGTTCTTCGGCTACCTCGGTGATGCCTCCCCATGCCTCCGCATAATCGATGAGGTCGAGAATCCGATCGAGGTTGTTGGTCCCCATCACGACATCAACCCACGGTGCCCGCTCCCGGACGAGGTCGCGATCCTTCTGGGCGGCGCACCCACCCACTACCAGTAGTGAGTCGGGCCGGCGGTCCTTCCACTCCTTGAGCTGGCCGAGATTGCCGTACAGGCGATTGTCGGCAGCTTCACGGATTGTGCAGGTGTTGATGAAAAGGACATCAGCCGACTCGAGATCAGTGGTGGAGGTCATTCCGTCGAGGTCGAGCAGCCCGGCGATCCGCTCGCTGTCGTGCTCATTCATCTGGCACCCAAAGGTGCGGATGTGATATCGCTTGCCGGTGCGAGTGGGCACCCGGGTCGAGAGCGGGCGACGCGAGGGCGGGGCGACTGCGACCGTGGTCATCTCTTAACGGGCGTGATCGGTAGCGCGAAACTCGCGAATCACGGTTACCTGGATCTGACCCGGGTACTGGAGGTCCTCCTCGAGCTTGCGGGCGATTCTCCGGGCCAGGTCGGACGCTGCCAGGTCGTCGACATGTCCGGGATCAACTACCACCCGCACCTCCCGACCGGCCTGCATGGCAAACACCTGCTTGACGCCGGTGAAGTCGGAGGCGAGCGATTCCAGTTTCTCCAGCCTGCGCACGTACGATTCCAGCGCTTCCCTGCGAGCGCCGGGCCGGGCCGCGGAGACGGCGTCGGCGGCCTGCACCAGGATGGCGAGAAGGCTCCGCGGTTCGACCTCGTTGTGATGAGCTTCGATGCCGTGCACCACGGCCGGGTCTTCCCCGAAGCGGCGAGCGATCTCTGCCCCGATGAGGGCGTGCGAACCCTCGACCTCGTGAGTGACGGCCTTGCCGATGTCATGCAAGAGGGCTGAGCGCTTGACGCTCCCGGGATCGATTCCAAGCTCGCTCGCCAGCATCGACGCGACATGGGCCGACTCGACGAGGTGATTGAGCACGTTCTGTCCGTAGCTCGATCGGTACTTGAGGCGACCGAGGAGGACAACTAGCTCAGGATGCATCTTTGAGAGCCCCACCTCGACTAGGGCCCACTCACCGGCGTCGCGCACCGATTGCTCGACTTCGGCTTCGGCTTTCTCGTAGGCCTCTTCAATCGAGGCGGGGTGAATCCGGCCGTCGGCCACCAACTTCTCGAGCGTCAACCGAGCCTTTTCCCGGCGAACGGGATCGAAGGAGGCGACGGAAACCGACTCCGGGGTGTCGTCGACGATCAGATTGACGCCGGTAACGGCCTCGAGGGTGCGGATGTTCCGACCTTCGCGGCCGATGATCCGTCCTTTCATGTCGTCGGACGGAAGGGAGACAACGGAGACGGTCGACTCCGTCACGACTTCGCTCGCCAGGCGCTGGATGGCGGTGGCGAGAATGCGGCGGCCGCGCCGATCGGCTTCCTCCCGAGCTTTCGCCTCGAGGTCGCGGACGAGGATCATCGCCTCCCGTCGGGCTTCGTGCTCCACCTGGGCGAGAAGCTCATCCTTGGCTGCCCTGGCGTCAATGCCGGCGATGCGCTGGAGCTCAGACCGGGCGTTCTCCTTCAGGCTGACGAGCTCTTGCTGCCCGGACGTCACCTCGGTCTCCCGGGCGATGAGAATCTGCTCCCGCTGAGCGAGGTTGCCTGCCCGTTGCTCGAGGGTCTGCTCGCGGTGGACCAGCCTGGTTTCGACTCCCTCGAGTTCTACTTTGCGATGCTCGAGAGCGGCCTCCTCCCGTTGTCGATAGGCCTCGGCTCGCGCCCGGCTTTCCTCGTCGGCGCGGGAGAGAATCTTCTGGGCTTCGATGCGAGCACTACCGACCGAGTCTTCGTCGGAGAGGATGCGCTGGCGGCCTTCGCTGCGGTTCTTGGCGAGGAGAAAGCCGACGGCACCGGCCAGCAAGACCGCCACTGCGGCGATCGCTGAAATCCACATGGTTTCCATGGTGCTGCCTTCCCGGTGAGCACCTACGAAGCCGTCCGACGATCTACGAAATAGACCTAAACGCTGTTAGGGAGATTCCTGGGATGGGGGACGGGCAGACGCTTCACGGTTGTTTCAAAGGTTGGGGTTGTTTACTGGCGCCAATGTTAACCGAAGCGCTTTCGACCAAGAGCGCGAAACCCAGGAATCAGGATTCCTCGGTGATCCCTGCCTCTTCTGCCTCCTCAGCGCCTTCGAGAGGCACCATCCCGACCACTTCAAAGACCTTGGCCTGGAGTTGGACAGCCACATCTGGGTTCTCTCGCAGGAACTTCTTGGCGTTCTCCCGACCCTGACCGAGTTGATCACCATCGAAGGTGAACCAGGCCCCGCTCTTCTTGACCACTCCGTTGTCGACGGCGACGTCGAGCAGGCTTCCTTCCCGAGAGATGCCCTCACCAAAAACGATATCGAATTCGGCCTGCCTGAATGGGGAAGCGCACTTGTTCTTCGTCACCTTGACCCGGACCCGGTTGCCGACGCTTTCAGCGCCGTCCTTGATCGTTTCGATCCTTCGGACCTCCATGCGGACGCTCGAATAGAACTTGAGGGCGCGACCACCCGGGGTCACTTCGGGTGAGTTGTGAACCATGACTCCGTCGGCGAAGTAGTTATGGCTTCCTTCAACCTCGATATCGAATCGGTGAGTGCTCCGCGTCTTGGGCTTGTCGTAAATATCAATGATCGGATAGGCCTCGAGCTCGTAACGCATACGCTGCAGCTGCGGCTCTACTGCAAACCGTTCTTGGAATCTCGGCAGCAGCTTGTAGGCCATGCTCGGATGGACATAAGGAGCGACGAGCTCCTGGAACTGGTCAGTTGCCATTCGGTTGAACACAAGGTTGGCCTTCTGGGCGGCGCCCTGAAGGATCGGCTTTACGTCGATCGACCAGGTGTCCTTCAAATAGCGCACCAAACGAACGCGAGTGTCGGAATCCATGGCCTCGACACAAATCTGAATGCGACCACTCCCGCCTTGTGTTCGAGCCTGTAGCCCCTTCGACCGTACACTCAAACAGCCGTCGTCCATGTACCAGATAGCAAGGCTGAGCGGCGTCAAGTGCTTGAAGAACTCGTCGTCAAAGTGCTTTTTGCCTTCGATATAAACCGATTGCCGTAAATCAAGCAGCTCGGTCATCGGGGTGAAGTCGTAAAAGACCGCACCCTTGTCGTTGGTCGACCGACTCTGAAAGATGTTGGAAAACAATGATGCTTTCCAGTCGGCGTAAGCCTCCTGCTTCGATCCGTGGCCAAAGCGAAAGCGAGCCGCATATCCGCTACGCGCTAGCGAGAGCGCTCCATCACCCATGATTGATCCTCGCACGACCTCCATCTGTTGATCGGACAGGTAGTGAGGCATCATCTCCAGAACCCGATCCCCGACTTTGAGGTCTCGGGCCTCGCGCCAGCCACCCGGAGTCATGATCTTGTGATTGCTGGTTACACCTAGCTGCGCTCTCCCGTTCTTGCCCGGCTTGGCAACCGTGATCTGCAAGAAGTGATCGGTGCGGCCGTTATCGAACCAGTTGACGACTTTTTTGGTCACGACCTCACCGCTGGCATAGTCATAGGAGAGAACTTCGACGGGAAGCTTCTGGTTGACGATGGTGCCGATCTTCTTTTGCGTTCCGTCAGCCAGTGACACCCTGGTGTTGTAGTTCAAGCATCCGAACATCACTCCTATCTTTTCGCGTAGCTGGTTGATGAAGATGGCAGTGGTTCGAGAGCGAGCCAGGCTGCCGGTGAGCTTGCGCAAGGCTTGAGACATCAATCGCGCTTGCAG
>DATFFB010000111.1:0-2327 GCA_035250485.1 Acidimicrobiia bacterium
CCGATCGTGTACGGGAGGACGAAGTATCCATCCGCCAGACCTTGCATGAGCGCCGAGGCGCCGAGGCGGTTCGCCCCGTGATCGGAGAAGTTCGCCTCGCCTATCGCGTAGAGCCCGGGGATGGTGGTCATGAGGTTGTAATCGACCCACAGACCACCCATCGTGTAGTGAGGGGCCGGATAGATCCGCATGGGCGACAAGTAAGGGTTCTCGTCGGTGATGCGCTCGTACATCTCAAAGAGGTTGCTGTAGCGCTCCTCGATCCTGTCTCGCCCGAGCCGTTCGATGGCCGAGGAGAAGTCGAGGTAGACGCCGTTCTTTCGCGGGCCGACCCCCTGCTTCTGATCGACCATCCGCTTCACCGCCCGGCTAGCCACGTCGCGGGGGACGAGGTTGCCAAAGGCGGGGTACATGCGCTCGAGGAAGTAATCGCGGTCGGAAGCAGGAATCTCCGTTGGGCGGCGACGTTCGTCGCGATCCTTCGGGACCCAGATGCGGCCATCGTTGCGGAGTGACTCCGACATCAGAGTCAGCTTCGACTGGAACTCATCGTTCTGAGGAATGCAGGTGGGGTGGATCTGGGTGTAGCAGGCGTTGGCGAAGAGAGCCCCTCGCCGGTGGGCTCGCCAGATGGCGGACGTGTTGCAGGCCATGGCGTTGGTGGAGAGGAAATAGACGTTCGAGTAGCCGCCGGTGGCGAGGACCACGGCATGGGCCGAATGGCGAGAGATGTGGCCACTCACTAAGTCGCGGGCGACAATTCCCACCGCTCGACCGTCCTTGGTCACCAGATCGAGCATCTCGCTGCGGGTGTCCAGGTGAACAGTGCCGAGCCCAACTTGGCGCATCATCGCCTGATAGGCACCGAGGAGTAGTTGCTGACCAGTTTGCCCGGCGGCGTAGAAGGTGCGCGACACCTGAGCCCCCCCAAAGGAGCGCGTGTCGAGGAGGCCGCCGTACTCGCGGGCGAAGGGAACCCCCTGGGCTACTGCCTGGTCGATGATGTTGAGCGAGACCTGAGCGAGGCGATAGACGTTCGCCTCGCGAGCGCGGTAGTCGCCGCCCTTGACGGTGTCGTAGAAAAGGCGATAGACCGAGTCGCCATCGTTGCGATAGTTCTTGGCGGCGTTGATGCCGCCCTGAGCGGCGATCGAGTGGGCCCTCCGGGCGGAGTCGTGGAATGTGAAGACCTCGACCTGATATCCGAGTTCGGCCAGGCTGGCTGCAGCCGAGGCCCCGGCGAGCCCAGTGCCAACGACGATGATCTTGAAGCGTCGCTTGTTGGCCGGGTTAACGAGTTTGATCGAGAAGCGGTGGTTGTCCCACTTCTCGGCTATGGGACCGGGAGGAACCTTGTTGTCGAGGGCGACGGTCATGTGATCCAGCCGACGTAGACGGCGATCGGCATCGAGATGTTGGCGAGGGTGATTGCGTAAGCGGTTGCGATGGCGAAATACCGACGCCAGGGATTGAATCGAGGTCGATTGATGCCAAGGCTCTGGAACATCGACCAGGCTCCGTGATAAAGGTGGAGCCCAAGCGCCAGGTTGGCGATCACGTAGAGGGCAACGACGGGCAGGCGTGAAAAGGTGAGAATGAAGTTGGCATGAACTGCTCCCGCTTCCCAACCTTCAGGCGAGAACGGCTGAATTCCCCACGTGAAATCGGCGAGGTGAAACAACACGAAGGCCAGCACGATGAAGCCCGACCATCTCATCGTCCGGCTGGCGTAGTTGGCAACTAGGTAATGACGGGGACCTTCGTAGCCGATCGGGCGTGCTCGGCGGTTCACATACGTGAGGGCCACCGCGGCGTGAACGTGGAAGATGGTGGCGATCAGAAGCCCGACCCGCATGATCCAGAGGAACAGGTGGCGGGGGAGTATGGGGTAGAGAAAATCCCGGAGAAAGTGCCCGTATTCGTCGATCTCGTAGACGCCGGACGTCTCGATCTCGAGGTAGATCTTGAGGTTGCCGACCGTGTGGGCGATCACGTAAGCGAGGAGGATGATCCCGGTGATCGCCATCACCCATTTCTTGCCGACCGCTGACCGATAGAAATCTGCGAAGAAGGATGTCCTGCGTCTGCTGGGGACGTCGGTGGCGGTCACAAACCCTCATTAAAG
This sequence comes from Acidimicrobiia bacterium, assembly GCA_035250485.1. GTDB lineage: Bacteria > Actinomycetota > Acidimicrobiia > Spongiisociales > ZC4RG35 > JACCTH01. The sequence goes on from DATFFB010000111.1 coordinate 2,126, forward strand.
CCGGACGAGCTGGACTTCTAGATCGAAAGACTTATCCACACCCCCTTGACGGCGCGCGCCCCAACTGACACAATCACATTGTTGTAATTACACGCGTGTGAGGAGCGCAGTATGTGGGGAGAGACCTGGCCCGGAGGGTGCGCGGAGTCGTTGTCATGAGGTCGACATTGATCGATGCTCTGGCCATCGGGGAGTTGTCCTG
>DATFFB010000112.1:0-2980 GCA_035250485.1 Acidimicrobiia bacterium
GTCGACATCACGGAGCGCAAGCGGACCGAGGAAAAACTGGCTGCTCTCCTGGCCTCGAAAGACGAGTTCGTCACCTCCGTCTCTCATGAGCTGCGGACACCGCTCACGGTCATCGTCGGGATGGCCCAGGAACTGCGGTCCTCTTTCGACGAGTTCAGTGGCGAAGCTGCTCGCGACCTAATCGGGGTCATCGCCGACCAGGCGAGCGATCTTGCCAACATTGTCCAGGACCTTCTCGTCATCGGCAGGTCAGATGGGGGTGGATCCCTCGTCATCAATCGAGAATCGATCGCCATCGACGAGGAGCTGAAAGCATGCCTCAAGCTTTACCTTCCTGCCGACCGTGAGATCGAGCTCAACCTCGATTCGAACCAGCCGGTGGTTGCCGACGCCCTCCGCCTCCGGCAGGTGCTTCGCAACCTCCTCACCAATGCCGTTCGTTATGGCGGTCCCAACCTCAAGGCGATCGTGAAGCAGAACTCTCTGTTCACCACCTTCTCCCTCTGGGATGACGGCACCGGGGTGCCGCCCGAGGACGTAAATGAGATCTTTCAGCCCTACGTCCGCTCGCGGTCGGGACCGGCCCTCCCCGGTTCGATGGGTTTGGGCCTGGCGGTGGCGCGCAAACTCAGCCAGCTGATGGGCGGTGACCTCGTCTACGAGCGGCGCGGCGAATGGTCGGTATTCGAAATGACGTTGCCGACCGCCCTGGTCGAAAAGAAGCGAGCTCAGCTTCGAGCCGTGGAGAGTGCAGTCAGCTAGCTTCGGGCAAATGCGGGTTCAAACTGGCCAACTCGTTGCTCTGGGATATGGCAGGTACGTGCGCTCCGACGATGTGATCGCAGTGGAGCCGATCACCGAGGGTCGTGGCCCCGGTCGGAGGTCACTCGTGTGGGTCCGAGGGATGACGGACCCGTTGGTCGCCTCGCGGAGCGAGGGGTCGGTGGTCGACGACTTGGTCACTCCGGCCGAGGAAGCGGCTCGCATGAACGCGCAGCGTTCGGTCCTCAGGAAGATGACCCGGGTTCTCGATTCGGTCTCTCCCGGGGTGAAGCGGGTGCTGGCCGAGGAGACCCGAGCCGATATCGATGATTTGGTGGCGGAAGGAAACCGCGTTCTCGGCTGAGACCGGCTGAATCAGAAGAGCCAGGGGAGGTTTGCGTTCCAAACCGGAACCGGCGCCAGCGCCCGGAGTGAGGTGCGCAGGACCTTCACCATTTCGAGACGGGTGACCGCTCCCCAAGGGTCGGTCATCGACCCAGTGAAATCGCCGAATTGTCGGGTTTGTGATGGCGACAGCTCGAGGGCGGGCGCCAGCATCGCCGCCAGCTGCTGTCGCGAGACAAGCGCCGTCGGACAGAAAGCATCCGTTCCGCAAGGCTGTGCAAGTCCGGCGGCGGCCAGGGTATTGATGTTGGGCTCGTGCGGCGATCCGTCGTCGTCTGCGAAGAAGTCTTGCTCGGTAGGAGCGAGGTCGAGAGCCCGGACGAGGAATGTCGCGGCCTGCTCCCTGCTCACCCACTGGTTGGGACAGAAATGGCGTTCGGTGCAGCCGCTGACGATTCCGCGTTCGGCCAGCCACTCGACATCCTGCTGGACCGCGAGTTGGTCGTCGTCGGCGAAACGACCGGTGTAGGGAGTGAAGGCCAGCGGGCCGGGCTGAAACCACCTCCGCAAGGGCCAGACGTGAGTGGCGGAGGGAAGGCTCATGCCCTCCCGCCATCCGGGAGCCAGATTGGCACCGTCCCACACCTTCCAGTCGGTTTCCTTGTTGAAGTTGAAGTAAACGAGCCCAACGACGTTCGGATCCCAAGCGGCGGCATTGAAGAGATCTCGCAACCAGGCGTCGCGGTCTCCGCCCGCGCTCGAGCTACCCACTTGCGTGATCAGGAAAGGCTTGTAGGGCGCGAAGCTGCGTAGCTCATCGAGCACCGCCAGGCCTGAATCCCAGATGCCGGTCCAGCGGCTCACTGCGGCTCCAAAGTTGTAAACCGAGATCCCGACAAAGTCGACGATGTCATCGCCCGGGTAGTAATCCGCGGTTCGAAACGGTTCGACCGACCAGGCGTTGGGGGCGAACACCCACCGCACCCTGGTCTCGTCGAGCCCGACGCCGCGAGTGATGTCGACAATCCTTCGATATGCAGCCTTGAAGCCCGCCGGATCCATGCCGTATGGCACCCAGTTCCCGTTCATCTCCTGGAGAGCGGCGATCAACAGCGAGCGGCCACCGCCCTTGTCGGTCCAACTCTTCACCCGTCCCGCCCATTGAGCTATGTGAGCGTCGTAGGAGCCATTGGCGATTTCGGCCGCGGAGACCATGATCTCGAGGTTGGCGACCGGAGTGGTCTGAGCGTTCCACGCTTGCTCCAGGATGTGATCGGTGTTGTCGATCCCGTGCTCTGATTCGAAGAGATGATGAAAGGTTCCGGTGAGCGAGATGCGCTTGCCCGCGGCTGCGCCAATCCCGACGAGGTCAGATCCCGCCACCCATTGATCGGAGTAGACGCCAGCGAGCAAGATCTCATTTCCCAGCGGCTGGATCTCGGGGTTTTCGGTAGCGGATGCCGGAATCGCTATCGACACCAGCGCGACGACCGCAACCAAGCACCGAGACCATCGCACCGACATGGGAATCGGGATCGGTTCTAACGCTTCGGAACTTGAATCGGCCTACTTCGAGTTGGGCCTTTCGAGCCATTCGAGGGCTGCGGTGTAGCGATCCATCTCTGCCACGTAGCTCTTCGAGTCGTCCTTGATTTCGTCGGCGTAGTGGGCATGTCGAAGTCCCATGGCCTGAGCAGCAAAGCGGGCTCCCCGGTAATACACCTTCAGCTCACGGAGGTTGAGGGTCCGGGGCCCGGCCTCGGCAGGACCGACTTCAGGCGGCTCCTGGGTCGTCGCCGGGAAACCGAATGCTTGGACGGCCCTCAGCACGTCTTCTTCCGGCATTCGATCGGCGAAGTCGCGCGATTCGAAC
>DATFFB010000113.1:0-34809 GCA_035250485.1 Acidimicrobiia bacterium
TGGGTTATCGCCAGTCAGACGATTCCGCTCCTCGCCATCGCCCCAATGGTGGTCCTCTGGGCCGGCAAGTACCGCTTGCCGCTATGGATTCCGATTGCCGCCCTGGCAGCCTTCCTCTCGTTTTTCCCGGTGACGGTCAACACCATCCGCGGTCTACGCTCGCCGAGCCCCACCTCGGCCGAGCTCTTTCGCTCGATCGCCGCCTCTCCTTCTCAGGAGTTCCGCAAGCTCCGAATCCCAGCCGCGTTTCCTTATCTATTCACTGCCTTGAAAGTTGCCGCAGGAGCCAGCGTCGTGGGAACCATCGTCGGTGAGTTGCCGAGTGGCCTTCCTGATGGATTGGGGCGCCAATTGCTCACCTTCAGCTACTACTACTCGAGCGGTCCCGAAAAGCTCTACGCGGCGGTGCTCTTTGCGGTGCTCCTGGGCCTCACCTTCGTCGCCGTCGTGGCGGTGATCGAACGCCTCGTCATACCTCCGACCCGCCGGGTGGCGCAATGACCTCGGTGATGGTCAGCCTGCGCGGGGTCGACAAGGTCTTTGCCAGACGCAAGGGAACCGGCACCGTCGCCCTCGAGGGCATCGATCTCGAGATCCGCTCAGGTGACTTTGTCTCCTTGCTAGGCCCGTCGGGATGCGGCAAGTCGACGTTGCTCCGGATCGTCGGCGACCTCCTGGAACCCACCGCCGGTGCCGTCACCGTCAACGGCAAGAGTCCATCCCGGGCCAGGCACGACCGCGACTACGGGATGGTCTTCCAGCAGGCCACTCTTCTTGAATGGCGACGAGTTCTAGGAAACGTCGCCCTTCCGCTCGAGGTCACGGGAATGGCCGAACCGGAGCGATCAGAACGCGCCCGGAAGATGCTGAAGCTGGTGGAACTGGGCGAGTTCGCTGATCACTATCCCTGGCAGCTCTCTGGCGGTATGCAACAGCGGGTGGCGATCGCCCGCGCCCTGACCCTCGAACCGTCACTGCTGCTGATGGATGAGCCTTTCGGCGCTCTCGACGAAATGACGCGGGAGAGGATGCAGATGGAGCTGATGCGCATCTGGCAAGAGACCCAGACCACGGTTTTGTTTGTGACCCATTCGATCCCCGAGGCCGTCTTCTTGTCGACCCGGGTGGTAGTGATGACACCCCGGCCGGGGAGGGTGGCAAGAATCGTCGACATCGACCTGCCCCAGCCGCGGGTGTTCGAGACGCGGGAACAGACGAAGTACTTCGACAAGCTGGTGGAGGTGCGCGAGGTACTCCGGGCCGAGGAAGAGTGAACCGCATCCTCCGCCGCTATCTGGCCCCTGCCCTCGTCTTCGTCGCGGTGCTCGCGGTCTGGGAATTCTTCGTGCGGGCGTTCGGGATCGAGGGCTTTCTGCTCCCGCCTCCCTCGGAAGTCGTGCGTACGGTTTCCGCGGAGTGGCCGGTGGTGTGGCCGGCGGGTCTGTTCACCTTGCGGGAGGCACTCGGAGGCTTGCTCGGCGGCACCATCGCCGGCATTGCCGTGGCCTTCGCGGTCTCCCGCTGGTCCGCCATCAGGGTGGGAGTGCAGCCGCTGGCGGTCGCCGCCGGGTCGGCGCCGATCATCGCCCTTGCGCCGATCACCAACCAATGGTTTGGGATCACCAACCCGGTATCGAAGATGGCGGTGGTGGCGGTGATGGTGTTCTTCCCGGTGATGATCAACATGGTCCGCGGGCTCACGGATGTCAGTGGCGCCAAGGTCGAACTCATGAGCTCTCTCGCCGCCCCTGATTTCGCGACCCTCTGGAAGGTGAGGCTGCCCAACTCGCTTCCCTATCTGCTCTCCGCCTTACGGGTGGCCGTGGCCCTGTCGCTGATCGGGGCGGTAGTGACGGAGTATTTCGGGGGTTCCCGCGCTGCTCTCGGGGTCTACATCTCCCAACAGGCCGGCCTCACGAGAATGGCCGAAGCCTGGGCGGGAATCGTCGTCGCCACGCTGCTTGGCGCCGGATTGCAATTGCTCGTGATGGGGGCGGAGCGAGTCCTCATTCCCTGGCACCCGTCGCGGAGACTGACCCCCGCCTGATCTCCTAAATTGACGCCAACGGAGCCAGGATCACCCGGCTCTCATGGAGGAGACAGATGAAGCATCGTTTAGTTTTGATATTGCTCGTGGCCACGTTGCTGGTCGCCTGCGGCGGGTCGGCCGCCACCACCACCGCCGGCGAGACTCCAGCCACTACCGCCGGGGAGGCGCCCGCCACCACTGCCGGGGATACGGCAACGACGGCCGCTCCCGAAGTAACCACCGGGGAGTTGATCCCCGTGCGCCTGCAGCTCCAGTGGGTGACGCAAGCCCAATTCGCCGGCTACTTCGCCGCCATCGAGCAGGGGTTCTATACCGATGAGGGTCTTGACGTGACGATCCTCGAAGGAGCGGTCGACATCGTCCCCCAGCAAGTAGTCGCCGCCGGTGGCGCCGAATTCGGCCTGGCCTGGGTGCCGAAGGCTCTGGTCTCGCGGGAGGAAGGCGCCAACCTCGTCAACATCGGCCAGGTGTTCCAGCGCTCGGGCACCCTCGAGGTCTCGTGGGCGGATTCGGGTATCACCACTCCCGAAGACTGGGAAGGAATGCGGGTAGGCACTTGGGGCTTCGGCAACGAGTTCGAGCTCACTGCTGCCTTCGAGAAGTTCGGGGTGACACCGGGGGAAGTCGTGCAGCAGCCTTTCGACATGTCGCTTCTCCTCAACCGGGAGATCGACGCCGCACAGGCGATGACCTACAACGAGTACGCCCAGGTGCTGGAGGCGGTCAATCCCGACACGGGTGAGCTCTATACGCCAGAGGACCTGGCGGTGATCAACTTCAACGATCCTGCCGTCGGGACCGCCATGCTCCAGGACGCGATCTGGGCGGACGCCGAATGGCTGGCCGACAACGAGGAAACAGCTTCCGCCTTTCTCCGGGCCTCGTTTCGGGGCTGGATCTTCTGTCGTGACAATCCCGACGACTGCGTGCAGATCGTGCTCGATCGAGGTTCCACGTTGGGCCCGAGCCACCAGGCCTGGCAGATGAACGAGATCAATGCGCTGATCTGGCCGTCCCCAGGTGGGATCGGGGTAATGGACGAAGCGTTGTGGGCCCAAACCATCGAAGTAGCAGTGAGTGAAGGCGTGATCAGCGCCGACCCTGGCGCCGAGGCCTATCGCTCCGATCTCGCCGCCGCCGCCGTAGCTGACCTCGAGGCCGATGGCCTCGACGTCACGGGAGAGTCCTGGGAGAAGACCGAGGTCACGCTCAACGAAGGGGGTGAATAATGGCCGACATGGTTCGGGCTGCCTTGTTGCAGACGGAATGGACGGGCGACAAAGACTCGATGATCAAAAAGCACGAGGATTACGCCCACCAGGCCGCCGAGCAGGGTGCCCAGGTGATGTGTTTCCAGGAGGTCTTCTACAGCCCTTACTTCTGCCAGGTGCAGGAAAACGAGCACTTCGACGACGCCGAGCCGATTCCGGACGGTCCCACGACCCAGGCCATGCAGGCTCTGGCCAAGGAGACCGGCATGGTCCTGGTCCTGCCGATGTTCGAGATGGAGCAAGAGGGCTTCTACTACAACACCGCGGCCGTGATCGATGCCGACGGCACGTATCTCGGCAAGTACCGCAAGACCCACATCCCCCACGTCAAAGGGTTCTGGGAGAAGTTTTACTTCCGGCCCGGTAACACGGGCTATCCGATCTTCGATACCAAAGTCGGTCGCATCGGGGTCTACATTTGCTACGACCGCCACTTCCCGGAGGGATGGCGGGCATTGGGTCTGAAGGGCGCCAAGATCGTCTTCAACCCCTCGGCGACGAGCAGGGGACTGTCGATGTATCTCTGGAACCTGGAACAGCCGGCGGCGGCAGTGGCCAACGAATACTTCGTGGGAGCGATCAACCGCGTGGGCCAGGAGCCCTTCGGCGACAACGACTTCTACGGTTCGTCGTACTTCGTCGATCCCCGCGGCCAAAAGGTGGGCGAGGCGGCCTCGGATACCAACGAGGAACTGATCGTCCGCGATCTCGACCTCGATATGGTCGAAGAAGTCCGCAAGACCTGGGCCTTTTACCGCGACCGTCGCCCCGACGCGTACGGCGATTTGATCGCCCCCTAACCCGCCAGGTTCTGTGAAGGTTTACGCGGGACAGGGCCGAGAAGAACTTCACAGAACCATCCAGGTTGCGCACCTGTGAGGGTTGACGCGGGCCAGGGCCGCGCAGAACTTCACAGAGGCTTTGCCCTTACCAGTTAGAGCCGCCGAGCGCGGCCGATCTCACCCAGATGGGTGTGGCCGAACGCGTCGGCGTACTTGAGCCCGTAGCCGAGGAAGCGGTCGAGGCCGATGTGGGCCAGCCATATCGACCCCAGGGCGAGGGCCCCCAGCGGCCCGCCGAGCAGGTACCAGCCCAGTATCAGACCCGGAAAGAGCAAGGTGTGGCCGAGGTTGTAGAGCCGCGCGCCCACCCCGGGATTGATGCCGTACCCGACCATGGAAACGTCCGGCACCAACAACAGGAGGGCGAACCACCACCACGACCACCCGCTCTGGGAAAAGCCGTAGACGGCCAGCGCCAGGAAGAACAAGCCCTCGATTTTCTGGATGGCAACGGGTCCGAACATCAACCCGACGGGGCGCCCAGGCCTTCGACAAAACGAAGCCGCCCGATCACGTCGAGAAGCTCTGTCTCGCTTCGTCGCGACCAAACGTTGTAGAGGCAGTCCTGTCCGGCGACGGAGAGAAAAGCCAGCTGGGTAGCCGAATCTGCGCCGGTCGTGGCGGCATTATCTAATGCGCCGGCAACCGATCCCTCGACGCCGTAGCCGACCAAACTTCCGTCGCCCCACTCGATGACGTTGGGAAAGGCGCGCACATCGTTTTCGACTACGGCGACCCCGGCTCCGGCGACACCCACGGCCGACCTCCCGCAGTCCGCGCAGAAAGTCCCATCTGCCGACATGCCGGGACCGTCCGGAGCGTCCCAGGCCACGGCCCAGCCGCCGGAGAAATTGGCTGGCCGTGGAGTGGCTCCGGCGATGCCCCCACTCGGCGACAAGGCGGCACAGGTGTCCCGGTTTTCGGCTTCTCCCCACTCCGCGGCCAGCACCGGCACCTCATCGGCGAGAAGCGGCGGCGCCGAGGCCCAAGGGGCGGGCTGCAAGGCGGCCGAGGTGGTGGTGGCGCCGGCAGTGGTCGGCGGGGCGGCGATCGTGGTCGCGGGCGCAGCGGTGGTGGTGGGTGGAGTGGGATTGCTGCAGGCCAGAACCACTATGAAGAGAAAGGGTCCGATCCAACCTGACTTCTTCATCTGGTCACTGTAGAGACGCCCTAGCTAGCGTTGCCGTTCACAGTTGATCTAGGAGCCTCGTGGGCCGACATTCCGAACTTCATGCCCGCCACCAGAAGGTCCTGCCGAAGTGGATGGTGCTCTACTACCAGGAGCCGATCGCGCTTGTAGAAGGCCAGGGGCGCCGAGTCCGTGACGCCGAAGGGAACGAGTACCTCGACTTCTTCGGGGGAATCCTCACCACGATGACCGGCTACAACGTGCCCGAGGTCGTGCGGGCGATTCAGGATCAGGCCCAGAAGATGCTCCATAGTTCGACTCTGTATCTGATCGAGAACCAGATCGAGCTGGCGGAGAAGATCTCCGAGCTCTCGGGGATACCCGACGCCAAGGTTTTCTTCACCAATTCCGGGACGGAGGCGAACGATGCTGCTCTGATGATCGCCACGCAGTATCGGCGGTCCAATCAGGTGCTGGCCATCCGCGGCAGCTATCACGGCAAGTCGCACTCCACCGTGGCCATCACCGGTCAGCGAAGCTGGTCGGCGACTTCCAACTCGCCCTTCAATGTCACCTACATCCAGGGGCCCTACAAGCTACGCAGCCCCTACGGGCATCTCCCCGACGACCAGTTCGTAGCCGCGTGTAATGCCGACCTCGAGAACCTGCTCGAGGTGGCGACGGCCGGCGATGTCGCCTGCATGATCGCCGAACCGATTCAAGGTGTGGGCGGGTTCGCCACCCCGCCCGACGGCTTCTTCGCCGCCTTCAAGGAGACGCTCGACCGGCACGGAATCCTCTTCATCTCCGATGAAGTGCAAACCGGCTGGGGGCGAACGGGTGAGCATTTCTGGGGTTACCAAGCGCATGGCATCGCCCCCGACATGCTGACCTTCGCCAAAGGGCTTGGCAACGGCATGGCACTGGCGGGAGTGGTGGCGTCGGCATCGCTGATGGACTCCCTCCCCGCCAATTCGATCTCAACCTTCGGTGGCAATCCGCTCTCCACAGCCGCCGGTCTCGCCAACCTCGACTATCTGCTCGAGCACGACTTGCAGACGAACGCCTACAAAGTCGGGAACCGCCTCAAGTCAAGCCTCGACGGCTTGGTCGAGAGCACCGAGGTCGTCGCCGAGGTACGGGGTAAGGGGTTGATGCTGGGCGTCGAGCTGGTCAAGAAGGGCTCTCTCGAGCCCGACCCGGCGGCCGCGGCGGCAGTGATGGAGGCGGCCAAACGGGAAGGGCTCCTCATCGGCAAAGGTGGGTTGTATGGCAACACGCTCCGCATTGCCCCTCCTCTCTCGTTGACTGAGGAGGAAGCGGACGAGGGGTTCGAAAAGCTGGCCCGAGCCGTCGATTCGGTGGAGAAGTCTTAACGCGTCACAGGCTCTCCATACGATGGCTAGATGAGTGTCCCTCCGGTCGAAATCGTCAGAAGCGCCCGCCGCAAGCGCACCATTCAGGCCTCCTTCGTCGAGGGTCGCATCCGGGTGCTGGTCCCCGCCGGGCTGAGGCCCGAAGAAGAGCGCATGCACGTCGAGCGGATGGTGACCAGGCTCACCCGCAAGCGAGAGCTGCGCTCGGTAGATCTCGCGGTCAGAGCGCAGCGATTGGCGCAGAAGTACGACCTCCCTGTGCCGGCCCGGATCGAGTGGTCCGAACGCCAGCTCGAACGCTGGGGTTCATGCACCTCCTCGGATCGATCGGTCCGCATCTCCAGTCGCCTCGTCAATATGCCGGCATGGGTCCTCGACTATGTGATCGTGCACGAGCTCGCCCATCTGGCGGTGCCGAGGCACAGCCCGGCATTCCATGACTTGGTGGCACGATATGAACTAGGCGAACGCGCCGAGGGCTATCTCATCGCCAAGAGCGAACCCGTCGCGGGCTAGTGCTCCCCGGAGCGGCGGTCGATTGCGAGCGGATACTCGAAGGCTGGTGGGGCCAGCCGGTCAACACAGCCACGGCCTTCGCGTTCGTTCTGGCGGGCCTGTGGGTTTATCTTCGCCAGGGCCCATTTTCCACCAGTGCACTTGTCTCTGGAGTTGGTGCCGGTTCCATCGCCTTCCACGGACCGATGCCGGTTTGGGGCGAGTTCCTTCACGACCTGACCATCGGTTGGGTGCTGATTTGGGTCATACTCACCGAAACCAAGCGCACCCGATTTTGGCCGGTGGCTTTTTCCGGGGTGGCGCTGATGATGCTGGCACCGGTGGTTGCCGATCCCGTCCAAGGCGTGCTATCGATCGGTGCCATCGTTTTCTTATTGGTAGGCCGCCATCCCCAGCGATTTTCGATCGTCGGACTGTTGGCACTGGGGGCGGCCGTTGGCACCCTTTCCCGAACCGGGGGGCCCTGGTGCCGCCCTGATGCGATCTGGCAGGGGCACGGCTTCTGGCACCTGGCGGCGGCGGCTGCCTTCGCCATGTGGGCATTACCTCCTAGGCAGCGGTCAGTTCGAGAATTCGCTGGAAGCGTTTTCGGGCCAGGGCCAACGCGATCAGGGTGACCACATATGGCAGGGCCTCGGTGATCTGCACCGGGAGGCCGTTTCCCTGCAGCCGAAACCCGAGCCCCTCGGCGAATCCGAAGAGGGCGCTGGCGCCGAGGATTCCCGCGGGATGAGCTCGTCCCAGCATGACCGCCACCACGGCGATCCATCCCCGGCCCGAGCTCATGTTCTCGGCGAACTGGACGACATTGCCCAATGCCAATTGGGCACCGGCCAGCCCACAGGCCAGCCCGGAGAACACCACCGCCGCGTACTTGTACTGAGTCGAGCTCACCCCCAGGGTCTCGGCTGAAGCTGGTCTTTCGCCTACGCCGCGCAGGCGCAACCCAATCGGGGTACGAAAGAGGAATAGCCAGATGAGAGGAATGGCGAGCAGCGCGAGATAGCCCGGGATGGTCAGGTTGAACAGGGCCTGTCCGATCAGGGGAAGATCGGAGAGAAAGGGAATCGCCAGCCGATCGAGACCGTCGATCCGAGGGTGTTGAAAAACCCCGCGGACACCGAAAAGTTGGGGCAGCAGGAAGCTTGTCAACCCCAGGGCCAGGAGATTTACCGCCACCCCGAGCACGATGGGATCCCCTCGGCGGGTGACTGCCCCGTAGCCGAGGATGAGCGAGAAGAGAGCGGTGACGGCCATCGCGATGATCACGCCGAGGAGGGCACTCTGGCCGAGATAGGAGCCGGCCACGGCGGCGAAGGCACCCACCAGCATCATCCCCTCGAGCGAGATCTGAAATACGCCGGCTCGCTCACACACCATCCCTCCGATGGCGGCCAGGAGGATCGGGATCAGCGCCCGGAAAACCGACTCCAGCAACGCCCCGTCAAAGAGTTGATCGAACATCGTCGCTCAGACCTCGCCGGTCACGGTGAGCTCTCCTTCCGCCAGCGGGATCTCATCCGGTTGCGCTCGTTGACGCCAGCTGAGAACGAAACGGCCGGCGAGGACGACGATCACCACCGCTTGGACCACGAGGGCGATCTGCCAAGGAACATTGACATTCCGTTGCATGGCCAGGCCACCGATTTGCAGCGCCGAAAAGAAGGCTCCGGCGGCCAGCAATGGCAGCGGACGGTGCGAAGCCAGGAGCGTGACAAGCAAGCCGGTCCAGGCGAAGCCCGAGGCCACCAGGTCGCCGTCGAGAAACCGATAGGTTTCGCCCACCACCAGGTGAGTGCCAATCACGCCGGCGATCGCGCCGGAGGCGAGCATCACCCAGACGACCTGGCGGTCGACGCCGACTCCTCCATAGCGTGAGAAGCGAGAGTTGAGCCCGGTCATCCTGGTCTCGTAGCCAGCCACCGTTCGCTGATTGAAGATGGCGATCGCCACCAGGAAAATCGCAAGCAGGACGAGGCTGGCCGACACGCCGCCGAAGAGGGGGAGCTTGGGGATCCGGTTTGCATTTGGAACCGGAACGGTGGACGAAGACGTGACCGTGGGGTCGGCGAACGGAAACCGGACCAGATAGCTGGTAATAGCTCGGGCGGGGTAGGCCAGCAGTAGTGAGCTGATCAGGATCGGGAGCTTCCACCAGATCTGGCCGGCCGCCGCCAGGAATGCCCACAAGGCACCCGCCACGGCCCCCGCCACAATCGAGGCGACCATCACCAGGGCGGGCGGTCCCGGGAGGTAGATGGCGCAAAGGGTTCCAGCCAGACCGCCGAGGACCATCTGACCCTCGCCCCCGAGATTGATCACCCCGGCCCGAAAGGGAATCGAAAGCGCCAGCCCCATGCCAACGATCGGGATCATCCTCGCCGTCGTGTTGCGCAGCCCCGAGCCGGTCAGAGCTCCATCGACCATCTCTCCATACGCCAACCAGGGGTTGGTGCCCGAGAGGGCAATAACGGCAGCGCCGATCAAGAGCGCGGCCACGATCGACAAAGCAACCGAGAGCCGATCGAAGGAGGTGTGGCTCATCATCGGCTACCGCCGGTCATGAAGAAGCCCAGTTCCGCCTCGTCGGTTTCGGCGGGATCGAGCTCGGCCACGATGCGCCCTTCATACATCACAACGACGCGAGAAGAGAGCGCCAGGAGCTCCCATAGCTCCGCCGACAGGAGCAGGACCCCTCCGCCCTGGTTGCGGTACTCGACCAGTTGGCGATGGAGAAACTCGATGGCTCCCACGTCCACTCCCCGCGTCGGCTCCTCGGCCACGAGCAAAGGAGCGGCGTGTGACATCTCCCGACCGACCACCAGCTTCTGTAAGTTGCCCCCCGAGAGCGTTGCGGCAGTCACCGCAGGTCCCGCCACCCGCACGTCGTAGTCAGCGATGATTCGACGGGCGTGCTCTTCGACTTCCGCCCGCCGCATGAATCGCCCACGACGAAAGCGCTTCAGCCGCTGGAAACCCATCACGAGGTTCGCCCAGACCTCGCCCCCGGCGGCGGTGCCAACCCGGTGACGATCTTCGGGTATGTAGGCCAGGCCGCTCTCCCGGGTGATCGCGATGTCGGCGGCGGCCACGTCCCGTCCGCCCACGACAATCGATCCGCGATCGGCAGGTCGAAGACCGCAGATCGCCTCGATCAGCTCGTGCTGTCCGTTTCCTGCCACCGCCGCCACGCCCAAGATCTCACCGGACCGCACCTCGAGAGAAACGGCGTCCACTCGAACGAGCCCGTCGTCGTCTCGAACCGTCAGATCGGTGACGCTGAGGACTCCGTCCCCGAGCTGGGCGGGAGGCGGGCGGCTGTCGAGGTCGACGTTTCGGCCGGTCATCAAGCGGGACACCTCGGTAGGCGAGGTGGAAGCTGTGTCGAGGTGAGCAACTGCCCGCCCGCCGCGCAGAACTGTCACTCGATCGGAAACCGCCATGACCTCGCCCAGTTTGTGGGTGATGAAGATCACCGTCCGCCCGCGATCTTTGAGGCGCCGGAGGGTGACAAACAGGTTGTCACGTTCTTGCGGGGTCAGGACCGCCGTGGGTTCGTCGAGGATGAGGACCTGCGCATCGCGGTATAGGGCCTTGAGGATCTCCACCCGCTGCAGGACCCCAACCGGCAGATCTTCGATCCGAGCCCCCGGGTCGACCATCAGCCCGTATTCGGAGCCCAGCGCTCGAACTCGCTTCGCCGCTTCATCGCGATCAAGGAAGATCCCGGTGCGAGGCTCGTTGCGAAAGACGACGTTCTCCGCCACCGTCAGAGTCGGAAACAACTTGAAGGCTTGATGGACCATGCCCAGGCCGGCGGCGATTGCATCCAAGGCCGAGTTGAATCGGACGGTTCGTCCGTCGACCACGATTTCGCCGGAGTCGGGCGCCGTCAGTCCATAGAGGATCGACATCAGTGTGGTCTTGCCGGCTCCGTTCTCACCAACGATGGCGTGAATGTCTCCCCGGCGCACCTCCAGATCGACGTTGTCATTGGCGCGAACTCCGGGGAAGCTCTTGCTGATCCCCCGGAGCTCGAGCGCGTTGGACACTGTGTCAGCTGAACAACGGGTCGGGAACTTCCAAGGATCCGTCGATGATCTGATCGGCTGCGGTTTGGACTTGCTCGACGATGTCGGGGTAGTCGGCAATCAGGCACTCCGAGCCCTCCAACTCGTCGGAGATCGCCATCACCCCGGTCCCGCCCTCGGCCAAACCGAATGAGGTCAGTGGTTCGGCGTCGCCATCGAGAATCGAATTGATGAGCTGCTCGACGACGTTATCCACCAGCTTGAGGTTGTTGTCGACGATCGAGCCCGCCGCCTCGGGGCATTGATTGACGTCGACCCCATATGTCATGAAGCCTTCCTCCTGGGCCGCCTCGAAGATGCCGCCATTGGAACCGGCGCCGACGGCAAAGATCTGATCTGCGCCCTGGGCCGCCAGGGCCAGCGCCTGCTCCTTGGCCGTGGCCGGATCGGAGAAGGGGTTGTCACCGGCGATGAACACCTGGGAGTCGGTGATGGAGGGATCAACCGTCTGAGCCCCGAGGGCGAAGCTGTCCGACCAACGATGGAGGAACGGAATGTCGAGAGCCACGACTGACCCAATCTGTCCGGTTTCGGTCAGGTTGCCCGCCATCAAACCGAGCAGGTAGGCACCTTCATGCTCGCGGAAGACTCCGCAATGGAGGTTCTCGATCGGCGTCTCGGTCTCGGGACAGGCATCGATCAGGATGAACTCCTGGTCGGGGTTCGCCGGAGCGAGCTCGCCTGCCATCTCCGTGAACTCGAAGGTGGTGAGAACGATCACGTCTGGCGCCTCTTCGATCGCGGCTTCGACGTTGGCTTGCCGGCTATTGAGATCGGTGCTCTCGAAGACCTTGAAGCTGCCGCCTCTCGCCTCGGCCGCTCGCTGGGTACCGATCTGACCAAGTTCTAGGAACTTGTTGATGCCGATCGGGTTAGGCGTGATATAGATCAAAGTGGGCCCCTCGGCCGCGCCGGTGGTGTCGGTGACCCCTCCGGCCGCGGTGGTAGCGGTGCCTCCGCCGGCGCAGGCCGCCAGTAGGGCGACGACACCGAGGGCGCCAACCAACTTCGTATATCTCTGCATGGTCCTCCTCCTATTCATTGTTCAGCTCTAGTCCTTCGCTCGCCCAACGGAACCTCAGAAAGCTTCTCGCCTCGATCGAGCCTCACGACCCGCCGATCGGTAACTATGGCGGTGATCAGCTCAGCCGGGGTCACGTCGAAAGCCGGGTTTAGTGCCCGGGTCGCTTCGGGGGCGAGCTGCAGCCCGCGGGCAGAGACCACTTCTGCTGGCCCCCGATCTTCGATTTCGATCATCGCCCCTGATGGGGTGGCCTCGTCGATGCTGGATTCCGGAGCAACCACGATGAATGGAGCCCCCGCAAAGCGGGCCCCCAACGCCAGCGCCAACGACCCCACCTTGTTGGCGGTGTCGCCATTAGCAGCGATCCGATCCGCCCCGGTCAGCACTGCCTCCGCTTCGCCCTGAGCCAGCACGAACGGTCCGGCGGCATCAACCAGCAATCGAAAGGGGGCTCCCATCCGCTCCAGTTCCCACGCCGTGAGCCTGCTTCCCTGCAGGAGTGGCCGAGTTTCCGTCGCCAGAGCCTCCTCCAGCAAACCTCTCTCGAACATAGTCTGGATCACCCCTAGCGCAGTTCCTCTCTCCACCGCCGCCAGGCCGCCGGTGTTGCAGATTGTCATCAAGCGCTGGGGACGGTTTCCCAACAGCTCGACCAGCAACTCGGCCCCATTTATGCCCATCGACCAACAAGCCGCGATCTCGTCGTCGCGAATGATCCGCGCCTCGTCGAGCATCGCGTCCAGGCCGTCGTCGGCTCTTTGGGCCACTCGATCAACCGAACGGGCGAGGTTGACGGCCGTGGGCCTGGCCCCGCGGATTGACTCCACTGCTTGCACAAAGCCGGGCCCATCGTTAAGGAATTCTTTGGATGCGAGGGCGACTCCAAACCCCCCGGCCACGCCAATTGATGGCGCGCCCCGCACGGCCAGGGTCTTTATCGCGCCTACCACCTCGGCAACCGTCTCGAGGCGGAGGTAGCTGACCTCGTCAGGGAGCTTCCTCTGATCGATGATCACGAGGGCATCGTCGATCCAATCGACACTCCGCACCGCGGACGAGATCCCGAGGTTGTCTGACAACTCTCGCAAACTTACCATGGCGGCCGTGACCAGGTTCCTGTGCGACTGGTTGATCACGATGGCCGCCGAACCGGAGGTCGTATCGCGGGGCGCGGTCGACGTCACCAATGGCGTCGTGACGTGGTCAGGCCCGCTCTCGGGGGCTCCACCAACGGACGCTGAAATCGTCATGCTGGGGGGCTTGCTGATTCCGGGGTTGGTCAACACTCACGCTCACACCCCAATGGTCCTTCTCCGCGGCGCGGGCGAAGGCCTGCCGGTCTCGAGATGGTTGACCGAGGTGATGTGGCCTCGCGAGGGCAAGCTCACGCCCGAAGACGTCGCTCTGGCCATGACCTTGGGAGCAGCCGAGCTGCTTTGCAATGGCATCACCACGAGCCACGAGATGTACTTTCACCCCCGAGCGGTGGCCGACGCTGCCAGTGCTGCGGGCCTCCGCTGCGTTATCACTCCCCCCATCCTGGTGGCCGAGGACCTGGCTCGCTTTGGCGGCTGGGAGGCTCAAGTCGAGGCCATGGTCGCTGAGGCCCGGCACTGGCAGGACCACGAACTGATCAGCGTCGGCTTCGGCCCCCACTCCGCATATGCAGTGGCCGAAGAGGCCTTGAAGCGAGTCGCCGAACTGGCGCTGAAGCACAGCATGCACATCCAAATTCATCTCGCCGAGGCCGAGCATGAGGGAGATGGCGTCGCCGACCGCACCGGAATGTCGGTCACGGCCTACCTCGACCGCCTCGGGATCCTCGACTCGCCGGTGGTGGCCGCCCACTCGGTCTGGCTCTCGGACCAAGACATCGAGTTGCTCGCCAGCCGGGGAACAGCCGTCGCCCATTGTCCCTCCTCGAACGGCAAGCACGCCTCCGGCATCGCCCGGGTGACCGACCTGAGGAGGGCCGGAATCCGGGTTGGCCTGGGTACGGACGGCCCCGCCTCCCACGACCGCCTCGATCTCTTCGAGGACATGCGGGGAGCACTCAGGTTGGCTCGTCTCCGCGCCGCCGACGCCGGCGCCCTGACCCCGGTTGACGTCCTGCAGATGGCCACCAGGGAGGGCGGGCGCGCCCTCGGACGGGACGACCTCGGTCACCTGGGAGAAGGCGCCAAGGCCGACATGGTGCTGCTCGATGTCGACCCCTGGGTGCCTATTACCGAAGATCGAGATTTGCTCACTCATCTTGTGTATTCGGGTCATCCCGGGCTCATCAAGGGGGTGTGGGTCGGAGGCCGGCGGGTCGTCGACTCGACGGGAATTGGGACTGTCGATCTTCCCGCCGTCCGCGCCGAAGTCACCGGGCGAGCACGGGAGCTCGCTCTTCCATGACCGGGCCCCAAGGACTCATTGCCGACCTGGATTTGCAGCCACTGCCCGAGGAGGGCGGCATGTTCGCCCAGTACTTCGCCGATCAATTCTCGACGGCGATCTACTTCCTGGTGCAACGGCATGACTTCTCGGCCCTGCATCGGTTGACCGGCGTCGAGACTTACCACTTTCACGGCGGAGCAGCATTGCGCTTTCTCCTTCTTCATCCCGATGGTCACGCCGCACGGCACCTGCTTGGCCTCGATACCGCCGCCGGAGAACGTCCCGCCCTGGTAGTCCCGGCCCATGTTTGGCAGGGGTCAGAGACGACCGGGGACTGGTCGCTGGTGGGGGCAACGATGGCCCCCGGATTCCGACCGGAAATGTTCGAGCTTGGCGACCGGGCCGATCTCATGGACCGGTTTCCGCACGCATCGGAAGACATCAAGCGCCTAACCCGAGTTGTCTGACAACCGTCAGATGGTTTGTCGTAAGATCGAATGGTGCCGTCACCGCGATTAACCGACCAGGTGGCCTCCCAACTCAGTGATCGGCTCCGGCGGGGCGAGTGGAAGCCAGGTGAGCGCCTCCCAACCGAACATCAACTCAGCGCCGAGTTCGGAGTCTCCCGGCCCACCGTTCGGAGCGCGCTCAGCCGGCTCGAGAGCCTGGGGCTCACCATCACCCGGCACGGTCTCGGCACGTTCGCCACTCCCGCTCACGCCGAGATCAGAGCGGATCTGCGTCGCCTCGAATCTCTCTCGGCAACGATTCGCGCCTCCGGTCTAGACGCTCAGATGGCCTACCGCTCCCGACGGGTTCGGGCCGCGACCGCGGAGGAGCGAGAGCGACTGGAATTGCCCGAGCGGTCGCAGGTGGTCGCGACCAACCGCTCGCTGACCGCGTCAGGCGAGTTAGTGGCGTTTTCGTATGACGTCATAGATCGTCGACTGCTCCCCACCGATTTCGAGGTCTCGTCGCTGACCGGCTCGCTCTTCGAGGCTCTCGCCCACCACGGAATCGAGGTCGCGACAGCTGTCACCGAGATCCACGCCGCGGCCGGGGGAAATGTCGGCTGGGGGAAACGCCCCCGAAATGCCACATATGTTCTCTTGGCGCAGGTGCACTACCAGGACAACGCCCGACCGGTGATGTTCAACCGCACATACTTCATCGAGGGAAGGTTCACGTTCTCCCTCGTCAGGGCCCGATGATCGATCTCAGCCGGCGAGTGATCGTCATCACTGGCGCTGGAGGAGGAATTGGCGAGGGTATCGCTCGGAGCTTTGCCACCGCCGGGGCCTCCTTGGTTCTGTCAACCCGCTCCAATCCCGTCGGCGAAATGGCGGGGAAACAGACGCTGGTTCAAGTCGACCTCAACGAGGCCCGCGCTCCGGCTTTGATCGTCGAAGCCGCGCTCGAGACCTTTGGGCGCATCGATGGGCTGGTCAACAATGCCGGGATCCAGCCATTGGCATCGACTTTGGACGTATCCGATGAGGATTTTCGCCAAATGCTCGAGACCAACGTCACGGCGGTCCATCGTCTGACTAAGGCAGTGGCTCAGCAGATGATTGACCAGGGCGCCGGTGGCTCCATCGTTCACATCGCCTCCATCGAGGGCATTCAGCCCGCTCCCCTGCACGGGCATTACGCCACTGCCAAGGCGGCACTTCGCATGCATGCTCGAGCGGCGGCGCAGGAATTCGGTCGCCACCAAATCAGGGTCAACACTGTCTCGCCGGGTCTGATCGATCGCCCCGGTCTCGAGCGTGACTGGCCCGAGGGCGTGGAGCGCTGGATGGCGTCCGTCCCGCTGGGGCGCCTGGGAACAGCCGACGATGTTGGCGATGCCTGCGTCTTTCTTTGCTCCGATCTGGCACGTTTCATCACCGGCGCCGACCTGGTGGTCGACGGCGGCGTGCTCACCAGGCCCACCTGGTGATGGAAGGTCGTCGCTACATCGTGACCGGAGCCGCCGGCGGCATCGGCTCCGCCATCACGCAAGTCTTGGTCGAGCAAGGGGCACGAGTGGCGATGGTCGATCTCGATGGTGAGCGGGTGGGCAAAGTGGCGACAGGCTTTGATCCCACCAGAGTGCTTCCTCTCGCCTGCGATGTCACGAACGAAGGAGACGTGGCCGCGACAGTCGAAACAGTGGTCGATACCTGGGACGGAATCGACGGATTGGTCAACAACGCCGGAGCCGTGGTCCTCGATACCGCCTGGGACGCAGGGGCCGCTGATTGGCGTCGTCAGCTCGACGTCAATGTCACCGGCACCTTTCTTTGTTCGCGCCAGGTCGGAAGCCATCTCAAAGAACGAGGTGGAGCAATCGTCAACGTCGCCTCCAATTGCGGCAAGGTCGGATACAAGAACATGGCTGCCTACAACGCCGCTAAGGCAGCCGTCATCAGCCTCACACGATCGCTGGCGATGGAATGGGCGGAGCACGGCATCAATGTCAATGCTGTTTGCCCCGGTGGAGTGGACACTCCGATGCTGGCCGGGGTGGCGGAGTGGCTCGAGCCCCGAGTTGGCGTTCCTGCCACCGACTTGCTCGCCGGGATGGGGCCGGCCCAACTGGGTCGCAAGGTTCGACCCATCGAAGTGGCGCGGGTCATCGCCTTCCTGCTCTCCGACGAGGCGCTGATCATCCGAGGCCAAGCGATCAATGTCGACGGCGGGGATACTCCCTACTGATGGAAAGCCGCTGGAAAGAAGCCGAGGCTGGGTCCTCTCCTCTGGAGCAATGCGTCTACGGCTCGCGTCTCCTCGGCTCCGAGCCCACGCTGGTGCTACACGGCGGCGGCAATACTTCGATCAAGGGCCCCTATCTCGATATCACCGGGGTTGAGATCGACGCTCTCTTCGTGAAGGGTTCGGGCTGGGATCTGGCCACGATCGCCGCAGCAGGATTCACGCCTTTGCGGCTGAGCCGCCTGACCGAGCTGCTCGAGCTCGATGCCATCTCCGATCAGGAGATGATGCGCGAGCTATCCGCCGCTCGACTGGATCCGGCTGCCCCGCAGCCATCGGTCGAGAGCCTGCTCCACGCCTTCTTGCCCTTCCAAGCCGTCCAGCATTCGCACGCCGACGTAATCGTCACTCTGACCAATGTGGCCGAGGGTGATGCCATCGTCCGAGCAGCTCTCGGCGACGCCGTCGTCGTTGTCCCCTATGTCATGCCGGGGTTTGATCTCGCCCGTCTGGTTAGAAAATTGTGGCCGGCCGAAACCGCCGCCACCGGGATGGTCCTCATGAATCATGGCCTCTTCACCTTTGGGGCCACGACCCGGGAGGCATACGAAAGACACCTCGACCTGATCACCAAGGCGGAGCATTACCTGGGACCGGCGCCAGCATCGTCTTCCTGGCGAGAGCTCCCCGTTCCCAATCCGGTCGAGCTGGCCGACCTTCGTCAAAGGCTCTCCGAAGCTGCCGGAGCCCCCATGGTGGTGCGCCGCTACGCGGATCCGGACGTCGCCCGGTTCGTGGCCCGGCCCGACTTGGGCTCGCTGGCCGGTCGCGGTCCTCTCACTCCCGACCACGTCATCCGCACCAAGCGGGTCCCGATGATCGGGAGAGACCTCGATCAGTACGCCAGGGACTACACCGAGTACTTCGAGGCCAACCAGCGACGAACTGGACGCGACCTGCAAATGCTCGATCCGGCGCCGCGGGTAGTGCTCGATCCGGAGTGGGGCATGCTGGCTGCTGGGCGCTCCCTCGCTGACGCCGAGATTGCCGCCGACATCTATCACCACACCATCGGAGTCTTGGAACGAGCCGAGGACCAGCTTGGCGGCTATCAAGCCCTCTCACCCGAGGACCTCTTCGATTGTGAGTACTGGGACCTCGAGCAGGCCAAGCTCAAACGCTCCGGTCCCCTCCCGGAATTCGCTGGGATGGTGGCGCTGGTCACCGGTAGTGCCTCCGGAATCGGTCGGGCCACCGCCATGGAGCTTCTCGGTCGCGGGGCGGCAGTGGTCGGTTGCGACATCGCCGAACCCACCATCGACGAGCCACATTGTCTCGGGCTCCAGCTCGACGTCACCGAAGACCGAGAACAAAGGGAGGCTATTGCCCGAGCTATAGAGCATTTCGGGGGAATCGATATCGCCGTGGTTGGCGCCGGCGTCTTTGGCGAATCTCAGAACGTGGCCGATCTCGATCTCGACTCCTGGGATCGGGTGATGTCGGTAAACGTTCGGGCGGTGGGAGCGTTGCTGCGCGACCTCGAGCCTTTCTTGCGCCGATCGCCGGTGGGAGGAAGAGTGGCGGTGGTTGCTTCCCGCAACGCAACTGCCCCGGGCAAGGGGGCAGTTGCTTACTCGGCCTCGAAGGCAGCTCTCACCCAGCTCGCCCGGGTGGCGGCGCTCGAATGGGCCGAGGCCGGAATCAGGGTCAACATCGTCCATCCTGACGGCGTCTTTGATACCGGCATTTGGACCGAGGACCTGATCAGGTCACGAGCCGCCGCCTACGGGCTCGAAATCGCGGACTACAAGCGGCGCAACCTCCTCAAGATGGAGGTCAGTGCCGCCACCGTGGCCACCATCATCGCCGATCTCTGCTCGGACCGTTATCGCGCAACCACCGGCGCCCAGATCCCGATCGATGGGGGGAATGAGAGAGTGATCTAGTGTCGATGACGTTCGCCGAGGCCAGGGCCCAATTCCCGGTACTCGAACGATTCGCTTACCTGCAGGCCGGGAGCACGGGCCCTCTGGCCCGCCAGACGATTGCTGCCATGCGGGCGGAAGACGAACGCAGCCTCAACGAAGGCAGGTCGGGACAGGGCTACTTCGACCGCGTGCTCGGATTGCGAATCGAGGTGCGGGACGAACTGGCCAACCTCGTGGGCGTTGGGCCCGAGCACGTCGCCTTGACTGCCTCGACCACCGACGGCTGCAACCTGGTTCTAGCCGGCCTCGAGCTGGGTCCCGAGGACGAAATCGTCACCACCACCGACGAGCATTTCGGACTGTTGGGACCGCTTCATACCTCGGGTGCCCGGGTGATCGTCACCTCACCAGATCCCGAATCGATCATCTCTGCAGTCACCGACCGGACCCGCCTCTTGGCGGTCTCGCACGTTCTCTGGACTACCGGACAGACGCTTCCGATTCACGAACTTCGCCTACAAGCCCGGGTGCCGATTCTGGTCGATGGCGCCCAATCGGTCGGCGCCATCCCCGTCGATGCGAGGGGTCTCGACTTCATGACGATCTCGGGGCAGAAATGGCTGTGCGGGCCCGAGTCCACCGGAGCGCTAATCGTGGCCGACCCTGCCCAGCTCCGTGTCGCCCGCCCTAGCTACTTCTCGCAGGAGACGCACGAACCCGATGGTGCATTCGAGCCGTGGCCCGGCGCCCGTCGCTTCGACCCCGGCTGGCTCCCCACCTCCTCGTTGTCGGGATTGCTGACAGCGGTCCGGAGTCGACCGGAATGGTGCTTCACCCGAAGCCGGGAAATGGCAGAGCTCTGCCGCCAGATGCTCCGCGCCGCCGGGGTGGACGTTGTTTCACCTCAGGAGCGGGCGACCATCGTCTCCTGGCGAAGCGCAGAGCCGGCGAATGTTGTCGCCCGCCTGGAGGCCGAAGGGGTGATGGTGCGCGAGATTCCGAAGACGGGATTGGTGCGTGCCTCGATCGGATGGTGGACCAACGAGGACGATCTCGAGCGGCTCATCAACGGGCTCAAGTCGTGACCAAGACCCGGGTTCCCGAGGATTCCCGTCTACCCGTTCTGGGATTTCGAGCTGGTGACCTTCCCCGCCGGGTGCTGGTAGTTGGGGATCCCGACCGGGCAGAGAAGGCGGCAGGACACCTCGGGCACGTGAAGGAATTGGGTCGTACCCGCGAGTACGTTTCGTTCTCCGGTCGTCATCACGACGTTGAGGTCGCCGTCGTGTCTCATGGGGTCGGTAGCGCTGGCGCCGCCGTTTGTTTCGAGGAGCTCTTTCGGGCCGGGGCCGAGCGGGTCATCCGTGCCGGCACCGCAGGCGGGATGCAGGCCGATGTCGTCGATGGACATCTAGTAGTGGCGACGGCCGCGGTTCGCGCCGACGGCTTTACCCAGCAAGTCGTTCCGTCGGAGTACCCGGCTGTGGGCGATCATCGAGTGGTCGACAGCCTGCTCGGAGCAGCCGAGGCCGCCGGCGTCGATATTCACCTAGGAGTCGTGCTCACCGTGGCGTCCTTCTATCCCCATCAGGTACTGGGGAGCAGCCTCCCTATGTGGCAGCAGGCCGGAGTGGTCGCTGTGGAGATGGAGGTCGCTGCCCTCTACGTTCTCGCCTCGCTCCATCAAACGAGTGCGGGAGCAATTCTTGCCATCGACGGCAATCCTCTGATCGAGAAGGACGAGTCGATGGAGGGCTACAACCCCAACCGCCCGGTGGTTCATGAAGCGGTGGAGGCGATGATCACCATCGGTCTCGATGCCCTCGTCCGCTGAAACGATCACCGATCGACAACTGAACCGGGCGACGCTCGAGCGCCAGTTCTTGTTGCGAAGAGCTTCGATGCCATTGGTCGAAGCGGTCGAGAAGCTCGTCGGCCTCCAGGCACAGAATCCTCTCGATCCCTACCTAGCCCTTTGGTCACGAATCGAGGGATTCGACCCCGATGCCTTGGGCCGGCTCATCTCCGATAGATCGTTGGTCAGGATGACGGTGATGCGAGGAACCATCCACCTGCTCACCGCCGACGACGCCCTCTGGCTTCGGCCTCTCACCCAGCCGGTGCTTACAGCCGAGCTCACGCGTCATCGCGAGTTCGCCCCGGCTCTGGCCGGTGTGGACCTGAAGCCGATCATCGCCGTCGCCCGCGAGCTGCTGTCGAACCAGCCGTTGAGCGGCCCTCGCCTGCGGGCGGCGATGGCGGAGCGCTTTCCCGACCTTGATCCTGCCGCCATGGCCTATGCATGTCGGTGCCTGCTGCCGCTGGTGCAGGCTCCCCCGCGCGGTGTCTGGGGCGGGACGCGACAGGTGGAGGTGGTCACGCTCGATTCCTGGGTGGGAAAGCCGCTCGATCCGGCGCCGTCGCGGGCGGAGATGCTGTTGCGTTATCTGGCGGCCTTCGGCCCGGCCTCGGTCGCCGACATCGCCAACTGGTCGCGGCTCACTGGCTGGCGCCAGGTGGTGGAGGAGACCCGCCCGCAGCTGGTCACTTTTCGCAACGAGCGGGGGACCGAGTTATTCGACTTGCCGGATGCACCCCGACCCGACCCCGATACCCCGGCGCCGGTTCGCTTCCTGCCCGAGTACGACAATCTCCTTCTCGGGCACGCCGATCGTTCGCGTTTCAGCTCTGATGGGGCAGGTTTTATCGGAGCAACGCGTGCCGTCAAAGGAACGGTCCTGATCGACGGAACGGTTCAAGCCATCTGGCGTTTCGAGGGGGGCGGGAAGCCGGGACGAAGATTGGTTGTCGAGCATCGGCCTCTCCCCAAGGTGATCCGCGCCGATGTGCTGGACGAAGCCACTGCAGTCGCCCGGTTTTGGTACCAGGAGGCCGAGGTGCCCATCCGTATGCACCCGTCTTAGGATCAAAGGCATGGCAGATGTCGAAGCGATCGCCCGAAGGTGGGCCGAGACCTGGCGAACGGGCTGGCCGGCCAAAGACATCGAGTCCATGGCCGCCTTCTATGCCCCCGATGCGACCTATTTGTCGGTGCCGTTCCGCGAACCCGACCTCGGCCTGGATGGTGTTCGCGGATATCTGACCAGGGAGTTCGATGTCGAGTCGGACATCGAGTGCTGGTTCGCCACCCCGATTGTCGACGGAGACCGCGCGGCCGTCGAATGGTGGGCGAGCTGGGTCGAAGGCGGCATGGAGATGACGCTGGCTGGTTCGACTTTTCTCACCCTCAACGGTGATGGGCTAATCGTCGACCACCGCGACTATTGGAACCAGGTCAACGATCGGCGCCCGCCTTATGAAGGCTGGGACCCCGACCCGTCCTCGTAAATCTCCCAGATTTTTTCGAATTGGTTCGCACCGGGGAGTTTTTTGTCCCTGCCTGCCTTCATAATGAACACATGTTCGAAGGTATCGGGGAGATCGATCAGATCGACGCCTGGGAAGGGGAGTTGCTCGAGTGCGAGCGACAGATCAGCCGCCTTCGCTCCCGTCAAGCCGAGCTGGTGGGAAGGCTCGACCCCCACCAGCTCGCCTGGGCCTCGCCTCGATCTGCCTGGATTCCTTGACCGGTACCGGAGATGACGAAGGGAACGTTCGCGCCGTCACCGTGGCCGAGGTCTTTATCGACGCTCTCCTGGCCAGAGAGAGCTCGGGAGAGGCGGGGGTGACCCCGTTTCTCCCCCAGCGAGCGGAGCGAGCGTTTGGGGGGAGTGGCCCGCAGGGCCGAGGGGGGTGGCGAACCCGTGACGAACGCCAATTCGTTGCTCCCCCCTCCCCGCCTTCGGCGGTACTCCCCCCTGCGGGGGGAGAAACTATTCGATCGAGGGCTGTCGTTCCCGTTACCGGCTCCAGATCCACCACATCCAGCCGAGATCGCGGGGTGGGAGCCATCATCCCGACAACCTTCTCACCCTTTGTTGGTATCACCACCACGTCGCCATCCACGGGATGGGGATGGAGATCGACCCCGAGTCTCCGCTTCATCGGAGGAGACTGCGCTGGCCCGGAGGCCCTGACCCGCCGCCGGGCAAACGCAAGTCATCTGACCTCGAATTGATCTCCCAATCTGTCGACCAACTTCACCAGACACTGCGAGCAGCAGTCTGCTGCAGACCTAGCCTCGTAAGCTCACAGGAGATGCATGACTGGTCATGACACAGTTAGGGGATCAGGGCCGATCGTCTACATCGACCACTCCCAAATTCGAGATGATTCGCTCGGCGAGTTGAAAGCTGGGGTCACGAGGCTCGTCGAGTTCATACAGGCCCGCGAACCTCAGCTGGTCACATACGGCTTCTACATCGATGAACATGCAATGAGGATGACCGTTGTCGCAGTTCATCCGGATTCGGCATCGCTAGAGCGACACATGGAGGTCGGCGGCGCGGAGTTCCGCAAGCTCGCACACCTGGTGACGCTGACCTCCATCGAATGTTATGGCCGGCCGAGTGAGCGAGCGCTCGAGCAAATGCGGCAAAAAGCCGCGGCGCTGGGACAAGGCGGGGCGGTGGTTCTGGTTGATCGCTTCGCCGGGTTCACGCACCTCCAGCCTGTGGCCTGATTCACTGAGGCAGCTTGGTCATCCCAGGGCCGGCGGGTCGTACTTGGGTTGATAAAGCATCATCTGCCGAGCGCCGGGAACCTTGAGCTGGACTGTCATCCCGTACTCTTCATCGACGACGTCGCCGGCGAACTCGGCACCGCGGGCGGATAGATCCGCCATCGTCTTCTCGAGATCGTCGCAGATCAGCGAGACATCGAAGAGCTGATCGGTCGAGCCACGCTGCCCCTCCCACTCCCACGAGCTGGGGTGAACCCCGAGCTCGCTCGGACCAGTCTTGAAGATGAGCCAACCGCCACCGGTATCTGCGAACGGGAACTCGAGCACGTCTCGAAAGAAGGCGCGAGCTGCTGCCGGATCATCGGCGTAGATGAGAGTGTGTGCGGCAGTAATCATCCGGCAACGGTAGACCGGAACGCTCCGACCAGTTCGATGTGATAGGTCTGCGGGAATAGATCTACCGGCTGGACCCAAACGAGCTCGTAACCGGCCGACACGAGCCACGCCGCGTCGCGGGAAAAGGTGGCGGGATCACATGAGACGTAGGCGATGGATCGCGGCCGACCAGCCACGAGAGTATTCACACCCGCCCGACCCAATCCCGCCCGAGGGGGATCGACCACCGCCAGATCCCATGACTTCGGCAGAAGAGGACGTGAGCGCTCGAAGGGTTTGCCGATGACATTCACCCGAGCATTGGCATTGAGGTCGCCGAGTGCAACGGGATCCGATTCCACCGCCAACACTTTCCGGCATAGAGCTCCCACCGTGGCTGAGAAGAGCCCTCCACCGGCGTAGCCATCGATAAGCACGTCATCGGATGACGGTTGTATGGCTTCGCCAACCAGCGCCACCAGCGCCTCGGCGCCGTCGGTGTTGGTTTGAAAGAATGCCCGGCTGGTGATGCGAAATCGAACCCCGCCAACGACCTCGTGGAACCGGCCCCGCTCCTCGTCAAAGAGGACAATGCTCTCGCCGGTGTTGACGCCGGCCCGCAAGGTCACCCGCTCGGCCTCAGGACGCACCTCGAGGGAATCGAAGAGCGCCCGGACTGGCGGGGTGAGCAGCAAGCAAACCGATATTGGTACCAACTCATGGCTTTCGAACCGGTGCAAGGCGGGCCGGCCTTCGATCAATCGAAAATCCATGCGATTGCGATAGCTGTATTCGGGCCCGGGGGCGAGCGTCGGTCGCACTAGAACCTCCGGCAGGCGACCGACAAAGCGCAGCTGATCGGCGACGATTTCCTGCTTCCAGCGAAGTTGGGCTGGATACGACGCCGTCTGCCATTGACACCCTCCACAGGGGCCAAAGTGGGGACAGGGAGCTGGGATCCGGTCGGGACTGGCCTCGACGATCCGGGTGGCGGTGGCAAAGGAGTGCTTGGCCGCCGCTCGGGTGATCTCCACCTCGACCTCTTCGCCCGGGTAGGCACCTTGGACGAACACCACCTGGCCTTCATGGCGCGCCACGGCTCGGCCGCCGTGGGCCATCGATTCGGTCATGACTTCGAGCCGGCTACCCGGCTGCAATGCGGCGCCGGTACCAGTCAAAGCTCTGCTTGGGAGTCCGGACCAGGGTCTCAAAGTCCATGTGGATCAATCCGAAACGCTGGCTGAACCCGGCGGTCCATTCGAGGTTGTCGAGCAAGCTCCAGACGAAGTAGCCGTTGACCGGAACCCCGCGCTCGATCGCATCGGCGATGGCGTCGAGATGGGCGGCGAGGTACTCGATCCGGCGTTGGTCGTCGTGAGGCTCGGAGAAGGAAGCACCGTTCTCGGTAATGACGAGCGAGGCCGGGTGATAGTCGTTGTTGAGTCGGACCAGGAACTCGGTGAGCGCCGACGGCACGATCTTCCAACCCATCTCCGTGTACCCCGGGGGAGGATTGGGACCAGGGTCGACGCCGGTCCGCTCGGTCTCCTCCTTGCCCGCCTCTACCTCGATCGCGGTGTAGTAGTTGACGCCGAGAAAATCGAGCGGAGTCGCGATCGCCTCGAGGTCGCCCGGATGCACGAGGCTGTTATCCCATCGCCCGCGCTCGCGATAGGTATGCACCATATCTTCGGGATACCCGCGCCCGGCGACGGGATCGAAGTACCAACGGTTGCGAAAGCCATCGAAGTGTTGCCACGCGGCCTCGTCAGCCGGAGATTGGGTCGCCGGTGTGGACGGGCGACAGTCGATTGCAATCCCCACGCTGGCACCGTCTGACAATTCCCGAATGACAGGAACCGCCTGACCGTGGGCCAAGAGGAGATGGTGGCCCGCCGCCAGCCCTTCCCTCCAGTCGGAGCGCCCGGGAGCGAAGACGCCCTCGATATAACCGAGGGTGGCGGCCACCCATGGCTCGTTGATCGTGATCCAATTCTTCACTCGTTCTCCCAGCGCCGAAGAGACCACCTCGGCGTACCGGCGAAAGGCGTCGACCGTAGATCGCTCTGGCCAGCCGCCCTTGTCCTCCAGCGCCTGGGGTAGGTCCCAATGGAAAAGGGTCACCCAAGGCTCGACTCCCACCGCGAGCAGCCCGTCGATCAGGCGCCGGTAGAAGTCGAGCCCTTTTTCATTGACCTCCCCAAGCCCGTCGGGGATCACCCGGGTCCAGGCCACCGACATTCGGTAGGCGGTCAATCCCAACTCCGCCATCAATCGCACGTCGTCTTCCCAGCGGTGATAGTGATCGCAGGCGATGTCACCGGGATTAGGCAGCCGGCCCTGATCGGAAAAGGTGTCCCAGATGGACTCGCCCTTACCGTCAGTTCGGCCTCCCTCGATCTGGAAGGCCGAGGTCGCCGCTCCCCAGGTAAAGCGAGCAGGAAGCGTCATCGATTAGAGGTGATCAACGGGCTGTCAACACCCAGCAGGCGTGGGCGGGGAAGGAAACAGTGATGGTGTCCCCGACGTTCGGGAGTTCGAGCAGACGCTCGTTGAAGAGATCGGCGGTGATCATTTCTCCTGCTCCATTGGAATGGGCACGGTCGAGGCGGACTCGAACAATGGCGCCGAGGAAGTTGACCGATTCCACGACACCCGACACTCGATTCTCTTCCCCGGCCCCGAGGTCGAGCTCTTCGGGCCGGACCATGACATTCACCGACGCTCCCGCCTTCTCTTCGATCGGAGTGGTGGTGCGGATGGCGACATCGCCGCATTGGACGGTGCCGGCGGTGGGATCGAGAACCTTGCCAGGAAGCTGGTTGAGCTTTCCAACGAAGGAAGCTACGAACTGGGTTTCGGGATAGTTGTAAATCTGGAAAGGAGGTCCTACCTGCTCCATCGCCCCCCGGCTCATCACGACCACCCGATCGGATAACGCCATGGCCTCCTCTTGATCGTGGGTCACGTAGATGGTGGTGATGTTGAGCTGGCGCTGGATGCGGCGGATCTCGTTGCGAAGCTCGTCGCGGATCTTGGCATCGAGAGCTGAAAGCGGCTCGTCGAGCAACAGCACCTGTGGGCTGATGGCGAGCGCTCGGGCCAGGGCCACGCGTTGTTGCTGGCCACCCGAGAGCTCATGGGGATAGTTGTTGCCCTTATCAGGCATGTGGATCAACTCCAGGAGCTCGGCTACCCGAGAATTGATCTCGTGGCGAGGGCTCTTCTTCAGCTTGGGCCCGAAACCGACGTTCTGCGCCACTGTCATGTTCGGAAAAAGCGCGTACTGCTGAAAAACCATCCCCACGTCGCGCTCATTGGGACGGGCGTTGGTGATATCGCGCCCATTGAGGCTGATCCGCCCGCTCGACGGCTTTTCGAAGCCAGCGATCATGCGCAGAGTCGTGGTCTTCCCACAGCCTGAGGGGCCCAGGAAAGAGACGAACTCACCTGCCTCGACCTCGAGGTTGAAGTCCTCGACCGCGGCGTTGGAGCCGAACTCCTTGCGGACGTGATCCAGCGTGAGGAACGGCATTAGATCGCCTTCTGCGGGCGTGACGTGGGTTGGCGCCGGGCCAGGTAGGAGATGATCCCCATCGCCGCCCAGGTCATGGCAAAGCTCAAGACCGTTAGCGCCGCCGGCTCGGCCACGAAGTTGCGAACCAGATTCGACATGTAGGGCCCAAAGGTGTGCTGGCCCATGTACAACGCGATCGTCAACTCACCGATGACTATGGCAAAGGTGAGGAGAGCCCCCGATAGGAGAGCCACTCTGAGATTGGGAAAAATCACTCGCCGGATGATGGTTGGCCACGTCGCTCCGAGGCTCTGCGCGGCTTCGGTCAGGGTGCGGACATTGATGGCCCGCAACCCGTTGTCGACCGATCGATACATGTAGGGGAAGGAGAGGGCGGCGTAAGCGCAAATCAGCATCACCCGCGTCGATCCGTAGGTGGAAAGTACCGCCAGCGGCGGTCGGCTATACATCCGGATGAGGCCGAAAACGAGCACGACGGCGGGGATCACGAACGGCAGCAGAGTGATGAATTCCACCACCGAGCGGAGCCTCGGCACCCGCAAGGTCACCCAGTAGGCGGTGGGGACGATGACCAACAGCGAGACGAAGATCGTGAGGACGGCATTGATGGCTGATTCGCCAAAGGTGCGGAGGAACTCTGGGTCAACGATGATCCTACGAAAGGCTTCGAAGCTGAAAGTGCGTCCGATGGCGCGGAAGGCCCGCTCCCCGGTGGCGATCAGTGGCGTGAAGAAATAGACGAGGCCGGCAATGAGGATCAGCCATGCCAGGACCTTGCTGCCGGTGCCGGCCTTGGCCGGAGTGACGACGGCGGTCGGGGTCTCGACGGCAGTAGGGGCGGTGGTGACCGTCATCCCAACCACCTCTCCGCCCGACGCTGCAACACCGTGTAGATGGTGATCGAGATCGCCATGATCACGACCATTCCCATTGCAACGGCGTACCCGAGACCCTGGTTTTGGAGTACGTCACCCGAGATCTGGGCGCCGATGAGGATGGTCGCCAGACGCAAAGTGCCGCCGGTCAGCGCGTAGGCCGTGGCATGGGCACCGAAAGCGTTACCGAAGAGCAGGATGATCGTGCCCAAGATCGAAGGTAACAGCACCGGCAAAGCCACATGGCGCCAGTACTGCCAGGACGTCGCCCCCAGGTTCTCCGACGCCTCCTTCCATTCTCTCTTCAGGCCTTCGAGCGCCGGGGTGATGGTGAGGACCATCAATGGGAATTGGAAGAACATGTACACCACCGACAAGCCCCAGAAGTTGTAGAGCGAGAAGCCGGATTGGTAGAGGTCGACCCCGAAGAAACCGAACAGGGCTGTGATGAGGCCGATCCGACCGAGAGTGAAGATGAAGGCGGCCGCCAGGGGTACGCCGGCGAAGTTGGAGGCGACCCCGGAAAACGTAGTGAG
This sequence comes from Acidimicrobiia bacterium, assembly GCA_035250485.1. Lineage (GTDB taxonomy): Bacteria > Actinomycetota > Acidimicrobiia > Spongiisociales > ZC4RG35 > JACCTH01. The sequence goes on from DATFFB010000113.1 coordinate 29,213, forward strand.
GAGGGACCGAAAGGGCCGGGGCAATCCGCCGTAGATAACGGCCCAGGCCATCAAGAAACCGAACACGCCACCGACGACGGCGGTGACCAGGCTGATCCGGACCGAGAGCCCGTAAGCCTCCAGCACCTGGGGGTCGGTCAGCTGGCGATAGTTGAGAAGAGTCCATCCTCCCTCGTTGGCCTGAAAGCTGCGGACAAGAAGGATGGCGGCGGGACCGAGCAGGAAAGCAGTCGAAAACAGCAGGAAGGGCAGGAGCCCGAGCCAGTTCCAAGAGCGAGGTGGGGGGCGATTGCCCCCCACCTCACCGACTGAGGTCACTCAGCCCCCGATGTTGACACCGACGACCGAGTCCCACTGGGTGGTGATTGCTTCGCTCGCCGCCTCGATTTGTTCAAGCGTCGGGAAGACTGCTCCCTCGACGTCCGGCAGTCGATCGAGCTTCTCCTGCGGCACCGCGTTGTTCGCCACCAGGTCTTCGTACCGGATCGGATGGCAGTAGCCGTCGAGCCACAGGTTTTGGCCCTCGTCCGAGTAGAGGAACTCCATCCAGAGCTTGGCGGCGTTGGGTTGAGGGGCATAGGCACTGATGCCTTGCACGTAGACCCCGGCATACCGACCGCTGGCAGGAACCACCACCTCGATATTGGCGATGTCGGAGTTGGCGTCGCGGTTGGCGAGGGCGTTATATGTCCAGCGGATGGTGATCGGGGTCTCGCCCGAGGCCACTGTCCCCGATTCGGCTATCACCGGCACCAGATTGCCTGCCTCGGCCAGTTGGGCGAAGAACTCGAGACCGGGCTCAACATCGTCCAGTGAGCCGCCGTTGGCGAGGCCGGCAGCCGTGACGGCAGCAATGGCCTGAGCCGACACACGGGGGTCACCGGCCAGGGCGATGGCTCCGTTGTACTCGGGATTCAATAGGTCAGCCCAGTCCTGGGGGACGTTCTCCACGACATCAGCGTTGACCTCGAATGCGAGCACGCCGTAGTAGTCCCCGTACCAGTAGCCCTCGGGATCCTTGGCGTCTTCCGGGATCGAATCCCAGGTGGCGACCATGTACGGCTGCAGGAGGCCTTCCTCCTTAGCCGGCTCGGCGAAACCGAGACCGATATCGACGACGTCAGGAGCTTGGGGACCCGTGCTCCCCTGGTTGGCCCTGATCGCTTCCAATTCGTCGGCCGAGCCCGCATCGGGCGCCAGGCCGTTATAGGTGAGGCCGTACTTCTCGGTGAAGGTGTCGATCACCCCTCCGTAGTTGCACCAGTCCCGGGGAAGGGCGATCGTGGTGAGCGTCCCCTCCGCCTGGGCGGCGGCGACCAGGTCTTCCATGCCACCGGCCCCGGCGGCCGTGGTCTCGGTTCCACCTCCGGCCGTCGTCCCCGCACCTCCACCGGCGGTGGTAACGGGAGCGGCGGCTGTGGTCGTTGCTGCTGTTCCTCCGCAGGCTGTTACCAACAGCCCGAACACGAGGAGGAGAATCAATTTCCGTTTCAGGTGTGCCTCCTTCGACACTGTGAACCGCCAAGTTAACGAGCCACCGACAGGAGTGCCGTCTAGGTTTCTCCTCGCATGTTCACCCCCTGGCGGCCCCACCCCTGGCATGGCCTCCCGGTCGGTCCTGAGCCTCCTCTTATCGTCCACGCCTATATCGAGATCACCCCCTTCGACGTGATCAAATACGAAGTGGACAAGCCGAGCGGCTACCTGAAGGTCGATCGTCCCCAGCAAACCTCTTCCTCTCCCCCGACCCTCTACGGCTTCATTCCCCAGACCTTCTGTGCCGAACAGGTTGCCGCACTGTCTCCCGGGGCCACCGGCGGAGACGGTGACCCTCTCGATATTTGCGTGATCTCCGAACGTCCGATCGACCGGGCCGACATCTTGCTCGTGGCGCGTGCCGTAGGCGGACTGCAGATAGTCGACGAGGGCGAGGCCGACGACAAGGTAGTGGCGGTTCTCAGCAAGGACCCGGTCTGGGGAGAAGTCATGGAATTGGACGAGCTTCCACTTGCGTTGGTCGACCGGCTCGCCCACTATTTCGAGACCTATAAGCAGATATCGGGACAGCCCGACGTGATCACAATTCAGGAGCGTTACGGAGCAGAGCATGCCGGTCGTCTAATCGAGGCGGCCCAGCAGGACTACCTCACTCATTATCCGAAAGGAAGCTGATGTCGATCCTGATCAAGAACGGAACTGTCATTGCCGCCGCCGGCCAACAAGAGGCCGACGTCTTAGTAGTGGGCGAGAGAATCGAGAGCTTGTCGGCGCGTGGGACCAATGTTCAGGCGGACGAGGTCATAGATGCCCAGGGCAAGTACGTCGTTCCCGGGGGCATTGACGTGCACACTCACATGGAGCTGCCATTCGGCGGGACGTTTGCATCGGATGATTTCGAGACAGGGACCCGGGCGGCCGCCTGGGGGGGGACTACGACGATCATCGACTTCGCCGTCCAAACCAAAGGTCAGAACCTGATGGACGGCTATGAGGCCTGGCGGACGAAAGCCGATGGAAATTGCGCCATCGATTACGGCTTCCATCTGATCGTCGGCGATGTCACCGACCAGTCGCTAAAGGAAATGGACATCGCCATGGGTGAAGGGGTGACTTCGTTCAAGATGTTCATGGCCTACCCGGGCGTCTTCTACTCGACCGATGGCGAGATCTTCCGGGCCATGCAGAAGGCAGCCGAGAACGGGGCCACGATCATGATGCACGCCGAGAACGGGATCGCAATCGACGTCCTCATCGCCCAGGCGCTCGAGCGGGGCGAGACCGATCCCATCTACCACGGGATCGTCCGCCGCTCGATTCTCGAAGGCGAAGCTACCCATCGGGCGATCAAGCTCGCCGAGTTGGCCGGGTGTCCCTTGTACGTGGTGCATCTGTCGGCTCTAGAGGCTCTGGCGGAGGTCACCAACGCCCGGGACGAGGGTCTCAACGTTTTCGCCGAGACCTGTCCTCAATATCTGTTCCTCGATCTCGACGATCTGGGAAACGGCTTCGAAGGCGCCAAGTTCGTCTGCTCGCCGCCGCTTCGAGACCGGGCTGAAGGCCATCAGGAGGCTCTCTGGTCCGGCCTTGCCACCAATGACCTGCAAATCGTGTCCACCGATCATTGCCCTTTCTGCTTCGAAGACCACCCCGAGCTCGGCCGGCAGAAGCGCTTGGGCGAGGGTGACTTCTCCAAGATCCCTAATGGACTTCCCGGGGTCGAGCATCGGGTGGAGTTGATCTACCACGGCGCCGTGGCCGAGGAGCGATTGACGTTGGAGCGCTGGGTGGAGGTCTGCGCCACCACTCCCGCCCGGATGTTCGGGCTCTATCCACGGAAGGGCACCATCGCCGTCGGATCAGACGCCGACATCGTCATCTTCGATCCCGGTAAGCGCCACCAGCTCTCGGCGGCGACGCACCACATGCGCACCGACTACTCGTGCTACGAGGGGATGGAGGTGTCGGGAGGCGTCGACACCGTGCTGTCGCGGGGCCGGGTGATCATTTCCGGAGATCAATACCTGGGCAAGAAGGGCGACGGGCAGTACCTCGTCCGCGACCTGAACCAGTATCTCGTTTGATGCGCAGGCTGCTTGCCTTCACGATGGCGGCGGTCATGGTTCTCGCCTGCGGGCAGCAATCGGTGTTCAGCCTGCCGGTCGGCACGTGCTTCGACGACCAAGCCGATGGCGAGATCTCGTCGGTGCCGGAAGTCGATTGTTCGGAACCCCACGACAACGAGGTCTTCGCATTGATCGAGTACACCGACGCCGATACTTATCCCGGTACAGACCAGATGTCCACGATCGCGGACGAACTCTGTTTGGCGCAATTTGAGGGATATGTCGGACTGAATTTTGAAAGCTCGGCATTGGACGTTTTCCCCATCTTTCCCACCGAGGAGAGCTGGAACGAGGACGACGATCGCGAAATCATCTGCGCTCTCTACAACGCGGACCTCTCCAAGCTCACCGGATCGATGGAGGGCGCTGCCCGCTAGTGCCCCGAGCAGTGGTCCTGGGGGGAACCGGCAGCATCGGCCAGGCGGTGGCCCGCAGGCTGAATCCCGGCGGGTGGTCGGTGGAGTTGACCGGCCGCACCGCGGGTCGCCTCCCTGAGGACCTTCTCGGGGCGGGAGTCGGATTCCGACAGGCCGATCGCTCCGACCCCCACACGCTTCGAGAGACGATGAGGAACGGGGCCGACCTTGTGGTCGACTGTGCCTGCTACACGGCAGCCGACGCGCGGTCGCTCATCCCCTTTCTGTCCGGTGTCGAAGCGGCAGTGATGATCTCCACCAAGGCCGTCTATGTCGACGAACAGGGTCGACACGTCAATTCCGCGTCGCCACCGTTTTTTCCTGTGCCGATCCCCGAATCCCAGCCAACGGTGGCACCGGCCGACGGGGATTACCGAACCGCCGCGGGTTACGCGCCAAACAAGGTGGCAGCCGAACAGGTCTTGCTGGACAGCGAAGCGCCGGTGACGGTCCTACGCCCATCCAAGGTGCATGGAGCCGGGGCGCTGCGGCCCCGCGAATGGGTGTTCGTGAAACGGGTCCTCGATCACCGGCCGGCGGTATTCCTGGCGCACCAGGGCGAGAGCGTTGATCACACCAGCGCCGCGGCCAACATCGCCGCCCTCGTGGAACGAGTGGCGGCGGTGCCCGATCGGCGAATCCTGAACAGCGCCGACCCCGACGCTCCCTCGGCTCTCCGAATCGCACGCGTCGTAGCCGAGCACCTCAATCACGAGTGGCGAGAGGTCCTGCTCGACGAACGCAACGACGGCCTGGGTTCGCACCCGTGGGAGACCCGATCCCCGATCGTCCTCGACACCAGTGCCGCTCTCAAGCTCGGATACGAGCCCGTTGGCACCTTCGCCGACACGATCGTGGCCGAGATCGACTGGCTCCTCAGCGAGCCCGAGCGAAGACCGGCTGCCGATGATCCCTTCTTCGCTCCGTTCCTCGACTACGAGGCGGAGGATCGGTATCTCGCCGGCTAAACGTCGCCGGTGACGATGAAGCTGGCCAGGATCCGGTCCAGGGCCTCGAAGTCGCGATCGCTGTTGGCCTGCACCTGGACCCGTACCAAATAATTCGCCTCGACCGGATGCGCCGCCACGACAACGTAAGTGGCCGCTTCATCACCGCAGTTGACGAACGTGTCATAAGAACCGGTGTAGAGCGGATCCTCGTAAACCTCTCGGCCAACGAATTCGCAGACGCCGGTGAAGTTGGCCTGGATCTCGTCCAGCAACGCCTCCTCGGTAGTAGTAGTCGCCCAGTCCGACGAGGCACTGACGATCATGCCCGGCGTCGACCAGCTCTCATGGAACGACGTCAGATCGCTTGCCGCCCTCACATCGACGATTGAGCGGCCTTGCTCGTCTTCGAAGGGCTGTCCGTCGACGTCGCTCCACTCGAGCGGAACCTCAACTGAGATCGCACCGGTGTCATCGGCGATAACCGAGTACTCGGCATAAACACTCGTGTCTTCCGCGACCGTGGCCTCCTCTTCGAGCTCCTCGGCGAACGAGTAGAGCTCGGTCAGCGGCTCGCCGTTGAGCTGGCCGGATAGGAATTGGGCGGTGTC
>DATFFB010000114.1:0-3042 GCA_035250485.1 Acidimicrobiia bacterium
GTCGTGATCTTTGCGCGCAAGACCAAACGCGCCATCGCTCTCGTGCTCGGGACCAGTGCCGCCGGTGGTCTCGCCCTCGGTACCTATGTCCTCGGTCGCTATCAGGGCCGCCTGGCCGAACGCACCCGCCGCTAGAGCAAACCTTCGGTTCAGGTGGTCGCATAGCCCCCACAATTGCCGAAAGAATGAACAACCGGCGCCTTAGACCACCGCCCCGGGGCCGAGCAGGGCTTTGAGTTCGGCGTAGAGCGTCGATGAGGGCTCCACTCGATGCCGGTCGTCGAAGCGCAGCACCTTGTGGGCCTCCCCGGTCTCCATCGCCAGCTCTACCGGCGCCGGTCCGGGGTGGCTTTGGAGGATCGTCTTCAGCTGGCTTACCAACCGGGCCGAGATGGCGCGGGCGGCGATCCGCAGTCGAACGGTGGAGTCGGTCCGGATCTTCAACTCGCGTACATTGCGCGCCCGCACCTTGACCTCGTCACCGCGCTGGTCAACCGATCCATCGATCAGCACGATGGCATCGGGTGTAATCAGCTGGCCGAATTCCTCCACCACCCGAGGGAACATCACCACCTCCACCGAGGAGTCGAGATCCTCCACCTGGAGGAAGAGGATCAATTCGTTGTTCTTGGTGTAGCGGCGATTGATTCCGGCCACCAAGCCCCCGATGGTCACCGAGGCCCGATCCTGCTTCTCAGTAAGGGCGCTGATCGGCTCCGTCTCGATGGCGAGGGTGGTACCCACCATGAGCAGCGGGTGATCAGAGACGTACAGGCCCAGCATCTCCTTTTCGAAGGAAAGCTTGACCTTGGTCGACCATTCCGACGTGCTCATCTCGTCGTGGATCGGGCTGGTCTCGCTCACCTCGGCGGCAAACAGCGAGAACTGACCAAGCTCTTCGTTGCGGCGGCGCTCGACCGTGGAGTCGAGGATCTCCTCGTAACGGAGAAAGAGACCCTTACGGCTATGACCCATCCCGTCGAAAGCACCGGCCTTGATCAAAGACTCCACGGTCCGCTTGTTGAGTGCGAGGAGGTCGACCCGATCGGCGAAATCGAAGAAGTCGGTGAACGGGCGCTCGGATCGAGCGGCGATGATCTTCTCCACCACTCCTTCACCGACATTGCGAACGGCCGAGAGGCCGAAGCGGATCTTGCCGTCCCGGACCGTGAAGTCGACCTCGGACTCGTTGACGTCGGGCACCAGGACATCGATTCCCTGGTTGCGGCACTCCGCTAGATAAACCGCGGTCCGCTCCTTGTCGCGCTTGGTGGCGGTGAGCAGCGCAGCCAGGTATTCGGGGGCGTGATAAGCCTTGAGCCAAGCGGTCTGATAAGCGATCAATGCGTAGCAAGCGGCGTGGGCCTTGTTGAAGCCGTAACCGGCAAAGGGCTCGATCGCATCGAAGAGATCGGCCCCTACCTTCTGCGGGTGGCCGAGCTTCACGCAGCCGGCGATGAACTTCTGACGATGAGCCGCCATCTTGGCTTTGACCTTCTTGCCCATCGCCGAGCGCAGCTCATCGGCCTCGGCCATGGTGTAACCCGCCATGGCCTGGGCGGCCTGCATCACCTGCTCCTGATACACCATGATCCCGTAGGTGTTGTTGAGGAATGGCTCCAGCGCCGGATGCGGGTATTCGACCTTGGTTCTTCCGTTCTTGCGGTCGGCATAGGCGGTGTGCATTTGCGCCCCCAGGGGCCCGGGCCGATAAAGCGCGACCAGCGCCACGATGTCTTCGAAGCGATCGGGGGCCAGCGAGCGCACTAGCGACCGGAGACCGGTGCCCTCGAGCTGGAAGACCCCGATCGTGTCACCGCTCTTCAGGAGATCGAAGACAGCCCGATCATCGAGCGGGACGTTGTCGATGTCGATTTTGACTCCCCGGCCGCCCTCGACGAGCTCGATCGTGCGCTCGATGATGGAGAGGTTGCGAAGGCCGAGGAAGTCCATCTTCAGCAGGCCGAGAGAGGCGATGCCGTTCATCTCGTACTGGGTGACGACTTCGGCGTCTTCTCCTTTCCGCTGCACAGGAACCAGCTCGATCAACGGCTCGGGGGAGATCACCACCGCCGCGGCGTGAATCGAGTCCTGTCGCCGCAGATGCTCGAGCCCGCGGGCCATCTCGATGACCTCGCGCGCCACCGGGTCGCTGGCGTGGAGCGACCGCAGCTCGGTGGCGTTGGAATGGAAGTTGCGTTCGTCGGGGGAAGCATCCGCGGCCAACGGTTCGAGGATCACCTGCAAAGGCGCCTCCCGTCCCAAAATCGGCGGCGGCATGGCCTTGGCGATCCGGTCGCCGATGGCGTAGGGATGTCCGAGGACCCGCGCCGAGTCGCGAATGGCCTGCTTGCCCTTGATGGTGGAGAAGGTGACGATCTGAGCGACGTGGTCGGACCCGTATTTCTCGGCGGCGTAGCGGATCACCTCACCCCGGTACCGCTCGTCGAAGTCCATGTCGATATCGGGCATCTCGCGGCGACCGGGATTAAGAAAGCGCTCGAAGATCAAGCCGTGGGCGATGGGGTCGAGATCGGTTATCTGCAGGGCGTAGGCGACAATCGACCCCGCCGCTGATCCCCGCCCCGGCCCCACCCGGATCCGTCGCTGCCGAGCGAACCGGATCAGGTCCCAGACAATCAGGAAGTAGGCGGGAAAGCCCATCTCGCTGATCACGGCCAGCTCGCTGCGGATGCGGTCGCCGATATCCCCGGAAATCTCCCCGTAGCGACGGCGCGCCCCTTCGATCACTAGATGCTCGAGGTAGGAGGATTCGGTATGTCCCTCCGGCACCGGGAATTGCGGCAACAGATAGCGGCCGAATTCGAGCTCGACCTCGGTGCGGTCGGCGATCAGGAGGGTGTTGTCGCATGCCCCGGGATAGGTGTCCTCGGGGAAGAGGCGCCGCATGTCGGCCGCCGTCTTGAGATAGAACTCGGTGCTGTCGAACTTGAGACGGTTGGGTTCGTCTCGGTTGGCGCCGGTCTGGATGCAGAGGAGGACGTCGTGGGCGTCGGCCTCATTTTGGCGGGTGTAATGGGC
>DATFFB010000115.1:0-2086 GCA_035250485.1 Acidimicrobiia bacterium
GGCGACGCGCGAAGGGTTTTCTGATAGAAGCGCACCGCCTGACGCACGGCCTCGACCAGTTCCTCATGCTCGCCCCGGCGCCGGCTGGCACCGGGATCGGACTCGATCTGGATGCCCGCCTGACGGGCCAGGAACTCGACCGACTCGTTGAAGTCGAGGCCCTGTGTTTCCTGGACGAAGGTGTACACGTCGCCCCCCTTGCCACACCCAAAGCAGTGATAGAGGCCGCGGATCGGGTCGAGGCTGAGTGAGGGCGTCTTCTCCTGGTGGAACGGGCACACGGCCGAGTACGACCGCCCCGACCGCTTGACCGTGGTGACAGCGCCCACCAGATCAACCAGGCTGGTGGCCGCCCGCACCCGGTCGATGTCCTCCCGGCTGTACACCGACCGAGGTTACCTTCGACCCTTCTGCGCGGATATTTCGCCCCATAGCTCAAGAAAATCCGCTCAGGACGAGCGGCAGAGCCGCGTTGCGCGGATCTTTCGCGCCATAGCTCAAGAAGTGTTGAGTATCAGGTGATCGCTGACAGGCATCTCGCGGGACATCGCTGACACTTAGGCCTTCCGATCTGGGAGGTTGGATGGCCGGAAGGGCGGTAGCGATGGAGAGTCGGCTATTGGCGGTGTTTACCGCCGGGCTGTCCTCGGTCAATGTCAGCCGGCTCTGTGATGAGCTGGGGTTGAGCCGACAGACCTTTTACAAGTATCGGCGCCGGTTCGCTCGGGAGGGGCCGGCGGGATTGATCGAACGATCCCGCCGGCCCCGCTCCTCCCCGTTGGCCGTCGACCTGGCCACCGAGACCGAGATCGTCCGGCTGCGCAAGGAATTCTCCGATGACGGCCGCGATCATGGAGCGCAGTCGATCGCTTACCGGCTCCGCCGGGACGGCTGGCAGAGGGTTCCCTCGGTCGCGACCATCCACCGGGTTTTGGTGCGGAGAGGCCAGGTATCTCCGCAGCCGGAGAAGCGCCCCAAGACCGCCGGCCGTCGTTTCGTCTTCGAGCAACCAAACGGGGCCTGGCAGATCGATGCCACCCAATGGGTGTTGGCCGACGGCCGACAACTGTGGATCATGAACCTCTTGGACGACCACTCCCGGCTCATCACCGCCTCGGTGGCGGCGGCCGGGGCCACCTCGGAGATTGCCTGGGAAGCGCTCTGTCGGGGAGGGGAGAGCTACGGGCTCCCCGAACATGTCATCTCCGACAACGGGGCTTGTTTCACCGGCCGCTTCCTCTCTGGGGCCGAGGTCATCTTCGAGCAGAACCTCCGGAGGGCGGGGATCCGTCACATCCGCTCCACACCCGGACATCCCCAAACCTGTGGCAAGTTGGAACGGTGGCACCAGACCCTGAAGCGCTGGCTCCGGGCCCATCCCTTGGCCGCGAGCCAAGTCGAGCTGCAAGCCCAGCTCGACCTCTTCCTCCGGTTCTACAACCACGAGCGGGGACATCGCGCCCTCAACGGGGCCACCCCCTTCGAGGCTTGGACAGCCCTCCCCCGGGCTCATCCGGGGAAACCGACCTCTTCTCCGACGGAGGCCAAGCTGGTCACCATCGAAGCAACCGGGCGGGTCAGTTTCGAGGGTTACGTCGTCCAGGTCGGAGCCGAATACGGGGGTTGGCGTGTGCTGGTGATCCGGAACCAACTCCAGCTCACCTTTATCGCTGACAACCGGATCATCCACCGGCTGACCATCGACCCCGCCCGTCGCTACCAACCCAACGGCCGGCCTCCTGGTCGCCCACCCAGACCAAACCGAACCCGCAACTAGTTTGGATGTCAGCGATCACCCGAGACATGTGTCAGCGATGTCGCGAGAGATCACATCGCGCCATAGCTCAAGAAAATCCGCGCACCAAGACCGGAGGACCCGTGCTGTGCGGATCTTTCGCGCCATAGCTGAAGAAAATCCGCGCAGAAGAGAGAAAGCCCAAAGAAGCGCTAGCTACGGAGCTTGAAGCGTTGGATCTTGCCCGTGGTCGTGCGCGGAAAGTCCTCGACGAACTCGACCACGTGCGGGTACTGATAGCGCAGCAGGGCGGCCTTGCACCATTCCTGGAGCTCGGTGGCGAGCTCGTCG
>DATFFB010000116.1:0-3487 GCA_035250485.1 Acidimicrobiia bacterium
AGGACCTTGGCCGGGGTGTCGGAGAGCTTGATGGCCGGGACCCACTCCCCTCGATCCTCGATCGCCGCCAGCTTGTAGACGCCGTCGAGATAGGGATCTCCCTGCGAAGTGGCCAGCCGCGACCCGACCCCGTAAACCAGACGTCGGACGATTGCATCGCCATCGGTCCCCAGCCGTTGGGACTCGTCGAGAATCTGCTCGATGATCTGGCGGATCGTGATCTCGTCGAGCTCGCTCGACAGCACGATGACCGTGTCTTCAAACCCAGCCGCGTCCAACATGGCAGCGGAGCGCACCGCCAGGTAGGCGAGGTCGCCCGAATCGAGGCGGATTCCCAAGGGCTTATGTCCTCCGGCCGCCAGCTTTTCGAAAACGGCGATGGCGTTGGGCACACCTGACTCGAGGGTGTCAATGGTGTCCACCAGCAACAAGCAGTCGTCGGGGTAGACGTCGGCGTAGGCGGAAAAAGCACCGAGCTCGCCCATGCCGAGGGCCATGAAGGCCTGCACCATCGAATGAGCATGGGTCCCTCGAGGTAGAAAGCCCAGCTCATAGGAACGGCCCACCAAGGACGAGCCCGAGGCGCCCCCGATCAGTGCCGCTCTGACGACAGATTGTGCTCCCGAGCCCTGGGCACGGCGAGCACCGAACTCGAGCACGTTCCCACCCCGGGCCGCTTCCCAGAGGCGCGAGGCCTTGGTGGCGATGAGCGTTTCGAAGTTGAGATGGTTGAGCAGGGCGGTCTCGACGAGCTGGCAGAGGATCAGGGGCCCCTCGACCACCGTCAGCGGCACGCCCGGGTGGACGACCCTTCCTTCCGGGATCGCCGTCAGGCGTAGGGCAGAGAAATCGGCGTGCTCTCCGAGCCAGTCGAGAAAGTCAGGCGAGAACATCTTGTCGCCGGTAGTCGTCGGGTGACCAGCGATGTGATCGATTTCGAAGGGATCGAAGTGGGCGCCGTTCAGCCAATCGAGGAAGGTGCGGAGCCCGGCGGTGACCGCATATCCGGCCTGGTGGGCTCCGTAGTCGGGATAGCTGCGAAAAAAGTGCTCGAAGCGAGCCGGACGTTCATGAAGTCCGGCCCGGAAGTACACCTGAGCCATCGTCAATTGGTACTGATCGGTGAGCAGAACATCAGAGGCCAAATCACGCATGCGCTATCTAACCTCGTTCCGTGCCCCACCACCTCTTCCAAGACAACCAGGCTCTCGTCATCGTCGACTGCCAGAACGACTTCGCCGATCCCAACGGCAGTCTCTATGTCAAAGGCGGGGAGGAGATCGCGGTGGCTATCAACGAGATGGTGATCGAGGCGGGACGCAAGGGGGTGCCGGTGTTCTACACCCAGGACTGGCATCCCGACTCCACACCCCATTTCGAGAAGGACGGAGGCATCTGGCCCGTGCATTGCGTCATGGGAACGTGGGGAGCTGAGATTCATCCGGCACTGGCGGTAGAAGGGCCGGTGGTCCGCAAAGGCGCTAATGGCGAGGATGGCTATTCGGGCTTCACAATGCGGGATCCCCAGAGAGGAGATGAGCAGCCAACTGAGCTGGCCGCCCTGCTAATCAAAGCAAACCCGGCTGAGTTGGTCGTGTGCGGGCTGGCTCTCGACTACTGCGTGAAGGCCACTGCCCTCGACGGGTTGCGCCTTGGCTGGAAAGTATTGGTGCCCTTAGCCCTCACCGCTGCTGTCGACCTCGATCCTGGTGACGGAGACAGGTCGATCACCGAGCTGAATGCCGCCGGAGTCAACGTCGTTTAGCTGACCGCTGATTCGCCCGGCCCCGTAAGATCGCGTGGCCGGTCGACACGGAACTCACGATCGACCGGCCACGCTGGCCGACAAGCTCCGGCGGGCGTTGGGGACCGTCCCGGCCCGCCGGAACTCTGGCGTTCTTGTTACTTGACACTCCTTACCAATGACTGCATCCCCTCCAGGTTCTGGATTCCGGAGAGGGTCTCGACAAACGGATAGGCGACGGAGCTTTCTCGATAGATCTCGAAGATTCCCGAGTCGAAAAGAATCAGGTAGGGCTTCTCGGCGGCGATGACTTCCTCCATGCTCCACAGGAGGTCGTAGGCCTCGGCCGCATCGCGGGTGGAGTTGTAGCGATCGAGCAACCGCTCGAAATTTGCGTCATTGAAGCCGGTGGCGTTGTTGCCTCCGGTGGCGAGGGTGTCGTGTCGGGCCGACCAGAAGGCTTCGTGGTGAGTGGGCCAGGCCGGGCTTCCCAGGGTCCAGCCAAGGATGAACATGTCGAAATCGAGTTCCCCCTCTGAGTCGGGGACGTAGACGCGATGGATCAGGTTGTCGAAGTCAGTCGGGTTCGCCTCGGCTTGGAAACCGAGTTGCTCGAGCCACGTTTCGATCCAGACTGCGTAGGTGGCACGCAACGGGTCGTAACCGGGACCGGGGGCGAGGATTTCGAGGGCGGGCACATCTTGACCCTGGTAAGAAATCCCCGAGCCTCCTAAGACGCCGCGACCCTCGGCGTCCATCATCGGCTCCACCTCCCATGAGAAGCCCGCCGACTCCAAGAGGTCTAGGGCCCGGGCCAGCCTTTCTCCGGTGGTCTTGCCGACGTATGGAGAGGCAATCTCGTCAGCCACGGCCTGGTTGAACCACCTCTGGTTCCCCCGCGGGATCGATGCATACATGGGCACAGCCGCTCCCTGGAGGACGCTCTCCGCCATGAACTCCTTGTCGATCATGAGCGCCAGGGCGTCGCGAAACTCCGGAATGCTCATCGGAAAACGTCTCAGGTTGAAGGCCAGGTACCGGAAGCCATTGGTCCCATTGGCGATCGCCGCCAGGTTGGGGTCGCGATCGAGTTCTCCCGCGAGACCGCGCGGCAACCCCAGCGGATTCAAGATGTAGTCGATCTCACCGGCCCGCAAGGCAAGCGCGGCAGCCGCTTGGCTCTGATAGATGCTGAAGAAGGTGTCGCTGACGAAAGGGCCGCTGTCAAAAGCGAGCCCACCCGATTCGACCGCCTTCGATCTTCCGTGATACGAGAAGTTGGCGATCGAATGAACGAAGGCTCCCGCTTCTATTTCATCGAAGATCATCGGCCCACCCGAGGGATCTCCCCTGCCGGAAGTCTGGTAGAGATGGGCGACTGGATCGCGGGTGGCCGAAGCGCCCACAACTGCTGCCCTCCAGAAGTGGGCGGGCATGATCGGCGCTACCCCGACGCTGTGGGGCCAGATGGCGAGCCCCGGTGCCCGATTGAACTCGAACCGGACGGTGTGATCACCAATGGCTTCCACGTTGGTGAGACCGATCTGATCGGGGTCCGCGGGGTTGGAAAGCGGATAGCTCTGAAGCCAATTACCCCCCAGACCGAGGTCGCGCACCGTTTCGAAGGTAAAGACGACATCGGCCGACGTGATCGGCGCCCCGTCGCTCCAGGTGGCGTCCCTTCGGATCGGCACCGTCACTGCCCAGCCCGCCTGGCTCTCGATGGCTCTGGGGACGGCGGTC
>DATFFB010000117.1:0-24310 GCA_035250485.1 Acidimicrobiia bacterium
CCGGACCACGGCGCCCCCGTAGCTCAGAGGACAGAGCAGGAGCCTTCTAAGCTCTTGGTCGGGGGTTCGAATCCTCCCGGGGGCACTCGGTGAGGGAAGCGAGTCTCAAGTCATGGTGGCCGTAGCTCAGCAGGGTTAGAGCCGTTGAGCCGTGTGGCCCTGGACCTCGTAGACTGTTCGCTTCCGCGGTGGCCGTAGCTCAGGTGGTTAGAGCGCCAGGTTGTGGCCCTGGAGGTCGGGGGTTCGAGTCCCCTCGGTCACCCCACCCTCCCGGTTGTCGGGAGAACATCGAGCGACAAGCGAGAGGATCCAAATGACGGTGCGGGAGGTCGGCCCCTTTGAACGACTCGTGGTGGTCAACCTGAGCGATGCCGAGATCGATGCCGCCAAGAGCGCGGCTGCCCGACGCATTTCGAAGGATCTGAAGCTCGCCGGGTTCAGACCCGGTAAGGCTCCCCGACCCGTGGTCGAAGCGGCGGTGGGAGCGGCGCGCCTGCGATCGGAGGCGATCGAAGATCTGATCCCTCAGCGCCTTCAATCGATTCTGGAAGAAGAGGACCTTTCACCGGTGGTGAACCCACAGCTCGAGAGCATGAACGACATCGAGGGGGGAGTCGAGGCCGAGGTGCTGGTGACCCTCTGGCCGCAATTGGACGTCGCCCCCGACTTTCGGGGTCGGGAGATCGTCGTTCCGAGCCCGGAACTCACCGAAGACGACGTTCGCGAGAGCATCGAGAGGATGAGGAATCAGTTTGCCGCGCTGGAGACGGTCGATAGGCCGGCGGGGAGTGGCGATTTCGTGTCAATCGACATCACCGCCACCGACGGAAACGCGCCCCTTCCCGAGACCACTGCTGAGGAGTTGTTGTATGAGGTCGGCTCCGGCTTGCTAGTGGACGGGACCGATGAGGAGCTGGCAGGAAAAGCTGCGGGAGACGTCGTCACGTTCACGAGCAAGTTGCCCGCCGGCTTCGGGGAACGCGCGGGCATTGAGGCGTCCTTCACCATCAAGGTGAACGAAGTCAAGTCAAAGGTCCTGCCAGAGGTCGACGACGACTGGGTCGAGGAGGTCACTGAGTTCGAGACCGTCAGCGAGCTGGAAGCCGAGCTCCGCAACCGTCTCGCCCGCACGAAGCGTTTGGCTGCGGCTCGAGAGTTGAGAGCGACGACCCTCGACCTGTTGGCCGACGAAGCTCATGTGGAATTGCCCGAACCACTGCTTCGGGCCGAGATGCAGGACATCCTCCATCGCTTCAGTCACCGGCTCGAGAGCAACGACATCAGCCTTCAGGACTACCTGGAGGCCACCGGGATCGACGGTCCCGCTCTTGAGGCGGACTTGCGATCGCAAGCGGAAAAGAGCCTGAAGACCCGTTTGGCGCTCGAAGCCGTGGCCAGGGACCAAGGCATAGAAGTGACTCCCGAGGAGCTCACCGCCGAGATCAACGCCCTGGCAACAATGAGCGAAAACCCCGAGGAGGTCTTCAAGTCGATGTCCGAGGGTGCGCGAGCCTTGTCATTCGCCGGTGATATCCTCCGCAACAAGGCCCTTGAAGCGGTTATCGCCGGGGCCAAGACTGTCGACGCAGAAGGCAATCCGGTCGAACTCGGCACCGAGATAGCCGAAATAGCGGAAGCAGTGGAAGCTCTTCCAGTGGAAGAGGAAGTGGTTGAGGCCGAGATCGTTGAGGAGGCCTGACGTGCACAACTATGTGATTCCAACTGTTTTCGAGCAGACGAGCCGCGGCGAGCGCTACTTCGATATCTACAGCCGGCTGCTCAAGGATCGGATCATCTTCCTCGGCACGCCGATCGATGACACCATCGCCAACCTCATCATGGCTCAGCTTCTTCACCTCGAAAGCGACGACCCCGACAAGGACGTCTTTCTCTATATCAACTCGCCGGGAGGATCGATCACATCCTTGTTCGCGATCTACGACACGATGCAATACATCAAGCCCGACGTGAACACGGTCTGCATGGGAATGGCGGCCTCGGCGGCGGCGGTAATTCTCGCGGGAGGCACTCCGGGCAAGCGATTTGCGCTACCTCACGCTCGGGTAATGCTTCACCAGCCCCATGGCGGCGCCCAAGGCCAGGCCACCGATATCGAAATTCAGGCACGGCTGATCGTGCAGATGCGGGAACAGCTCAACCGCATCCTGGCCGACCACACCGGCCAGACCTATGAAAAAGTCGCCTCGGACACCGAGCGGGACTACTGGATGGTGGCCGAGGACGCCGTCACGTATGGAGTGGTCGATTCAATTCTCACGCGTCGCGAGCTATCTGCGGTAGCCTCCTCCAACTAGGAGGACTGCCACTTAGGAGGGTTGATGGCGAAGTTCGGCGACGGGGTGGACCTGCTCAAGTGCAGTTTTTGCGGCAAGTCCCAAAAGCAGGTCAAAAAGCTCATCGCCGGGCCGGGCGTCTATATCTGCGACGAGTGCATCGACCTCTGCAACGAAATCATCGAAGAGGAATTTTCCGCCACCCCCGAGGTGAGTTTCACCGAGCTTCCCAAGCCGATCGAGATCTCCACCTACCTCGATGACTACGTGGTTGGGCAGGATCACGCCAAGCGGAAGCTGGCCGTAGCGGTCTACAACCACTACAAGCGAATTCGCTCCGGTGAGCATCGCCGTGACGACGTCGAGTTACAGAAGTCGAACATCCTCTTGATCGGACCGACTGGTTGCGGAAAAACGCTTCTCGCCCAGACGCTCGCCAGACAACTGAATGTGCCCTTCGCCATCGCGGATGCCACGGCCCTGACAGAGGCCGGGTACGTGGGAGAGGACGTCGAGAACATCTTGCTCAAGCTGATCCAGGCGGCGGACTTCGACGTCAAGCGGGCCGAGCAAGGAATCATCTACATCGATGAGATCGACAAGATCGCTCGGAAGGCCGAGAACCCTTCGATTACCCGAGACGTCTCGGGTGAAGGGGTACAGCAAGCGCTGCTGAAGATCTTGGAGGGAACGGTGGCATCGGTTCCTCCGCAGGGTGGTCGCAAGCACCCCCACCAGGAGTTCATTCAGATCGACACCTCCAATGTCCTCTTCATTTGCGGAGGCGCCTTTGCTGGACTCGATGACATTGTGTCGGCCCGAATCGGAAAGAAACAGGTCGGTTTTGGCGCCGAGGTTCGATCGCGTCACGACATCCGCCCCGCCGAGCTCTTGTCCCAGGTGATGCCAGAGGACCTCATCAAGTACGGCCTCATCCCGGAATTCATCGGACGACTGCCGGTGGTGGCCACCGTGGAGGACCTTGACCGCGAGCAGCTCGGACGCATCCTCACCGAGCCGAAGAACGCCCTCACCAGGCAGTACGCCCGGATGCTGGAGATGGACGGAGTCGAGCTGGTCTTTCATCAGGATGCCCTGGCGGAGATCGCTGAGCTCGCCATCAAGCGCGGCACCGGGGCTCGGGGTCTGCGGGCGATTCTCGAGGAGATACTCCTCAACACCATGTATGACATGCCCTCGAGGTCAGATGTCGGGCGGGTGGTGGTCGACGCCGAGGCCGTGCGTAATAAGACCAATCCGACTCTGGTACCTCTTCCCGAAGTCCTCCGGGAGCGCTCCGCCTGACTAATTAGGTCCGGCGACCTGATCGGCCGGTTGGCAGTCATGCCGACAACCATGTAATTTTCCCCGACCGGGCCAGCCCACGAAGTGTGGGTACGGGGTTACATTGAGAATTGGCGCCAACCGTTGTTGGCGGGGCTAATCGGGAGGCAACTAAATGAGAACGCTGGCGCGTCGGCGCAGCATGGGGATTGCGGGGGTACTACTGCTCCTCGCATCGCTTGTAACAGTGATTGCGGGACCAGCTATTGCGATTCCGCAGAGCAACCCGGAGTTCCCAACAGTGAGCTGTGGCGGTGAATGGCATTGGGTCCACAATCAGACCAACGCCACGTCGGGGACTCTGACGGCGACCTTTCAGAATGTGGGCACGATCTCGGTCGGAAGCGACCCAAATTCACCGGCCGATGTCCTTCATTACTACATCAATCTGTCAGCCGGCGACACGCTGCTTTCGGCCTCCGACGACGTCGCCGGTGGCATGCTCGTGTTGAGCCACTTTCCGAGTTGTCAGGCGACGACCACAACGCAGGCATCTACTACTACTCGTGGTTCCAGCACCACCGGTGGCTCGACCTCGACAGCTTCCACCACGACGACGTCATCGTCCACGACAGCTTCCACCACGACAACAACAACATCGCCCACGACGACTACCACCACGACCGCTCCGACTACGACGACTACCACCACGACCGCTCCGACTACGACGACTACCACCACGACAACGACCGCTCCAACGACCACGACTACCACGGTCGGCTCTAACACCACGCAGGCAACCACTCCCACCTCGTCGACATCTACAACCACCACCACGATCGGGGGAGCGAGTGGGTCGGGGCCGTCGTCGACCACCGGTGTCACGGTCTTGGGGATCCAGGTCACCGCACCGGTCGTGGCTCAGGTCACGCAGGGAACGCTTCCATTTACGGGCATTCCTGCTACCTCGGTGGCCTCGGTGGCGGCCTCGCTGGCGGCCTTGGGCTTGTTGCTTCTCGCCCTCTCCCGCTCCGGGGAGCCGGCCAGCCGCTCCTGGGACTGACTTCGGTACGTCACTAGTCACTTCGCTTCGAGATTTACTGTCCTAGACGGGCGTCCCACTCCCACTACCTTGAGTGGCAAGCGGCCACAGGGTGTGGCTGGGGCGAGTGGGAGGCTTTGATCCTCATCCCGTAAGGCGGGCACCTGGGATGAGTGGAGCTAGTGGTGCGACCGGCCTGTTTCGCGCAGAGCGATACGGGAGGCAACGAAATGCAAACGCTGGCGCACAGACGCAGCATGGGGATTGCGGGGGTGCTTCTGATCCTGGCATCACTGGTAGCAGTGATCGCCGGTCCAGCACTGGCCGCCCCCATTTTGGGAAACTGCAACACGGCTGGAGGCTGGACCGAGAACCCCACCTCCGGGCCATGGGGTTCGATAACAAGCAACGGCTCGTCGGTATCAGTGACGCTTAACGCCGGCTACAGCCTCGACCTGTGTGTCAAGGGCGGAAACAGCTACAACCTCTACTCGGTCAGCACAGCCGGGACTACGGGTCCGTATCTCCCGCCCGCTGATTGCGGCCAGGGGATTCAATGTGGGCTTTCGCACTGGGCGATCAAAAACGTCGTGTTGACGACGACCACCACGGCCCCGAGCACGACCGCGCCCAGCACAACTGCTGCGCCGACCACGACCTTGGCTCCGACGACCACGCTGGCCCCGACCACAACCTTGGCTCCGACGACCACGCTGGCCCCGACGACAACCTTGGCTCCGACGACCACGCTGGCCCCGACGACAACCTTGGCTCCGACGACCACGCTGGCCCCGACCACAACCTTGGCTCCGACGACCACGCTGGCCCCGACCACGACGGCGGCGCCAACCACGACGCAGCCCCAGGGTTCGACGACCACGGTCGAGCAGACCACGTCGACCAGCCAGGCGACCACCTCTACCGAGCCTCAGGCCGAGGTGGCAGGAATCCAGGTCTCGGCACCGGCTGTCGCTCAGGTGACCCAAGCGACCCTCCCCTTCACCGGGGTGTCGACCACCGGCCTCGGCGTGATCGCAGCTGGTCTGGCGGCCGCAGGCGTTCTGTTCCTGGCAGCCTCGCGGCGGATGGAAGAGAAGGAGTCGCTCCGCAGCTGGAGCTAGAACCACCTGTAACGCTCTCGAACGGGGGTCCCGGCTAACGGGACCCCCGTTTTGGTGTTCTCAGGAACGTATCCTCCCGTGACCCGATGGACTATCCCTCCGCCCTGGCTTATCTCGACGCGCACATCGGCCAGGGGATGAGTCCGGGACTCGAGAGGATCAAAACACTGCTCGAGATGATGGGGCACCCCGAGGAGGGCTATCCAATCATTCATGTTGCCGGGACCAACGGCAAGACTTCGACGAGCCGGATTGTGACCGCAGTTCTGGCAGCTCACGGACTCAATACGGGCACATTCATCTCCCCGCATCTGCAGCGAGTAGAAGAACGGATCGGAGTAAATGGTCGTCAGGCAACTCCAGACGAATTCGCACAGGCGATGAGCGATGTAGCTGCTTTTGCCGACATCCTCGAGAGCCGGGGGACCGACCGCCTGACCTATTTCGAACTGACTACGGCCGTAGGATTTGCCTGGTTCTCAGAGATGGCCGTCGATGTGGGGGTGCTCGAGGTCGGCCTCGGCGGTCGATTGGACGCAACCAATGCCGCCCGGGGTGAGGTGGCAGTCGTCACCGGCATCGACTTCGATCACACCGAGTTTCTGGGCGACTCACTTGCTGCCATTGCCGCCGAGAAACTCGCGATCACCAAGCAGGGGGCAACACTGGTTACCGGGCCGTTGCCACCGGAAGCTCGAGACATCGCGGCCATGGTTGCCGATCAACAGGGCGCAAGGCATCTCGCGTATCAACGAGATTTCTTGCTCGAGGGCTCCAGCCAGGCGGTCGGCGGATGGCTATGTGAGGTCTCAGGAGTCGAGGGCGACTACGACGACATTTTCCTGCCGCTTCTCGGCCGTCATCAAGTGATCAACATGACGGTGGCGATCGCAGCTTGCGAGGCCCTTCTCGGTCGAGCTCTGGAGGGGGATGCGCTCCGCCGTGGCTTGGAAACCGTCACGTCTCCGGGGAGGCTGGAACCTATCGCTTCTAGCCCTCTCGTGGTGCTCGACGGCGCTCATAATCGGCAGGGTTTTGCCTCCCTCGCCCGAGCACTGGATGAGAGCTTCGATCCGCGGCGATGGGTGCTGCTTTTCGCGGCGATGAAAGACAAGGATATTCCGGGAATGCTCGGAGAGCTGGCCGGGCGGGTTTTCGCCGCCGTGGTCACCTCCTCGGGCGCGGATCGCTCTTACCCGCCCGAGGACCTGGCGGTATTGGTCAGCGAAGCCCTCGACATCGATGCTCAGGCCGTTGTCGAGCCAGACCTCGCCCTCGAGACCGCTCGGCGGTTGGCCGGACCAGAAGGAGGGGTCATCGTGGCGGGGTCGCTCTATCTAGTGGGCCTGATCCGCAGCATCGTCGAAGGGACGGACCTTCCCCAGCGAAACGAGCGCTGATACCGTCGAAGGCAATGGAACGCACCTTCATCATGATCAAGCCAGACGGTGTCGCCCGTGGCCTTATCGGCGAAGTCATCGGGCGCTTTGAGCGCAAAGGACTGACCCTGACCAACCTGCGGATGCTCACCATCGACCAAGAACTTGCCCACAATCACTATGCCGAGCACGTCGACAAGGGGTTCTTCAAGGAACTGCTGAGCTTTATAACTTCCGGGCCGGTGGTAGCCATGGAGTGGAGCGGGGAGGGAGCAGTCAATGCCGCTCGGGCCGTGATCGGGCCTACCGACCCGATGAAGGCCGGCCCGGGCACCATTCGCGGAGACTATGGGCTGGCGGTGACCCAAAACATCGTCCATGGCTCGGACAGCCCGGCGTCGGCGGAACGAGAGCTCGACCTCTTCTTCGGCTGATCTGACAGACCTCGGCCACCGGTCCTACACTCCGCCGGTCCTTTTCGCGGCTCTCCGTTTCTGCTATGGCCGAAAATCTCTTTTCATTCGCAGGCCAGGACATGGCCATCGACCTGGGTACAGCCAACACCCTGGTTTTTGTTCGCGGCCAAGGGATCGTGTTGAACGAGCCCTCGGTAGTGGCCATCAATGTTCAGAACGGCCGGGCGTTGGCGGTGGGAATGGAAGCCAAGCGCATGATTGGCCGGACGCCGGCCTACATCAGGGCGATTCGTCCTCTGCGCGACGGCGTTATCGCCGACTTCGATATCACCGAGAAGATGCTCCGATACTTCATCCAGAAGGTGCACCGTCGTCGCTGGGCCCGCCCGCGGATCGTCGTCGCCGTGCCCTCCGGCATCACCCCCGTCGAGCGACGGGCGGTGGAAGAGGCGGCCTATCACGCCGGTGCCCGCCGTGCCTACACAATTGAAGAGCCGATGGCCGCGGCGATCGGGTGCGGCTTGCCCATTGGCGAACCGTCCGGATCGATGGTCGTCGACATGGGGGGAGGCACTACCGAAGTCGCAGTGATCTCCCTTGGGGGCATCGTCGTCAGTAGATCGATTCGTACCGGGGGCGATGAGCTCGACGAGGCGATCATCGAATGGGTAAAGAAGGAGTACAACGTCCTCCTCGGCGAGCGCACGGCCGAGCAAGTGAAGATGGCGATCGGTTCTGCCTGGCCGTACGCCGATGAGCCGTCTGCTGAAGTCCGTGGCCGCGATCTGGTAACCGGTCTGCCGAAGACCATCCTTCTGTCGAGTCCGGAGATTCGAGAAGCCATCGACGAGCCGACGCAAGCCATCGTCGACGCCGTCAAGTTCACTCTCGATAAGACGCCCCCCGAATTGGCAGCCGACATCATGGAGCGGGGCATCGTTCTCACCGGGGGTGGAGCATTGTTGGTCGGCCTGGACGAGCGCCTAGCGCACGAGACGGGTATGCCCATAGTCACTGCTCGCCGACCGCTGCAGTCGGTGGCCCAGGGCTCCGGCAAGTGTCTCGAAGAGTTCGAAACCCTGCTCTCCTCGTCCGCCCGACCATGATCCGGCCGGTCCATCCGGCCCTCGTTGCAAGCCTCTGAACGAATGATCGATCGCGAGTCGCGCCGGGACCGGACCTTGCCGACGTTTATCACCTTGGTGGTTCTCGCGTTTCTGATGATGACCTTTGATGTCCGCCTGTCGGGAGGCGACCTCAGCCGAGGGATCCGGAGCGGTGCTTTGGGCGTGATCGCGCCGCTGCAAAACCTGGCCGCGACGGTGATCGATCCAGTGGCCGACCTCGGCGACACGTTGGCGGGATTGGCCACACTCCGGGCCGAGAATCTGGCGCTTCGTCAGGAGGTGGCACGGCTGCAGGCCGAACTGGCCGGATCCCAGGATCTGATGGCTCGGCTCCAGGTGCTCGAGGAGCTCAACGACCTGGAGATCATCGACGCCGAAACCGCTCAGGTGGCGGCCAATGTCATCGGGCGACCCGACCCATTTGGCGCCAGCTTCATCATCGATAAGGGATCCGACGAAGGGGTGGCGCTGGGGCATCCCGTGGCCGATCCCTTTGGATATGTCGTGGGAAAGGTGGTCGAGGTCTCTCCGTCCCATGCCACCGTTGTCCCCATCACTCAGGATCGCGAAGCCGTCACCGTCTTGGTTGACGGGCAGGTGGGCACCCTGGCCAGCCGCTTTGGATCAGACTTCCTCGACCTCGAGGTATTCGACGCCGTCGAACCGTTGCAGGCGGGCGACCTCGTGGTGACGAGTTCGGTCTCGCTCACCTTCCCGCAAGGCCTGCCCGTGGGTGAGGTGACAGAGGATGCCGGCCTCGAGGGAACGTCGATCTCCACCTCCGTCCGGCTGTTCGCCGATCCCGATTCCCTGCGAGTGGTCGTGGTGATCACTTGGCCCCCGGAGCCGGGCGACGTAGTTATCGGCACAACCACGACAGCACCGCCCGCGTCCAGCTCGACCACAACAAATGCGGGCGGATGAGAAGTAGTCGGTCGGTCGTCGTTGCGCTGTTGATGGCCCTGGTGGGGTTGGTCGTCCAGGCGACCCTCTTTCGACGCTTCAACTGGCTCACGCCCGATCTCGTGGTGCTCGTTGTGTGCACATCGGCGCTCACCCTCCACCCCACATCTGCGCTCCTCGTCGGCTTCCTCGCCGGCGCCATGGTGGACCTGTCGATAGCTAGTTCGGTCCTCGGCCTTAGGGCCCTGGTGTACACCGTGATCGCCTACCTCGCGGTCAGAACCCGCACCCGGGCGGAATCGGGCTTTTTGGCTGCCGGCGTCTGGATAGCGCTGCTCACCGCCGCTTCCGTCGTCTTGTTGCTCGTGGTGGGGATCACCTTCGGCCAGTCGGGCGAGCTGGGATCTCAAATCGTGCCTCGCCTGATCCAGGTACCGCTCTCCAACTTTCTCATAGGCTCGCTGTTAGCCATTCCGCTAACTAGGTTGTTGCAACCGGGGCGAGGAGTGACGGCGTGAAGTTCGGAGCGCGATTAACCATTCTCGCCACCGTCTTTCTCGCCATGTTCGGCGTGGTTGGAATTCGCCTGTGGTTCGTGCAAGTTGCCGAGGGTGCGCAGAGCGCGGAGATCGTCGAGGAGCAGACCTGGGTTCAAATTCGAAGCGAGCCCGCCCGCGGCGACATCTTCGACCGAAACGGAGTGATGGTGGTCACGAGCCGTTTTGTCCCCCGGCTGGTGGTGGACCGTCGGTTCATCGCTCCTGACCAGAAAGATGCCCTCATTCAAAAGCTGTCCGGCCTTCTCGGCGTCCCCGCGGCCGACATCGAAGCCGGCTACGAGGCCGCGGGTCTGAATGGTCGCTTTCCGGTCACCGAGGTTTCCACCGACACCGCCTATCGCATCAACGAGCAGCTCAGTGCTCTTCCCGGCGTCAGCATCGAAAAACTCCCACAACGGGTTTACCTCGCCGGGCCCACGGGAGCTCATGTTGTAGGGCATCTCGGCTTGCCCGATGAGGCCGACCTTGAAGAACGGCCAGAACTCGACCTCAACGCCCGCATCGGGAAGCTGGGCGTGGAAAGGGTGTACGACGAGTTGCTCCAGGGAACGGCGGGTTACAGCGAGCTGCGCCTCAATCGGCAATCTGAGGTGCTGGAGGAGTCAGAGCCCGTCAACCCCATCCAGGGAGCATCGCTCTATCTCACTATCGACTTGCGGCTGCAGGAAGTGGTCGAACTGGCTCTCGAAAGCGGTGTGTTTCTGGCCAACGAGGTCAAGGACGAGGATCGGGCCAATGGGCAGGAAGTCAATCACGATGCCTTCCGGGCGGCGGCGGTGGTGCTCGATGTGACCAACGGCGAGATTCTCGCCCTCGCTTCCGTACCGGACTTCGATCCGTCGCTCTTCGTCGGCGGGGTGGACGCCGCCACGTTCTCGGCATTGAACGATTCGAAGGCTTTCAACAATCTGGTTATCGCCGGCCTCTATCCACCGGCCTCGACCTTCAAGGCCATCACCTACGTCGCCTTCCAGGAAGAGAATCTCCCTCTGCCCGCCGACCTACCCCAGGTGAACCCGGCCGACGGTCTGGTCCACTGCAACGGGACCTTGCGATTGCCAGGTTTCGAGGAGGGCAGCCAACAGATTTTCCACGATTGGTACACGGGCGACAAAGGCTGGCTGAATATTCATGACGCCTTCGAACAGTCGTGCAACATCTTCTTCTGGTCAATCGCCTTGGGAACTTGGCGCGAGTACAAGCTGACCGACCAGGAAAGCATCATCCAATCCTGGGCTCGCTCACTCGGCTTCGGGGAGAGGACCGGCATCGACCTCACCGGCGAGGCGGGTGGGATTGTGCCCGACCGGGCGCTCTTCCAGGAGTGGAAGGAGTACCAACTTGAAAACCCTGATGCTCCCGCCCGCCTGGAGCCGAGCCGGCTCGACTTGGCCGAGGGCCCTTTCCTCGGTGGAGACCTGATGAACTTCGCCATCGGCCAAGGTGAGCTCACGTCCACCCCGCTGCAGGTTGCCCAAGCCTATGGGATGCTGGTGAATGGAGGTCGTTCGTTCACCCCTCACGTGGTTTCCCGCGCGGTTAACCGCGACGGCTCTCTGGCCTATGAAAGCCCGAGCGGGTTGGGAGAGCAGGTCGGGCTCAGTCCCGAGGTCCACGCCTCCCTATTGTCAGACATGAACCGAGTCGTCACCTCGGGCACCGCCGCGGCCGCCTTCGGGGACTTCGGGTCGAGTATCGATCGTGTCGGCGGCAAGACCGGGACTGGACAGACGATCGCCAACAACGACAACCACGCCTGGTTCGTAGGAGCCGGTCCGCTCGATTCCCCCCGTTGGGTGGTCGCCGTCCTGATCGAAGAAGGCGGCAGCGGAGGACGGGTCGCGGCGCCCGTGGGACGCCACATCATGCAATACCTGATGGGGGAGAGTCCAACGCCAATCGTCGAGGGGGCGGCGGCCGACTGATGACTCTGCTGGCTCGCCCCGACGCTCCCCCCGCGGTTTCCGATCGCCGGCGCAACTCGCCCGACCGGGTTCTGATCGGTGCCTCCGTGAGTCTGGCGCTCATGGGTCTGTTGATGATCTACTCGGCCACCCGAGTGGGTCTGGAGCGCAACAATCTTCCCGCCTCGTTCTCAATGGAGCGGCAGATGATCTTCGTTGCCGCCGGGCTGATACTCGTCGCTGTCTTCTCCTTCGTCGATTATCGGGAGCTTCGACATCTCGCCCACATCGTCTATGGGGGAATGGTGGTGTCCCTGTCCGCGGTCTTCCTATTCCCCGCCGTCAAGGGTGCCCAGCGGTGGTACGACTTCGGGATCTTCCAGCTGCAGCCCTCAGAATTCTCGAAGACCGCCTGTCTGCTGACGCTGGCAGCGATCCTGGCCCGTCCGGCCGCCCGACTCGAGTGGCAGCGCATCCTCCAGGCCCTGATGGTGATGGTGGTTCCGGCGGCGCTGATATTTCTCCAGCCCGACCTGGGCACGATGCTGATCTTTGCCTTCTTGCTGATGGTGCTGCTCTTCGGGGCAGGAATCTCTGCTCGTCAGGCCCTCGTGGTCTCGGGTGCCGGCCTGGCGGTGGGAATTGCCGTTTTCCAGTTCGGCCTGCTCAGGTCCTATCAGCTCGATCGGATCCGTGTGCTGTTCAACCCCAATCTCGACCCCACCGGCATCGGCTGGAATCTGCGGCAGAGCATCCTGGCGGTGGGTTCCGGCCAGCTCACCGGCAAAGGTCTATTCCAGGGTCAACAGACCAACTTCCAGTATGTGCCCGAGCAGGGGACGGACTTCATTTTCACGGCCGTCGGCGAACAGCTCGGCTTCGTTGGCGGCATCATCGTCATTGCTGCCTTCCTCGTCCTTGTCTGGCGTTTGCTCGTGATTGCGGGCGCAGCTCGCGACCGATTCGGCGCGCTTTTGGCGATGGGAATAGCCTCGATTTTCGCCTTTCACGTCCTCGTGAACATCGGAATGACCATCGGCATCATGCCGGTCACCGGACTGCCGTTGCCTTTCATGAGCGCCGGCGGCTCCTCCTTCCTCAACTTCTCCATATGTATCGGAATCGCCAACTCGATCTGGTTGCGTCGCTCCCCGGTCCCGGGCGAAACCATCCATTCCTAGATCGAACCCAGGCGCTCGGAGGTCGCCAAACGGCTACTGTCGCCACCCATGTTTCGACCGTCGGGGACCGGGTGGATCGAGGTGATCTGCGGCCCCATGTTCTCTGGCAAGAGCGAGGAACTGATAAGGCGGGTGACCCGGAGCAGGATCGCTCGACTGCCGGTTCAGACCTTCAAACCGGCGCTCGACGATCGCTACGGCGAGAACCGGGTGACCTCTCATTCGCGGATGACGGTCGATGCGATTCCCATCTCCGACTCTGCCGAGCTTTTACGGGCGATCGACGATGCCACGCTGGTCGTGGGCGTCGACGAAGGACAGTTCTTCGACCAGGGCCTGGTTGAGGTCGCTGAGCACCTCGCCGCCGCCGGCAAACAGGTGATCGTGGCGGGACTCGACACCGACTACCTGCGGCGGCCATTTGAACCGATCCCCGCTCTCTCCGGACGGGCCGAGTTCGTGACCAAAATGCTGGCGGTCTGCCACCGCTGCGGTGGCCCCGGGCTCTTCACTCAGCGGATTGTTCGCTCGGATTCACTGGTGGTCCTCGGGGCACAAGGCGCTTACGAGGCGCGCTGCCGTGGGTGCTACTCCAACGAGGAGGCCGAGCAGCCCGCCCTCGCCCTCAACTAGACGGAGAATCTCTCAAACCAGGCTCCCGTGATAAACTGCCGCCACCGCTCACTCTGAGTGGTGTTTCTTCGTTTTCGAACCGGCCGAGTCGGTGACCACCCAAAGCACAACCAGGACAACCAGGTTCTTCCAAGGCTTTGTGATCGTCGTGGCCGTACTCACCCGGTTCTTTTCCGAAAGCTCGCCGCGGCCCGTCGCCAGGAATTCGGCCCGCGCGCATCGAAAGTCAGGAGCTCTAACCGATGGCATTATTTCGCAAGAGAGAGCCGGAAATCGTCCGGCGTGGGACCGAGGGCGTAACCGAAGAACGTAAGTCCTTTCGGTTTGGGGGACAAAAAGTCGAAGTTCGGCGGGTAAGTGAGCAAAAGATTGCTCCTGCCCGCAATCGGAAGAAGGGCCCGGCAAGGGACGGCGAGGCGCGAGACGGGGCCCGACCTCGAACCGAGGTAAACCGCCGCCGGCCCGAGGAAAACCGCCGCCGGCCCGAGGAAGAGGTCATCGTTGCCCCCGAGACCGGTCGCAAGCAGATGCTGGTCCGGGTCCTTCCCCACCAAACGCAGGTAGTGGTGCTCGAGGGCCCGGTGCTCGTGGAGCACTATGTGGCCGGCGAAGAACGATCGTCCCTGGTCGGCAACATCTATCTCGGTCGGGTGCGCAATGTCCTCCCGGGGATGGAGGCTGCCTTTGTCGATTTCGGATCGACGAAGAACGGCGTCATCTATTCGGCGGACGTAAAGGTCGGATCCGCGCGGCGAAATGGTGGACGCCATGCTCGGATCGAGGAAGCGCTCTCGGAAGGCGACGAGGTGCTCGTCCAGGTGGCGAAGGACGCGATGGGCGCCAAAGGGGCTCGCCTCACCGGAATGCCCTCGCTGGCCGGCCGTTATCTGGTCTTGGTTCCAGATTCCGAAAGCCAGGGGATCTCCCGCCGTCTCCCCGAGTCCGAGCGCGACCGATTGCGCGACGTGCTCACGACGGTCCGTCCCGAGGGCTACGGAGTGATCGTTCGCACCGCGGCCATGCACGCCTCGGCCGAGGAAATTGCGGCCGATATCGATCGCCTAGTCAAGCTGTGGGCTGAGATCGAAGCAGCTGCGGTCAATGGTGGCGCCCCGCGACTGGTTCATCAGGAGCCGGACATGCTGACAAAGGTCATCCGTGAGCACTTCACCGGCGATTTCCGGCGCCTCCTCATCGACCACCAAGAGGCCTACGACCAGGTTTGCAACTATCTCCGAGCGACGGCTCCCGACCTGGTTTCAAAGGTTTCGTTCTATGACGAAGAAATGGGGCTTTTCGAGCGCTACCACGTCGAGGATCAGCTCCGGAAGGCCCTCGATCGACGGGTATATCTGCCAAGCGGAGGGCATCTGGTGATCGATCGCACCGAGGCGCTGACAGTCATCGACGTCAACACCGGTCGATTCGTCGGTTCGTCGAGCCTTGAGGAGACCGTGCTGCAGAACAACCTCGAAGCCGCCGAGGAGATCGGCCGGCAGCTCCGGCTGCGCGATATCGGCGGGATCATCGTCATCGATTTCATTGACATGGAGATCGAGGGCAACCAGCAGAAGGTTCTCCGGCGACTGCGCGAAACCCTCGCCAAAGACAAGACCCGGACCCAGGTGTTCGATGTCTCCCACCTGGGCCTGGTGGAGATGACAAGAAAGAATGTCTCGGCCGGCCTGCTGGAGAGCTTCTCTGAGCCCTGCACGGTCTGTGGCGGGCGCGGCGTGATCTTGCATGAGGAAGCCGCCACACACGGCATCCCGATCACCGCCACGCTCCCGAGCGACGAAGAGTTCGACTAGCCCCCCTCAGCCCTTCGGGTCCCTCCCGCCCCCTCCGTCGCCTTCGGCGACACCTCCCCCAACGCTCGCTGCGCTCGCTGGAGGAGGAAACAGCTCGCTTCGCTCGCTGGGGGGAGAGATAGCGCCTTTCAAAGGTCTATAATTCTTGTCTCCCCTTTGCCAGAGGTTTAAGCATGTATGCCATCATTCGCGCCGGCGGCAAGCAGGCCAAAGTCCAGGTCGGCGATGTCATCGAGATCGAACGGGTCAAGGACCCAGGCGACTCGGTGACCTTCGTCCCGTTGCTGGTGGTCTCCGACGACGGCGACTCGGTTTCGGACCGGGCCAAGCTTGCCGACGCCAAGGTCACCGCCGAGGTACTGGGCGAAACCAAGGGCGAAAAAATCGACATCTTCAAGTACAAGAACAAGAGCGGGTACCGACGACATATGGGGCATCGCCAGAAGTACACCCAAGTCCGAGTCACGGCGATCGATCTCAAATCAAAGAAGACCACCAAGAAGCCGAAGGCAGAAGTTAAAGAAGAAAGCAAGGAAGACTGACCATGTCCAAGACCAAAGCCGGTGGTTCCTCGAAGAACGGTCGCGATTCTGCGGCCCAGCGTTTGGGGCCCAAGGTGTTCGACGGTCAGGTGGTCTCCGCCGGCGCAGTGCTTGTTCGCCAGCGGGGAACGCGAATCCATCCCGGAGACAACGTCGGACGGGGGAGTGACGACACCCTTTTTGCGCTCAGCGCAGGCACGGTGAAGTACGGAACCCGAAATCTGAGGCGCCAAGTCAGCGTCGTCGCCGACTGACCACTTAAACGAGTAGGCGGGAGGCGCTCATGTTCGTCGACCGCGTCAGGGTCCAGTTAAAAGCCGGAAATGGTGGGGCCGGGGTGTCGTCTTTCCTCCGCACGAAGGGACGACCAAAGGGCCGCCCCGACGGTGGCAACGGTGGCCATGGGGGCGATGTGATCGTTCGGGCCGATCCCTCCGTCTCCACCCTTCTCCGTTACAAGCGCCAGCCCCATCATCGGGCGGATGACGGCACCCACGGTCAAGGCGATCTCCGCAGCGGGCGCCAGGGTTCGGATCTCGTCGTTCCGGTCCCGCTGGGTACGGTCGTGATCGATGAGCAGAAGACGGTTCTCGCCGACCTCGTCGCCGCTGGCCACGAGGTGACCGTGCTCCGGGGCGGTCGAGGAGGGAAGGGCAATGCCGCCTTCGTCTCGCCCAAGCTCCGCGCTCCGGCGATCGCCGAGCAGGGTGAATTCGGAAAAGAAGCGTGGTTCACCTTCGAGCTCAAACTGCTCGCCGATGCCGCCCTCATTGGCTATCCGAATGCCGGGAAGTCGACCATCATCTCCACCGTTTCGGCTGCCAAATCAAAGATCGCCGACTATCCGTTCACGACCCTGGAGCCCCATCTCGGTGTGGTGTCCGTCGATGATCGGGAGTTCGTGTTGGCCGACATCCCCGGACTGATCGAGGGAGCGGCCGAAGGTCGGGGACTGGGACATGAGTTTCTCCGTCATGTCGAACGGGCGCGCGTGATGGTGATTGTGCTCGACCCGTCACCACTGCAGACCGACTCGGTTGATCGACAACTCGAGGTCCTCCGGGCGGAGATGGAGCGCTATTTGCCCGAACTCGCCCACCGCCCCCAGCTGGTGGTCCTGAGCAAGGGCGACCTTCCCGAGGCGAGTCGAGCGACGGAAATCGTTCCGGAAGCGATGGTCATCTCGGCTGTCTCGGGCGAGGGGATCGGGCGTTTCCTGCATGCCACTGCCGACCTGGTCGATCTCGCTCACAAGGCAGCACCGGACCGGCCCGGCTTCGTGCTGTACCGCCCGGCAGTCTCCGACCTCAGGATCTCGAGGGAAGGCCGCGGTTGGCGGGTGGAGGGAACTGCGGCTCAACGAGCGGTGGCTTTTGCCGATCTCACCAACCCCGATGCCGCCCGCATCGCTTCTCAGCGGCTGGCTCGGATGGGGGTTGACGAGGCGCTGGCGGAGGCAGGAGCGCAGCCTGGGGATGAGGTTCGGATCGGCGACCTGGTTCTCGAGTACCAACAGGACTCCGAGGGATGAGAAAGGCAATTCCAGAAGGGGCGCGGGTCGTGGTCAAGGTGGGATCTTCGAGTCTCGCCGCAGCAGCCGGAGGAATCGACGCGGAGGCCGTCGATGCAGTTGTTCAACTGGTATCGGATTGTTTCTCCGCAGGTCACCCCACTGTCCTGGTGACGTCGGGTGCAGTGGCCGCGGGACTGCCCGCCCTGCGCCTGGAGCGACGTCCCGCTGACCTGGCGGGCCTGCAGGTGGCGGCGGCCGTCGGCCAAGGCAAGCTGATGGAGCGCTATTCGGCCGGGTTCTCGGGGCGGGGCCGAGTTGCCGGACAAGTTCTCTTGACCCGCGATGTCCTCGGCAACCGCGACCAATATCTCAATGCCCGCGCCGCCCTCGAGCGCATGCTCGGGCTCGGGATAGTCCCGGTCGTCAATGAGAACGACACCGTCGCCGTCGAAGAGCTGCGTTTGGGCGACAACGATCGTTTGGCGGCGATGGTGTCGCACCTGGTCTCGGCCGGGCTCCTCCTGATCCTCACCGATACCGAGGGGCTCTTCACCGACGATCCCCGTCTGGCGAGCGGACGATTGCTCGAGACAGTGACCTTCGATGATCCGGTTCTTGATCAGCTTTCCGGGGCGGGGCCCCTGGGGTCAGGCGGAGTCGCCGGCAAGGTGGCGGCGGCGCGAATGGCCGCCTGGTCGGCGGTTCCAACTCTGATCGTTTCGGCCAAAGCCCCCGCCTTGCTTCCCCGGGTGCTGGCCGGGGAGGACATCGGCACCTGGGTTGATCCCCGTGCGCAAAAACTTGCCGCCCGCAAGCTTTGGATCGCATTCGGCCTTGCCTCCGCCGGTACGGTCGTCGTCGATGGGGGAGCGGTGGCGGCGTTGGTTGAGAGAGCGCGGTCCCTATTGCCAGTAGGGGTCATGGAAGTTCGGGGATCCTTCCCCGAAGGTGCCGCGGTCGACATCGTCAGCCCTGACTCTGCTCTGGTCGCCAAGGGCTTGGTCGCGTTGGATTCGACTTCACTTCAGAGCCTCGCCGGTCAGAGAGGGAGCCGGGAGGCAGTCCACCGTGACGACCTGGTGGTCTTGGTCTGAGGGCCAGTAGTGCGCCGCCCTTAAACTGCCCGTCGATGATCCAGGCAATTGGCGAAGCGGCGCGAGCGGCCTCTCGTCGTCAGGCGATGGCGGATACGCATCTCAAGAACCGCGCCCTGGAGGCAGCGGCGGCTGGTCTCGAAGCCGAAACCGAGCGTCTGCTCGATACGAATGCCGGAGATGTGGATGAGGCAAAATCTCAGGGGATCGGCGGGGCGTTGCTCGACCGACTCCGCCTCACCCCGGCCCGAGTGGAAGGGATGGCGAGCGGTCTTCGCCAGGTGGCGGCACTGCCCGATCCGGTCGGCGAAGTCACTGCGGGCTTCGTTCGACCGAACGGCCTGCGTATGACCCGATTCCGGGCGCCGCTCGGCGTGGTGGCGGTGATTTTCGAGGCCAGGCCCAATGTGACCGCGGACGCCGCTGGGCTGGCCCTCAAAGCCGGGAATGCCGTCGTTCTCCGCGGCTCGAGCTACGCCTTGCGGTCAAACCTGGCCATCGGCGAGATCCTCCGTCGAGCCCAGGTCGAGGCGGGACTCGAGGCCGACGCCGTGCAGGTGATGAGCGATCCGAGCCGCGAAGCCGCTCGAGCCCTGATGCAAGCCAAAGATTGGATCGATCTCCTCGTGCCGCGGGGAGGCCCCAAGCTGATTGCCGCCATCGAGGCTGAAGCCACGGTTCCATATGTGATCGACGGTGCCGGAAACTGTCATATCTATGTCGATGCGAGCGCCGATCTCGACCTGGCTGCAGATATCGTCGTCAACTCGAAGGTCTCCCGGCCCGGCGTTTGCAACGCGGCCGAGAAGCTTCTCGTTCACCAATCGGTGGCGGCAGACTTCCTTCCCCAGGTCACGAAACTCCTGGGCGAGGCGGGGGTGGAGGTGAGAGGCGATGAGACCGCCCGTTCGTTTGTCGAAGAGCTGCTGGAGGCGTCGACAGATGATTGGTCGACCGAGTATCTCGATCTAGTGATGGCTGTCAAAGTCATCGATTCGGTCGACGAAGCGATCAGCCACGTTCGCCAGTTTGGGAGCGGACACACGGAAGCGATCATCACGAGTGACCTCGAGTCAGCCGATCGATTCGTCCGCGAGCTCGACTCGGCGGTGGTCATGGTCAACGCTTCCACCCGATTCACCGACGGGGAGGAATTTGGCTATGGGGCCGAGATTGGGATCTCCACGCAAAAGCTTCACGTGCGGGGTCCGATGGGACTCGAAGCCCTGACTTGCGAAAGATGGATGGTGCAGGGCAGTGGCCAGGTCAGATAATCATCCGGCGATGAGCGATCAGGGCATGGAGTCGCCCGCCTCCGTCGCCGCCGCTCTGACCGCGGAGGGTTATCTGCCCGACGAGCGAATCGCCCAGGTGGTCTACCTGGCCGGGCGTCTGCAAAAACCGATTCTGGTGGAGGGACCGGCCGGAGTCGGAAAAACCGAGCTCGCCAAAGCACTCGCCAAGCTCACCGGACGGCGCCTCATTCGCCTGCAGTGCTACGAGGGCCTGGATGAATCTAAAGCCCTGTATGAATGGAACTACAAGAAGCAGCTCCTCCGCATCCAGGCGGACTCCGACCGGGATTGGTCGGAGATCGAAGACGACATTTTCGCCGAGGAGTTCTTACTCACTCGTCCGTTACTGGAGGCAATTCGCTCCGACCGGCCGGTTGTGCTCTTGATCGACGAGGTCGACCGGGTCGAGATCGAGACCGAGGCCCTCCTCCTCGAGATTCTCTCCGATTTTCAGGTCTCGATACCCGAGCTTGGCACCATCACCGCGAACAGCACCCCCCTCGTGGTTCTCACGTCAAACAACACCCGCGAGCTTTCCGAGGCCTTGAAGCGGCGATGCCTCTTCCTCCACATCGCCTATCCCGAGGCAGACCGAGAGAAAGAGATCCTGCTGCATCGGGTCCCTGGAATCACGGACCATCTGGCCACTCAAATCGCCCGCCTGGTTCGATCGATTCGTGCCCTCGATCTCAAGAAGGCGCCATCGGTCTCGGAAACCATCGACTGGGCGCGAACGCTGCTCGCCTTGTCGATCGAGCACGTGGATGAGAAGGTGGTGGGCGAAACGCTCCATGTTCTTCTCAAGTACCAGACCGATATAGAGAAGGCGGCGAAAGAGTTCGCAACTCCAGCCGCAAGCCCCTCTTGATAGATCTTCTCACCGACTTCATCACCGAGCTGCGGGCCGCCGGCATTCCCGTTTCGATGGTCGAGGCCATCGATGCCATGGAGGCGGTTCGACACGTCGATCTGGCTGATCGGGCAGGGCTGAAGGCAGCCCTGGGGGCGACGCTGGTCAAAAATGAGCGTCATTACCAGGCCTTCGAAGTCGCCTTCGAGGTCTTCTTTGCCCACCATCGCGGCCCGGCTCCGGGGGAGGGTCCCACCAGCCAAGGGCCAAGTCCCAATGGCTCACAACAGGCCGGCTCAGGCGGTGGTGAAGCGGACCTCGACTCCTTGCTCGAGTCGCTCTTCCAGGCGCTCCTTTCCGGCGACATGGCTTCGATGGAAGCCGCTGCTCGGCGGGCGGTAACCGAGTTCGCCGGGATCGAGCCCGGTCGACCCGTGGGCGGTACCTATTACTTGTATCGGACCCTGCGCCGTCTCGATCTCGACGCCTTGCGTCAGCGCCTCCTTGACGCGGTGCTAGCAGAGGTCGACGATCATGATCAGCTCGACCAACGGCTAGCGCGCGAAGACGTCGAGGCGATGATCGGCCGTCTTCGTCGCGAGTTGGCGGACGAGATTCGCCGGCGGCTGGTGGCAGACCGCGGACGCTTGTCGGTGGCGCGGACACTTCGTCAGCCGCTGGTCGAGGACCTCAACCTGATGCATGCCACCCGAACTGACCTCGAGGAGATCGAGGAGGTCATCGATCCCTTGACGCGAAAGCTGGCGGCTCGGCTCGCCCGACGGCGACGGCTGCTCCGGAGCGGAAGACTCGATTTCCGCAAGACCGTCCGGCGGTCGCTCGCCTCTGGTGGGGTTCCGTTGGACCCTGCCTTTCGCAAGGCACGGCCTCATCGGCCCGAGGTGTTCCTCCTCTGTGACATCTCGGGATCGATGGCTACCTTCGCTCGCTTCACGCTGCAGTTCACCTATGCGATGGCAGCTCACTTCTCGCGATTGCGAACCTTCGTTTTCATTGACACGGTCGACGAGGTCACCCGCTATTTCGGTCCCGGTGTCGATTTCGGGGAAGCGATCGGACGAATCGCCACCGAAGCCGAGGCGGTTTGGCTCGACGGCCATTCCGACTACGGCAACTCGTTTGCGCGGTTCGAGGAGCGTTATGGACCGGAAATCAGTCCCCGCACCACCCTGATCATCACGGGCGACGCCCGCAACAACTACCGGCCCGGAAAACCGGAGGTTCTGTCCCAGATCCGATCCCGGGCCCGGGCTCTCTACTGGTTGAACCCCGAACCTCGCTCTTATTGGGATTCCGGGGATTCGATCATGGGTCGGTACGAGCCCTTCTGTGACGGGGTATTCGAGGTCAGAACCCTCCGGCAGCTGGAGCATTTTGTCGAGCAGCTATCACTTCCAGGTCACCTGGTGGGGACCCGACAAGGGAACCCTCAACCCCAGGCAACGCCCAGCCGATAGTTTCGCTAAGCAATCACCAAGGCAGTGGCAACAGTGGGTCATAGAATTTTGGTCGTTGAGGATTCCGCCGTCATCCGGCGCCTGATAGAGGTGTGCCTCCGGGCCGGGGACGTCGAGATCATCACCCGAGAGGATGGCCCCGGGGGACTCGAGGCAGTTACTACCGAAGCCCCCGACCTCGTGGTCCTAGACATCGGCCTCCCGGGCATGGATGGTTGGCAGGTGCTCGATCACATCCGATCTCAGGCGGAGACTCGCCAACTTCCAGTTGTTGTCCTCACTGCTCATGCGGAAGAGGAGTCACGGCGCCGGGCCGACGAGGGAGGAGCCGACGCGTTCATCACCAAGCCCTTCCAGCCCAACGACTTCCGCGAGACGGTCCTCGACCTCATCCGATAGCAGGATCGCGACCAGGTCTAACCGTCG
Organism: Acidimicrobiia bacterium; assembly: GCA_035250485.1. Lineage (GTDB taxonomy): Bacteria > Actinomycetota > Acidimicrobiia > Spongiisociales > ZC4RG35 > JACCTH01. The sequence continues at coordinate 22,854 of DATFFB010000117.1, forward strand.
TACGGCGACGGTTCCAGCCCTCAGAAGCGGAGATACTCTCCTAGCTCAGTGCTTGCGCGGCCACACCAGGATCATCTAGTTCCTTCGATGCTCGGAGCGCCGGTCCAGCGCGCCGAGGACCCGGCCCTGATCACCGGCACCGCCACCTTCACCGAAGACTTGACCCCGGCCGGCACGCTCTTTCTCGCCATTCTCCGGAGCCCGTTCCCGCATGCCCGCATCAGCTCGATCGACACCTCTCTGGCGGCGTCGTCCCCGGGGGTATGGGCGGTCTACACCGGAGCTGACGTCGCCGATTTCGACATTCCGCCGGCGCCGAACCCGAAGCGAAATGTTCCCCGCAGGTTCGCCCTCGCCCAAGAACGGGTCCTGATGCCTGGCGACCCGGTGGCGGCGGTCGTCGCGGACTCACTGGCTCAGGCGATCGATGCTCTGGAGCAGATCGAAGTCGACTATCAGCCGCTCGACATCCTCGGCGATCTCGACGAAGCCCTGGCGGCTCCCCCCCTCCACGAGGGCCAAGAGTCCAACGTTGCCTATGACCGCGCCAAAGGGGATTGGGAGGCGATCAGCGCCATGGACGGTGTCATCGTCGAAGGAGTGGTTGAGCACCCACGGGTGGCGCCGGCGCCCATGGAAGGAAGGCTGGCGCTCGCCCAGTGGGCCGACGGAGTTCTGACTCTTCGCCTGACCACCCAGGCGCCGCACCTGATTGCCGAGGAGCTGGCGCGCTGCCTGGGTCTCCCGAACAGCTCGATTCGGGTCATCACCGGATTCGTCGGAGGCTCTTTCGGCTCCAAGTTCGACCTGGCCGAGGAGGAGATGTTGACGGTGTTCGCTTCACGTCAATTGGGGCGTCCCGTCAAATGGGTCGAAGGACGCCGCGAACACCTTCTCACGGTCGGCCATGGCCGGTCTATGCGCGCCAGGTATCGGTTAGTGGCTGATGAGGAGGGGCGGGTCAAGGCATATGCCGCCGATTGGTTGGTTGATCTTGGTTGTCGCCACCGTTACCTCAGCTTCAACACGATCACTCCCCGCATGGGAACCGGCACCTACGACATCGGCTTGTACGCCTGGCGCCTGCGCGGGGTCTGGACCAATCGGAGTCCCCGGGGCATTTACCGGGGTGCGGGCCGGCCCGAAGCCACCCTCACCATCGAGCGAGCTATGGATCACCTGGCTGCTGAGCTGAATCTGGATCCGGCCGAGGTCCGGCGCCGTAACTTCATCAGCCCCGACCAGTTCCCGTATCAGAGCGTGGCTGGGTACACCTACGACAGCGGTAACTACGGATTCAACCTCGAGGCACTGCTCGAGGCCGTGGGATACGCCGAACTTCGCAAAGAGCAGGCGGAGGCGCGAGCCGAGGGCCGGCTGATCGGAATCGGGTTGGCTTCTTACGTCGAAGTATGCGGCTTCGAGGATTGGGGCGCGGCCCGGGTGGTCGTCGCCCC
>DATFFB010000118.1:0-2462 GCA_035250485.1 Acidimicrobiia bacterium
GGCGGCGTCGCTCAAGGCTTCGGACAGCGAGGGGTGGACCATCAGCGTCTCGACCAGAACGCTGACCGTCACTCGAGCCTTGACCGCCAGGGCAAGAATTCCGATCAGCTCCGAGGCCCGGTGGCCGACGATGCTTCCCCCGAGGATGACCCCCGTGGCGGGATCGGACATGACCTTGACGAAACCACCGGGATTTCCCTGCAACACCGCCCGGGCGTTGGCAGCAAACGGCACCTTCGTCGTCCGGACCTTCCGGCCCTGGGCGGCGGCATCCGCCTCCTCCAATCCCACCGAGGCGATCTCGGGCTCGGTGAAAATGGCCTGCGACACTTTCGAATAGTCGATCGGGATGACCGGCAAGCCCAAGGCGTGTCGAGCGATCTTCCGGCCTTGCATGGCCGCCACCGACGACAAAAGCATCTGCCCCGTGCAGTCCCCGGCGGCGTAGATGTGGGGAACCACCGTCCGCTGGTTCTCGTCCACCTTGATGAAGCCTCCGTCGGCATCAATGCCGACCTCCTCGAGCCCAAGATCGCCGGTGTTGGGAATCGATCCGATCGCCAAAAGTGCGTGGGTGCCCTCCACCACCCGGCCATCGTCGCATCGAACCTTGACGCCCTCAGAGGAAGACTCGATCCCCACCGCCCGCGCTCCGAGCACGAGCCGGACCCCGCGTTCGAGAAAATTCTCTTCCAGCACGGCCGCCACTTCGGGATCGCGATGGGGAAGGATTTGCTGGCGGCTCACGACCAGGCTCACTTCCGATCCGAGCGATTCAAAGATGTGAACGAACTCGACGCCGGTTACTCCCGAGCCGATCACCACCAACCGCTCGGGGACCTCAGGGAGGTCGTAAACGTCGCGAGTGGTCAAGACTCGTTTGCCATCCACCGGCGCCCAGTCGGGCACCCTTGGATCGGAACCGGTGGAGAGCAGACAACGGTCGAAAAGGAGACGAAGCGTGCCGTCGACCACTGCCTCGTTGACACCGGCCAGCTTTGCTTTCCCGGTGACAATGTCGACACCCTGCGATTTGAGGAGGGCTTCCCAGCTCCGGTTGATGTCCCCGGCGATGGTCGTGATCCGGTTGGCGAGCTGGGCCGAATCGACGCTCCCGGGAGCGGCCACCAACCCCAGACGAGGAGCGTTGCGCATGGAGTCGATGCGAACCGCGGTCGCCGTCATGGTCTTCGAAGGAATGCAGTCCCAGAGATGCGCCGCCCCGCCTACCACGCTGCTTTCCACCAGAGTCACTTTGGCGCCAAGGGCAGCGGCGTTGGTGGCGGCCGCAGTGCCGGCGGGACCGGCGCCAATGATCAAGAAGCGAAGCGGCTCTGCGGGCATCAGGGCCGGTGAGTTCCGAAGACCGAGCGCAGCGCGTCCGAGCATTCGCCAACGGTGGCCCCCACCCCCAGGGCATCCTTCAGGGGGTAAAGCAAATTGCTCCCGTCTGCGGCGGCCTCGGCGATGGACTTCAGCAGCTTGTCGATCTCACCATTGTCTCGGCCTTCTCGATGCCGGCCCAACCGCCGCACCTGGTCGACCTCGAGAGCGGGGTCGACCGCCAGCACCGGTACCGGCTGTTCCTCACCGTCGCTGAAACGATTGACTCCGACCACCACCGAATCGCCTGCCTCCTGGCGTCGCGCCTCGGCGTAGGCCGATTCCTCGATTTGGGCCTGAATCCACCCCGCCTCGATCGCCTTTACCGCCCCTCCCCGCTTTCGCACCTCGGTGATGACGTCACGCGCCACGGCCTCGAGTTGATTGGTGAGCTCCTCGACGAAATAGGAGCCGGCCAGAGGGTCAACGGTATCGGTCATCCCCGACTCGAAGGCGAGGATCTGCTGGGTGCGCAAGGCCAGGCGGGCCGACTCGCTGGTCGGCAACCCGAGGGCTTCGTCGAACGAATTGGTGTGGAGAGATTGCGTGCCTCCGAGCACCGCGGCCATCGCCTGCACGGTGGTCCGCACCACATTGTTTTCCGGTTGCTGGGCGGTGAGGGTCGACCCGGCGGTCTGGGTGTGGAATCTCATCGCCCACGAGCGCGGATCCGACGCTCCCAATTCATTGTGCATCAGATCGGCCCAAATTCGTCGGGCCGCGCGGAACTTGGCGATCTCCTCGAAGAAGAGGTTGTGGCTGTTCCAGAAGAAGGAGAGGCGGGGAGCAAAGGAGTCGACCGTCAACCCGGCGGCGAGAGCTGCTTCAACATAAGCCAACCCGTGGGAGATGGTGAAAGCCAGTTCCTGGGCGGCGCTGGCGCCCGCCTCGCGGATGTGATATCCGGAGATGGAGATCGGGTTGAACGAAGGCAGGTGCTCGGCCGCGTAAGCGAACAGATCGGTGATCAGGCGCATCGAGGGCTGGGGCGGATAGATGTAGGTGCCGCGAGCGACATACTCCTTGAGGATGTCGTTTTGCACTGTTCCCCGTATCCGGGAAGGATCGACCCCCTGCTC
>DATFFB010000119.1:0-6957 GCA_035250485.1 Acidimicrobiia bacterium
GTAGGTCTCGGTGACAACAGGAAGCATGAAGCCGTCGAGGAATCCTCTTTCCACCGCCACTTTGATCATGGTGTCGCGCACCAGTCCCACCTGATGGGTGTTCGTGATAGCGATCGGCGAACCCAGTAGCCCCGACTCCTCGATCCACGGGATCCCGGTCATCTCGCCGTTGCCGTTGAAGTTGAACCAGCCACAAGCGGCGTAATCGGTCCAAACGTCGGTGCGGGGAAAGATCACCGTCACCCCGGTTCGCACCGTTCGAGGTTGATCGGTTACGAGCGTGCTGTGGCCGACCAGAACCCCAGGGACGTCGGTTATGGCATTATCGCGTCCGGGGGGATGGCGGCCGAGGACGACGCCAAGACCCCGAACGCCACGCACTCAATCCTCGTCGTTCCAGGCGGGGTCGGTCTCCCACTCCCGATTGCGCTGCTCGACCTTCTCCAAGGCGGCCGCCGCCTCCTCCTCGGTGGCATAGGGGCCGAGCCTTACCTCGGCCCGGCACCCGAATTCGGGCTCAACCTCCTTGTGATCGAGGCAGTAATACCACTCGTCTCGGAAGGGATCGTCGTCGACATCAACCACAGATCGGGAGCCTAAAGCAAACCCAGGGTTCGCAGACCGGCTTTATCCGTCTGCCGGCCCACAGAACGCGGGATAATTGTCCAGAAAGGAGGCGACGAGATTGAGCGAGGGCAGAGATCGGGAAATAATCGTTACCAATCAAGACGGTGGGAGCGGCGTGGGCATGATCATCGCCGCCATCATCCTGGTGCTCGGAGTGATCTTTGCGATCTGGTATTTCAACAATTCCGATGCGGGCGGGGCTATCCCCGAGGACATCGATATCAATATCAATACCGAGGATCCGGGGACCGAGACGACAATCGCGGTGAATTAGCCCGGCTGGGACTCGTCGACCTGGAAGGGGCACTGCACGCCGGCCTCAGGTCCGAACTGGGCGAACTGACCGTAGAAGCTCTCAATGGCGGCGATGTCGACGGTGTCCATGGTCATGAGCTTGGTCCAGGCGGTGACGGCAATCTTCTGACCCATCCCCTCCCGAGGGGCGACGATCACGTGGGTACCGGCGTCGCGGGCAAAGTCCTCCAGCTGCTGGCGCTCTTCGTCGGTCGCTCCAGGGTCGTATTGAATGACCACCACTCCATGCTCCAGGTCGTGAACCTGGGTTACATCCGGCACCGGCTGCCGATAGATGCCACAGGGGGCGGGGGCCGCGGCATGAGGTCCGCTAGTCGGCGGGTCGGAGTTGTAGTCGGGAAGTGGTGCGGTGGCATCGATGTGTTGCTGGCCCTGGCTGGGGAAAGTCTGAACATTCGCCAGCGCCGCGGGCTCCGGCCGAGTGGCGAAAAAGACCACCGCTCCGACCAGGACAAGGGCCACGATCCCCGTCGTTAGCAACCGACGATTGCGGAGCCGTCGCGCCTCCGCCTCTCGCCGGGCTTCTGCCTCAGCGGCGGCACGATCTACGGTTCTGCGGGCACCTGTACGCGACATGCGGATTTGAAATTATCAGGCCGCGGATTGTTTGCGGCCAAGGTTGCCAACCCCCCGCCGTTGCATATCGCCCCAAGTCTCGGTCGACTTACCACCGATCATGGCCCGGATACGCCACCAAACCGTCTGTTGGCGGAGACCCAGGTTTTCGACGAACACCATGGTGAGAAGCTTCAGGGCCTCCATGGGCTCGTTGAAGTATCCGTAGCGTTCGTCGAGCAACAGGGCGGCGAGCGATGTCAGCGCTCCCGCCAACAACGCCACTAGTAACAGGAGCAAGGCGGCAACGGGGTCTATCCCCCCGAGGATCACTCCCAACGGGACGATGACGTACCCCGCCGCCTCGATTATCGGAGCCAGATATTCGAAGAGGACCATGGCTGGCCAGCCAATCATTCCGATGCTGCCATGACGGGGATTGAGGAAGGAACTGCGAAAGTCACGGACCGCCGTCATCAATCCGCGATGCCATCGAATCCGCTGGCGGCGCAAGACCGCTCGAGTGGAAGGCACCTCGGTCCAAACCACCGCCGAGGGCGCATAGACCATCCGATAGGGTCGACCGAGCTTCCGGTAATGGCGATGGATTCGCATGGTCAGGTCCATGTCTTCGCCCATATGCCCCGAAGTCAGGCCTCCCACCTCCACCACCGCCTGGCGGAGAAAGATTCCAAATGCGCCCGAGATCAACGGAAGCGCGTTCATCGCCGACCAGGCGGGGCGGGCGGAGACGAATGAGCGCACATACTCGAGCAACTGCCATCGCTCGATCCAGGTCCTGGGCACCTTCGCCTCGACGATATGGCCGTACTTGACAACGCAGCCATTGAGAGGGCGCACGTTGCCTCCCACCGCCACAGTCCGATGCCGATCCTCGACTATGTGCCTCATCGCCTTGACCAGGGCCGCACCGTCGATCAAAACATCGGCGTCTGTGATCATGACATACGGATAGCGGGCGACGTTGATGCCGGCATTGATCGCATCGGCCCGTCCACCGTTCACCTTGTCAACCACGGTGATCGAAATCGGGCGTCTGGTGTGGTACACCTGACGAACTTCCGACGTCTCCAGGTTCGCCCGATATGGCAGCGGTACCGGCTCGAGCTTGAAGCTCCCGATCAGTTTTTCCAGGGTGCCGTCCATGCTGCCGTCGTTGACAACCACGACCTCGACTCTGGGATAGCTGATCATGGCGATCGATCTCACCGACTCGACGATTCCTGCCTCCTCGTTGTAGGCCGGGACGATGACGGAGACGGGTGGGCTGATATCGCTGGCGAGCATGTCGTCGAGGCGACCAAACCGCTCCAGCATCCGTTCCTTGTAAAGGGCGGCGGCGGCGATCGCGGCCAGCATCAACATGTAGAGCTGGAGTACGACGAAATAGCAGAGCACGACAGTGCCCACGATTCCGAGGATCCTGGTCATGGACTGCCCTCCCGGGATCCGACCGCCAGAGTGGTCTCGATGCTGCCAGGCAGCATCCTCAGCTCTGCCAACTGGTTGCGGGCCGCGTCTACTGCGAACCGATCCTCCGAGGAGAGAGCTCTCTGCAACTCGGCCACTCCGCCTGGCAACTCCCCCAGAGACTCGGCTGCGTTCTGACGAACCCACCACTGCGAGTCGGACAGCAACTCCGCTATCGCCGGCGCCACCGATCCGTCGGCGAGCGATGCCAGGGCTCGCACCGCGCGAGCCCTTACTTCCCAAGAGTCGTCCCGCAGCGCCTTGAGGAGTGCCGCTCGGGAGGTGTCGGAGGCGATACGTCCGAGGGCAGAAGCGGCAGCCACTTTCCATCCGAGGCGATCGCTCTCGAGCATCTCGATCAGCGTCGTTTCGGCTGAAGTCTCCCCCAGGAGGCCGAGCACTCGCGCAGCTTGGGCGATGGTCTCGACATGTCCTCCGTCACCATCCCAGTGCTGGAGGATCCACTCGTTGATGGGCTTGACCGCTCGGCGATCGAAGGCGCCGAGCGCATCGGCTAGACGCGCCGCCTCCCAGGGTCGCACGCGGGTCGCGAGATCGAGGATCAGCGGAATCGCGGAGACGTCGCCCAGCCGGGCCAGACCATGCGCGGCGTGCGAACGGACGTAGTCGTTGTGATCGCCGAGCAGAAAACGCAAGAAAGGGACCTGGTCAGCGCCGGCCACCTCCACCAGTGCGGCGATCGCTCGTAGCCGCACCGGTCGGGGCCATCGCCAGCGGGCGCGCCGCTGGAGGACGCCAACGATGCCCACCTCGGTGATCAGATGGTCGATGAACTCACCCTCCTCTCCGCTCAAGAGATGGCGGTATTCGATGACGGCATCGTGGAAGAGGGGATCCTCCGCCCACTGACGGGGAATATCAGCCGGGAGGAGTTTGCGGGAGATCATCTCTCCCAGAGCGGCGATGTAGTGGGCGCTTCGAACCCCCCGCCCCTTCAGCATGATCCGATGGGCCAGTTTCACCGAGATCAAGGCCACCGAAGCCACGACGGTGGCCAAGGCGAGCACGGTGGAGACGAGGGAAAGGGCCACACCTTTGAATCGGCTCGGCGGTGGGCCGGCTGCAGCGCCTGTTGCGGGCTATCTGTCCCGGAGCCGGCCGTTGATGCGGGCGGTGAGCTCGGCCATGTTGACCGGCTTCCTGATGTAATCAGCGGCCCCCAGCTCAAAAGAGTGAACGACGGTGTCGTCGTCGTCGATGGCGGTGAGGACGAAGACCGGAAAATCGAGCCCGTCCTCGCGCCAGGCGGCGATGATCTCGGTTCCCAGCATCCCGGGCATGAGCTGGTCGATGACGGCCAGGTCGACCCCGCCCTCGGACCCGGTTCGCAGCGCCGCCATCCCGTCGGCGGCCTCGATCACCTCATGACCGGCGGCCCGAAGGTGCCGAGACAACAGCACCCGGACCGGTGCTGCGTCATCTGCCACCAGGATCCTGGCCACAGACGAAGGGTACGCAAAAGGGGCGCTCAGCGCACCAGCATCGCTAGAAAGCTTGATCATGACGCCCCCCGCATCGACAACTAAGCCGGAGGAACGAGCGCCCTTGTCGAAGGCGGAGCTCGGATTGGTCGATGCCTATTGGCGTGCGGCCAACTATCTATCTGTGGGACAGATCTACCTGCTCGACAATCCTCTGTTGCGCGAGCCTCTCCGAATCGAACACATAAAGCCCCGCCTTCTAGGCCATTGGGGCACCACTCCGGGCCTGACGTTTATTTACGTCCACATGAACCGGTTGATCAAGGCCCGGGACCTGAACGCCATGTACATCACCGGCCCCGGTCACGGAGGGCCCGGCATAGTGGCGATGGCCTATCTCGAGGGGACCTACAGCGAGATGTTCCCTGACATCACTCCCGATGCAGAGGGGATGAAACGGCTCTTCCGGCAATTCTCCTTCCCTGGTGGTGTGCCCAGCCATGTCGCCCCGGAGACCCCGGGGTCGATCCACGAGGGCGGCGAGCTCGGCTATGCGCTCGCTCACGCCTTCGGGGCCGCGTTCGACAATCCCGATCTGGTCGTGTGCTGCATAGTGGGCGATGGCGAGGCGGAAACGGGCCCACTCGCCGCCAGCTGGCACTCGAACAAGTTCCTGAATCCAAGGACCGACGGGGCCGTGTTGCCGATCCTGCATCTGAATGGGTACAAGATCGCCAACCCAACGGTTCTGGCCCGGATTCCCGAATCCGAACTTGCCGCTCTACTGACCGGTTGCGGTTACATCCCGCACTTCGTTGCCGGTGAGGACCCAGACGAGGTCCATCAACTGATGGCCGCTGCGCTCGACAAATGCTTCGACCAGATCGCGGCCATCCAGACGGCCGCCAGATCGGGCGGCCCCATTGATCGGCCTACATGGCCGATGATCGTTTTGAAGACGCCCAAGGGCTGGACGGGGCCGGCCGAGGTCGATGGCCTGCCAACCGAGGGCACCTCCAGGTCACACCAGGTTCCGTTATCAAATGTCCGCTCGCGAGCCGACCACCTCGCCCAGCTCGAAGCATGGATGCGCAGCTATCGACCTGAAGAGCTTTTCGACTCCCGTGGATCCCTGAGAGACGATCTCAGGGAGCTATCTCCCCGAAAAGACAAACGGATGAGCGCCAGCCCGCACGCCAACGGCGGGCTTCTGCTGAGTGATCTCACCATGCCGGACTTCAAGCACTACGCCATCGAGGTCCCCAAGCCGGCGGTCACATTCGGCGAGGCAACCAGGGTCCTGGGAGAATTTCTCCGGGACGTGATCGCCGACAATCCCACCGATTTCAGATTGTTCGGCCCCGACGAGACCGTTTCCAATCGCCTCGGCGCCGTCTTTGAGAGGACGAATCGGACCTGGATTGCCGAAACCTTGCCAACCGACGAGCATCTCTCGGCGGATGGGCGGGTCATGGAGGTCCTCTCCGAACATCTATGCCAAGGTTGGCTGGAGGGCTATTTGCTCACTGGCCGCCACGGACTGTTCAACTGCTACGAAGCCTTCATCCACATCGTCGATTCAATGTTCAATCAACACGCCAAGTGGCTGAAGACCACGCGTGAGATTCCATGGCGGCGGCCGATTGCGTCGCTCAACTATCTGCTCAGTTCCCACGTGTGGCGCCAGGACCACAACGGTTTCTCCCATCAGGATCCCGGCTTCATCGATCATGTCGTCAACAAGAAGGCCGAGGTCATCCGCGTCTACCTGCCCCCGGATGCCAACAGCTTGCTCTCGGTGACCAACCAATGCCTACGGAGCCGCAATTACGTCAACGTGATCGTCGCCGGAAAACAATCGGCCTTGCAGTACCTGTCGATGGACGACGCCATTCTTCATTGCACCCGGGGAATCGGCACCTGGCAGTGGGCGAGCAATGACGAGCAGGGCGAACCCGACGTCGTGCTGGCTTGCTGCGGCGATATCCCCACCCTTGAGACTCTCGCCGCAGTGGACCTAATACGTCAGCATCTCCCCGACCTCAAGGTACGGGTGGTAAACGTCGTCGATCTCATGCGTCTTCAAACCGAGTCCGAGCATCCACACGGCATGTCGGATTCAGAATTCGACTCACTCTTCACCACGAACAAGCCAATCATCTTCGCCTATCACGGCTACCCATGGCTGATCCATCGCCTTACTTATCGACGCACCAACCATTCCAATCTTCACGTTCGGGGTTACAAGGAAGAGGGAACGACTACCACTCCTTTCGACATGGTCATGCTGAACGACCTCGATCGATTCCATCTCGTCATGGATGTGATCGACCGCGTCCCGGGGCTGGGAACCAGGTACGCCGGCCTCAGACAAACCCTGGGGGATCTTCGTGTCCAACATCGTGCTTACACCCGAGCGCACGGGGAGGATTCGCCCGACATTCGCGACTGGGTTTGGCCCTATTAGCCGGGCCGTCGCTTGAGGATCCTGGTTGTCAACGCTGGCTCGAGCAGCCTCAAGCTGCGT
>DATFFB010000120.1:0-2261 GCA_035250485.1 Acidimicrobiia bacterium
CTCGAGCGACGACTGCGGCCCACAGAACGCCAGCGGCCCCGACTACGGTCGGGTAGTGGACTTGGCGCTCAGCCCTACCACTCCGGGTCTCGGCGTCGCCGAACTGGCCGACCTTTGCTCCTATGCCGAGGATCTGGGCTACCGCCACGCCTGGCTAGCCGAGGTGGCCGGACCCGACGCCTTCGTCCTCGCCGGTGCCATCGCCGGCCGAACCGAGATGATGGAACTCGGCGTGGCGGTGGTTCCCGCGTACACCAGAACACCGGCCGCGCTGGCGACGGCCGCGCTCTCGGTCAGCGACCTCCTCGGCGGCCGTCCCTTCCGCCTCGGTATCGGCTCCTCGTCCGAGGTCATCGTCAACCAGTGGCACGGCACCCCTCTTGTCAAACCGGTCCAGCGGGTGCGAGAGACGGTCGAGGCAGCCAAAGCGATACTTAACGGAGTTAACGATTACCAGGGAACTCTGGTCACAACCCATCGCTTTCGACCGGCCGTGCAGGGCGAGGGTCCGATCGAGCTCTGGGTAGCGGGCCTGCGCCCGAAGATGCTGGCGGTAGCGGGAGCGGTCGGCGACGGGGTCTGCCTGAACCTGATGCCGGCTCGGGTCGTGCCCGCTCAACTTGACGCCGTTTCTGGGGGAGCAACAAAGGAGGGGCGTTCGTTGCCGGCAGGTTTTGGGGTCATGGCCCGGCTGCCGGTGTTGGTGACAGACGATCCAAACTCGGCCCGGGACTGGTTGCGCTCGACGTTCCTCGGCCCTTACCTGGCACAGCCCGTGTACAACAACTTCTTGCAATGGATTGGATACCAGGAGGAAGCGCAAGCGATCTCATTCGCCTGGAAAGCCAAGGATCGGGAAGGAGTTCGGGCGGCCATATCCGACTCCCTGGTCGATGAGCTCACATTGATCGGGACGGCAGCCCAGGTGCGCTCGCGCCTCTACGAGTACGGAGACGCAGGGATCACAGTGGCGGCGATTTCTGTGGTCTCGGCCGGACGTTTCGCTGTTGAGCAGACCCTCCGGGCTCTGGCCCCGTGAAAGGACTGGTCTGGCTCCTCCTGCTGGCCTGCAGTAATGCAGTCACCGCAACCAGCGTGGCGACGCCAACCGCCGATATCCCACCGGAAGAAGTGGCTGACGAGGTGGCCGCCGCCCTCGACGGCGGAGACCCGACGGTGGTGGCCGCCCTCACCGATCTCCGACCGATGCCGTGGGTGGCGCTGGCGGAAGGAGCGACCGTGGAAGAGGCGGCCGGCATCGAGGCCGGGCAGAATTCCTTGGCGGTGGCGGACAACTTTTGGACTGGCTTTCTCGAATCGGCTGGTTTGGCTGGCGACCAAGTGGCCGACATCGGGGCGTTCACCGAGGGATCCACCGATTTCGCCCGCCTCGAACTGCGATCGGGGTCGATCATCCTCAACCAGAGCGACGCCTGGCGGATCGACGTCATCGCCTCCTTCGCGGCTCCCCTGGCCGAACGCCTCCTCGGAGCAGTGGAAGTGGTCGTGGCTAACCGCAGTCCGGAGGCGGACGTGCTCCGAGAGATGCTGCGCGGACAACGGGACGCAGTAGCTGTGGCCAGCGCCGATCCTTCGATCACAGCGTCGGCCCGGGCGGCGGTCGAGGAGGTTCTGGCGGCGATCGATTCCATCGACGGCTGAGTGGAACCTGCTTCCCGGATTCGGCACCTGCTGCGGCGTCTCGCTGCCACGGCCGAAACCGGTCTGACATTCGCTGGGAGTCCCTATGACCGGGCCCGCTTCCAGGAGGTGGCCGATATTGCGGCCGAGCTTTCCCGGATTCCGGAAGAGCTGCTGGGCGTCCCCGGTTTTGTGTTCGAAGGTGGCTACGCCACCCCAAAGTTGATTGTCCGGGTTGTCGTCGTTGGGGAAGGCGATCGCGTTTTGATGGTGAAGGAAGCCGAGGACGGTCTTTGGACCTTGCCCGGAGGCTGGGTCGACGTGGGAGAGTCGCTCTCCCTGGCGGCTGAGCGCGAGGTCTTCGAGGAGACGGGATATCGGGTGAGGGCGGTAAAGATCGCCGCAATCTTTGACAAGCTCGCCCACGCTCACCCCCCAGCGCTGCATCATTCTTATCTCTTGTTCGTGAACGCTGCCTTGGAAGGGGGCAGCGCTCGAACCAGCATCGAGACAACCGAGGTCGGGTGGTTTTCGCCCGACCATCTCCCTCCCCTCTCCATCGGCCGCGCCACCGAAAAACAAATCAGGCGCGCGATTGAGCATCATCACCGCCCCGATCT
>DATFFB010000121.1:0-4248 GCA_035250485.1 Acidimicrobiia bacterium
CTCGCGGAAGCCGTAGGTCATGATCGAAAGCGCCCCGATGTCCATGCCGTTGGTGGCCATCGCCACCAGATGAGACGAGATCCGGTTGAGTTCGGTCATCAGCACCCGGATGGCATCGGCCCGCGGCGGTACCTCGATCCCGAGCAGGCGTTCGGTGGCGAGCGAAAAAGCGAGCTCGTTATGGAAGGAGGCCAGGTAGTCCATCCGGGTGACGTTGGTCGGGCCCTGCATGAAGGTGAGGGCCTCGGCCGTCTTCTCCATCCCGGTGTGGAGATAACCGATGACGGGCTTGGTCCGCCGGATGATCTCGCCTTCGAGCTCGATTTGAAGGCGGAGAACGCCATGAGTCGAAGGGTGTTGGGGACCCATGTTGACGATCATCCGCTCGTCGTCCGAAAACTCGTCGTCGAAGACGTAGTCGTCTGAAACCACCGCACCCAACTGCTCGGCGAGCCGGAACCCGCTCTCCTCCTGACGCATCTCTTGGGCGCCCTCGTCGGTGGCAGCGGTGTCGGGCTCCTCGGTGCCTGAGATCCAGAGATCGATTTCCTGACGAGATTTTTGGTCGGTCACTTCAGCTCACCTTGTGCGAGCCCTTGAACTGCACCGGCACTGACCCGGTGGCGAAGTCTTTTCGCAGCGGAAAGCCCTCCCACTCGTCCGGCATGAGGATGCGGGTGAGATCGGGATGATCGGTGAAAGTGATTCCGAACATGTCGAACACCTCGCGCTCGGCATAGTTCGCCCCCGGCCAGACCGGAACCAACGACGGCACCATCGGGTCCTCCCCGGCAGCGCCGACGATGATCCGCAACCGCAACCGGTTTTGGAGGGATACCAGGTTGACGACCACATCAAAGCGCGGCTCCCGATCGAGCCAGTCGACCGCGGTGACGTCAGAGAGAAGCTCGAATCCTGCTTCTCGCGCGACTTCGGCGAACTCCCGCAGCCTTGCCGTAGGAATTCGCACCACCTCCTCGCCGGGGCTCCCGATCCATTCGGCTTCGCTGAAGCTGGCGAGAAGGTCCTGGGATGTGGTCATGCCTTCCCCGCCATGATGTTGTCATGGAGAGTGAGGATCCCGTGCATGAGGCTCTGGGGGCCGGGAGGGCACCCCGGCACGTAGATATCGACCGGCACCACCTGATCGACTCCCTGGACCAGGGCATAGTTGTTGAACATGCCGCCGGTGGAGGCGCACGCCCCCATCGATATCACCCACTTCGGATCCGGCATTTGGTCATAGACCTGACGCAGGACCGGAGCCATTTTCTGGCTCACCCGGCCGGCCACGATCATGAGGTCGGCCTGACGGGGCGAGGCTCGAAACACTTCCATCCCGAATCGCGCCAGGTCGTAGTGGGCGGCACCCGTCGCGATCATCTCGATGGCACAGCAGGCGAGACCGAAGGTGGCCGGAAACATCGATCGACTCTGGGCCCAACGGGCCGCCTTGTCGATGGTGGTGGTGAGAAGGTTGGTGGGGGCGGTGCGACGGACGCTCACGCGGCGCGCTCTTCGTCCACCGGCCGATAACGGGCGCGCCGGCTCACGTTCCAATCGAGAGCGCCCCTCTTCCAAACATAGATCAGCGTCTCCAAGACGAAGAGCGTGAAGAACCCCATCGCGGCCACGCCGTACCAGCCGAGATCGGGAAAGCGAGTCGCCCAGGCAAAGAGAAAAATGATCTCGACGTCGAAGATCACGAACAGCATTGCCACCAAATAGAACTTGACTGGGAAGCGCTGCACGGGCTCGCTCTCGGGGAGGATCCCACACTCGTAAGGCGCGAGCTTCTCGGGAGTGGGATTGCGCGGCGAAAAGAACTTAGAGACGAAGAGCGACACCCCCACGAAGGCGACCGCCAGTGCGGCCATGATCGCAATCGGCAGATAGTCGATTAGCTGCATCGAGACCGAGCTTAGGGAGGAGGAAATGCCACCAGATCACCTGACCGGAAGGGGCCGGACGATGGCGGCGAGGACGTTGTAGGCACGTTCCCCGGCCGATTTCTCGTTCTCATCGAGCAGGTTCGACATCACTTTCAACGTCCACTCCATCAACGGCCGGCTGCGGATTCCCACCTGGGCGAGCGACCTCATGACCGACGGGTAGGCAATCAGCTTCACGAACACCCGAGCCATTTTGTAATAGAGGCCGAACTCATCATCGAGCTCGCGCCCGTAGCCGGCGAGGACATCGGGATTGCCGCTTGCCATCGCTTCCGAGATATATCGCGCGGCGATGGCACCGGTCTCATAGGCGTAAGAGATTCCTTCGCCGTTCCACGGATTGATCGCTCCGGCCGCGTCGCCGATGGTCAGCCAGTTGCGCCCGATCGACGGCGAACGGGAGAAGCTCATCAATAGTTTGCCCCCCACCGGCTCGGTCAGCTTCGATGCCTCCGATAATTCCCAGTACTCGGGGGCGATGCGCACGTAGTCGGCCATCATCTTCGAGGTGTTGACTCCCTTCCAGCGCTTCGAGGTGGAAAGAAGACCGACTCCGACGTTGACGGTGCCGTCGCCGAGGGGGAATACCCAGCCATAGCCCGGCATGTTGTCGCCGCCTTCATCCCTCATATCGAGCTGGCTTTCAAGAAAGGGGTCTTGGGATCGTGGCGATGCGTAATAGCCGCGGGCGGCCATTCCCATTGGATAGTCCTTGCGTCGCACGGTCCCCAGCTCGCGCCCGAAGCGATTCATCGAACCGTCCGCGATGATGACGAAAGCCGGCGTCACGGTGTGGGTCTCGCCCTCGTGGACGAGGTCCACCGCCGCCAGCTGCCCGTCTTCGACTTTCGGCAAAGCCTCGGTCTTCTCAAGCACTTCGGCCCCTTGCTTGCGGGCGAGGGCTGCCACCTGGGCGTCGAGATCGCGGCGTCGGATCACCCCGCCCCAATTGGGGTATTTGGAGTGGTCGGGCCAGCTCATCTCGAGGTAGAGCTCCTTGCCGGCGAAGGAACGAAGGCCGGTGATGCGATGGAACTCGGGGACTTCGAAGTCGAAGCCCATCTGCTCGAGCCAGTAGATCGCCCGCGGGGTCAGGCCGTCGCCACACGTCTTGTCGCGGGGATACTCCTTCTTCTCAACCAGGGTCACTTGATGGCCGGAGCGGGCCAGCCAGTAGGCAGCCGCTGAACCCGCCGGACCCCCGCCGACGACGAGCACCGAGGAATCGGGCATCGCCTGCGAGGTTACCGTTGGGTGGGTGAAGGACATTCCGCGGGCCACGGTCGGCCGGCTAGCGCGCTACCTCCAGGGTCTCGACGAAGTCGCTTCACAGACGGTCTCATCGAACGACATCGCCAACGCGGTGGGGGTGAGTGCCGCTCAGGTGCGGCGTGATCTCTCCTATCTCGGTCATCAGGGAATTCGCGGCGTCGGTTATGAGACCGATCACCTGCGGTCAACCATTCGACGCGAACTCGGGCTTTTGGAGAATGTGGGCGTGGCGATCGTGGGGGCCGGACACCTCGGCCAGGCCCTGGCCGGTTACGGAGGCTTCGACGAGCGGGGTTTCACCATCTCTGGGCTTTATGACGTCGACCCGCGCAAGGTGGGCAACGTGGTCCACGGCTATCCGATCAAGCATCTCGATCGGCTCAGCGACGATGCCCGCGCCCGCCGCTTTGCCATTGCCATCATCGCCACTCCAGCCGAAGCCGCTCCGGACGTGCTCAGGCGCTTGGCCGAGTCAGGAGTCCGCTCGGTCTTGAACTTCGCCCCCGCCGCCCTACGGCCGCCGTCGTCGGTAGAGGTGCGCAACGTCGATCTCTCGACCGAGCTCCAGATCCTCAGCTTCTATCGCGGTCGCAACGGCCAAGGCTGAGGCCTCCCTCCCCGCCCAGGCGTTTCTCCCCCCAGCGAGCGAAGCGAGTGTTGGGGGGAGTGGCCCGAAGGGCCGAGGGGGGTTCAGGCGCCCTCGGCGAGCTCCTCGTGCTGGCGGAGGGCAACGAGGAAGCCGACGAAGAGGGAGGCCGATACCACCAGGTAGGTGATCGGGATGATGCGGACCTCGAATGAGTTGAGGCCCTCGATGTCCGCCGGGCGGGGTCCCCGTGGGGCATAGATCACAAACAGCAACGAGGAGATGGTCAGCCAGCCAAAGATGCCCGCTCCCGCCAGCAGCAGACCCAAACGCTTCCCGTTATTCGTGTAGAGCAGCAGGTAAATGGTGCCGTAGAAGATGGCGAAGGCGGCCAGGGTGAGAATGATCCCGGTAACGAAGAGATTGGCCGACAAGAGC
>DATFFB010000122.1:0-4271 GCA_035250485.1 Acidimicrobiia bacterium
CGGATCTGGGAGGCGGTGAGACCGGGAGCCTCGGAAAGGACCTGGTCTGAGACCCAGGCGAGATCGGGGTCGGGGAGATGGCAGGTGTGCTTGATGATCACCTCGGCCCGATAGAGATCGATCCTCCCCCCAAAGAGCGCCTGGTAGACCCCAGCCGCCCGCTCCAGGGCGAGGGCGAAGCCAAGCGCGAGCTCGGCTCCCCGGGGGGGGAGAGATGGAGGGCAGCCCCGAGCTCGGTGCGCACCGCCCAGGCGGAGTCCTCGGTCAGCGCCTCGGGGTCCTCTCCCAGCTCCTGGGCATAGAGCCGGGCGATCTCCCCATAGAACAAGGCCTGATAGTGCGAGACCTGGCGCCGATAGGCGGAGATGAGCTGGACCCGCTCGTAGCGGGAGAGGGAGGGAGAGTCGACCCCGGAGAGCAAATTCCCGAGCCCCGCGCCCGGCCCCATTTCCAGCAGACCGGGTGGCAATGAGGACTCCGCCGGCGGGTCGAAGAGGGAATCGTACTCGTACATCAGTTCGATCAAAGGTATCGGAAGGCAGGGACAAAATCCAGGGGTTCGTCCGCCAGATTCCACCCTGGTACAACCTTGTTCAACACTTCAGAGACTTACGACATGCACCCCGAGGACACATCTGGATTCCGACTCATTGGGCACTCCGATCTCAATGGGCACGGCGACGGAATGCAGGTGATGCCTCTCGGAGACGTCCTCTATATAGCCCATTTCGGACCGAGCGGAAAAGGGACTTCGATTCTCGACATCTCCGATCCGACGGCGCCCAGGGTGGTCCGGCAGTGGGATGCTCCTCCGGGCTCTCACACCCACAAGGTGCAGGTGGCCGACGGCCTTCTGATGACCAACCACGAGCTGTTTCGCAGTGATGGCCCGGCCCCGGTAGGCATGGCTATCTACGACCTCACTGATCCATTTGACCCTCGGCGCGTCGGCTTCATCGACACCGGCGGTCGGGGGGTGCACCGCATCGTCTACGAGGGCGGCGGCCTCGCCTACATCTCGGCCACGCCCGAGGGCTATACCGGCCGGATCTGGATGATCGTCGACGTGTCCGACCCTTCACACCCCACCGAGATCGGTCGATGGTGGTGGCCGGGCATGTGGCGAGCCGGAGCAGAGACCATGGAGCCACCGGCCAACGAAGAATGGCTCGTGCACCACGCCATGGTTCACGGCGAACGCGCCTACCTCGGATTTTGGAACGGAGGCATGGTGATACTCGACATCTCCGACCGAACTTCCCCAAAGACGGTTTCCCGGCTCGGGTGGGATGAAGGGGGACACACCCACACCTGTCTTCCGCTCCCCGATCGTCATCTGGTCGTGGTCACCGATGAGGCGATCAGCGAGGGTTGTCAGGGAGACCGGCACATGGTGAGGATCGTCGACGTCAGCGATGAGCGTGCTCCCTTCGTCCGCTCCATCTGCCCGGTGCCAGAAGGCGACTTCTGCGAACGCGGACTGCGGTTTGGGGCGCATTGTCTGCACGAGAATCGCCCCCACAGCTACCGCAGCCAGGATCTGGTGTTCGTGACCTACTTCAATGCCGGCCTTCGGGTTTATGACACTTCGGATGCAGACGAGCCGGTGGAAGTGGGGCACTGGATACCGGAATGTCCGCCGAACCAGTTGGCTGCGCAAATCAACGACGTTTACGTTTCCGACGATCTCACCGTGTACACCACCGATCGGATCAACGGCGGGGTCTACATCCTCGAGCCCGACCGAGCGATGGCGGCTCGAATGACCCAAGCGGCCTCGTGAAAGCGCTGAGGAGTAGCCAATGACCACCTACGACGTCCACGCCCACTGCATCCCCGGCGAGCTCTTCGACCTCTTTCGGTCCGAGGGCCCGCGCCTCGGCATCGAGCTGAGAAACGATGGCAAGGGCGAGTACGCCGTCATCCGCGACCGGGTGCGACTGCAACCCTTCAACCCCGTCCTCAGCGATTTGGAGGCGCGTATCCAGACGATGGATGCGACGGGAGTCGACGTCCAGCTGCTCTCCGGATGGATCGACCTCACCGCCTACGCCCTCGATGCCGACGCCGGGGCCGAGTATTCGCGACGGTTCAACGAGATCATCGCCGCCGAAGCGGGCCGCTTTCCAGCCCGGCTCATTCCCCTCGGGACGATCCCTCTGCAAGATCCCCGTCGAGCCGCGCAGGAGCTGGATTATGCGGTGGGGGACCTGGGGATGGCCGGTGTGCAGATCGCCACCACCGTCGATGGCACCGACCTCGATCAGGCCGGACTCGACCCCTTCTGGGAAGCTGCGGCAGGCTTGAGATGTCTAGTCGTCCTGCACCCCTGTGATCCTCTGCCCGGGGTCGACCTATCCCGCAATTTTCTCGACAACATGGTGGGGCGCCCAGCCGAGAGCACCATCGCCGTGGCCCACCTTTTGTTCAGCGGGGTTCTCGAGCGGTACCCCGAACTTGTCATCTGTGTTGTGCATGGCGGCGGTTTCCTTCCCTATCAGCTCGGCCGTATGCAGCGGGGCTTTGACGCGGTGCCCCGGTTGGCGGCCCAGAACATCTCGACCCCACCAACCGAGTTGGCCAGTCGGCTCTACTTCGACACCGTGCTCCACGACCCTTCCCCGCTCGCCTTCCTCGTCGGCCACGTCGGAGCCGACCACGTCGTCATGGGGACCGACTACCCCTTCCCGATGGGCGATCCGAAACCGGTGGACACGGTCAACGCCATCCCCGGGCTCTCCGGTGAGCAGCGACAGCTAATTCTCGGGGACAACGTCTCCCGGCTCCTCCAAGGAGTCGCCTAGGCCCGCGGGCGACCGGTCCTCGTAAGCCCACAACGGGGGCATGAAGCGGGCGATTGCCAGGGCACCGATGACACAAGCGATGCCGCCAGAGACCACCGAGAATCGCACCGAGGTCAGGGCGGCGACGGCACCAGCCTCGAGGTCGCCCAGTCTGGGACCGCCACCAACCACCGCGGTGTGGACGGCGGAGAGTCGACCACGCAAGGCGTCAGGCACCACCAATTGGAGGATGGTGTTGCGAAAGACGGCGGAGACGACATCGGCACCACCGGCCACCGCCAGCAGGACCAACGCCAACGGTAGGTAACTGATCAGACCGAAGATGGTGATGGCGATCCCCCAGACCACCACGGCAATGACCACCACCCGGCCCCGTCGCGAGACTGCGCTGACCCATCCCGAAGTCAAAGCGGCAATTAGCGCCCCCACACCCGGAGCGGCGAAGAGAAGACCGACAGTCGTTGCATCACCCCCGAATATCTCGGTGCCGAGAGCGGGGAAAAGGGCGTGGGGCATCCCGAAGATCATGGCGTTGAGATCGACGAGGAACCCCGACTGCAGCAGCGGCTGGCCCCTTAGATAAGTGAGACCCTCTCTGATCGAGGACATGCTCACCGCCCGCCCGCCGCCTTCCGGACGGAGAGGACCCACCCAAAGAAGGGTGAAGGCGGCGGCGGCAAACGCAACGGCCTCGGCCGCGTAGGTGACCGGGAGGCTGTACCGAGCAATGAGCAGCCCCGCCACAGCTGGGCCGACTGCAGCGGCGACTTCATGCATAGTGGAGTTCAAAGCGAAGCCCGAGGGCAGCAGTTCCCGCCGCAACAAGGCGGGGATGGCAGCCATGCGAGCGGGGCCGTTGATCGCGCTGAGGGCGGCGTTCAGTCCGCTCAGTGCATAGAGGGGCCAAAGTGCCGGCTTATCAGCAGAGGCGTTCAGCATCAAGCCGATGGCCGTGATGGCGAGCAAGACATGGCCGACAACCAGCAGCTTGCGGCGATCGAAAGCATCGGCCACCGCTCCGCCGACGAGCGACACTGCCATGAGGGGTATGAACTGGGCGATTCCCAAGGCACCGACGGCCAGAGTCGAGCCCGTGATGAGGAAGACCTGATACGGAACCGCCACGATGGTGACCTGCCGGCCGAAATGGGCCATGAGCTGGCCGAGGTAGAGGATCCGAAACCGGGGAGATTCCCTAAGTGGGGTGATGTCGACGACGAGCCGCCGGCGGGGACTGAGATCGCTCAAGGCCAATCTGCCAAAGTGGGTTCTCTGATAGAACGATTGTGCATGACCCCGTGAGCGCAATATTCAACCCCGATCTCAAGTCGCTGACCTGCTTCGACTGCGGGGCTCGTCATGAGCCCGGCCGGCTCCACTCCACGTGCGAGAGATGTGGACTTCCTCTGCAGGTCAATATGAGGTTGAAACCAGACACCGATCCGGACTCGGTCATCGACCGGTCGT
>DATFFB010000123.1:0-8387 GCA_035250485.1 Acidimicrobiia bacterium
GACATCAGCCATGGCGACCGGGCCCGCCAGGCTGGCGCGGACCCTTTCGGTGGCATCGGTTTCGAGCTGGCGGGCATAGCCGCCGTTGCTGGTGGCATCCTGGGGCTCCAGGTCACTCTCGAGAAAGCTGGCGCCCAAACTCCGCACTTGCTCGGCGGCCGCGGCCCGCACGTCGAAGGCCGAAACCACCGCTCCCAGCCGGCGGCTGGTGGCAATCGCTTGCAGGCCGGCCACCCCGGCTCCGAGGATGAGCGCCCGGGCGGGGGGAATCGTGCCCGCGGCGGTGGTCAGCATCGGAAAGAATCGATCGCAGGCCTTGGCTCCCTCGAGGGCCGCCTGATATCCCGAAACCGTGGCTTGCGACGAAAGGGCGTCCATCGCCTGGGCCCGTGTGGTGCGGGGCACGAGTTCGAAAGCCAGGCCAGTGATCCCGCGGCTGGCGTAGGACGTCATCTGCGAAGGGTCCTCAAAGGGTCGTAGCAAGCCGAGAACCATCGTGTCTCTCAGGTCCGCGTCTTGAGGAGCATTGACCGTCGCGATCAGATCCGACGAGAGAACATCCGTCCGGCCGACAATGGTTGCTCCCTCGGCTTGGTAGGCGTCGTCCGCAAGCCCGGCACCGGCACCCGCTTGCCCCTCGACCATCACCGAGTGACCGGACTGGATGAGCCTCTTGACGATGTGAGGCGTGATCGCCACCCGTCGTTCACCGGCCAGGGTCTCCCGAAGGACGCCGATCTTCATGGAAAAAGACTAAAGACCAGAGAGGAAAGACCAAAGACGCAGACATCAAACATCGGACATGAGACTTCAGATCGATCCACGCTGACTGGTCTTATGAAATCTGTCATCTGATATCTGATCTCTGGCACACTGACCGCCCATGACTGGGTGCCCTGATCTGGCCGATTGACCCCCAGGCGGCTATCCCCGGGCTTGGCAGACAAGACCCCCGGGTCTGCTACACCCGGGGCAAGGGTTGTGCGGAGCTGGCGGAGCTGCTGGCGCCGGGGTCAAGCCGGGTCACAGGCGACCTCGACGAAGCCTGCATCCGGGCCCGGGCCGACCTCCTCGTCACCCGCAAGCCTCCAGGCGGCTTCTCACTGGTGAGTGTCGTTTCCCCCCTCGACTTTGAGCCCACCGAGGTAACCGCGGTCGTGGCCGCCATTGCCGGTGGCCCCCACTCCGAGCTCAACGTCCAGGTTTCCGACCATCTCGCCCGGCGGCTCAACGTCGATGTGCACATTGCCACCGCCTATACCGATAAAAATGCCTCCGAGGTTGCCGAGTCCCTCGTCGCCCGTCTCGGCGAGTTCGTGCCGCATGCCAAGCAGCTGTCAATCCAAGCCACTGATCTCACCGAGTTCGTCAAGGCGCTTCCGTCCGGAGCCTTGCTCGTCCTCGGTGAGGCGGGCGGTTCGCTCCTCTCCCGGCTGGTGTTTGGACCCGGAGCCCGGCTGCGGGCTCGGGCCCAAGCCGGGGCCCTCATTGTCCGGGCCGCTCCACCGCGGGTATTTCAGGTGATGGATAACCCGGTCTTCGTGGGACCACTCCACCTCGCCGGGGATGGGCGGCGGTTATACGACGATGAGCTGGTGGCGGTGGTGGAAGGAGGCAAGTTGGTCGGGGTGGTGGAACGGACGCGGCTTTTGGCCGCGGCCGCCGATGCTCCCGTCGCCAATTTGATGGATGATCCCATCTCGGTCACGGCGACGATGTCGTTGGTCGAAGCCGCCACCTCGATCGCGGGCGCCCACCAAAACTTGAGGGATCGAGAAAAGTCGCCGGGTCCGTGGCCGGTCGTCGATGCGAACGGCCATCTCATCGGAACCTACAGGCAGTAGCGGTTGGTAGTCATGAGGAGGGCCGTCGTCGTTGTCGTCGGCGTGCTCGCCATCTTTCATTTGGCGGGAGGCTGGTATTTCGCCGAGCAACTACGCCGCGACGCACTGCAACCGGATCATGAGCTCCCGACCGACGATGTCAGCATTCTCGAGGCAGGAGAAGGAATGGTCCGGCTCGGGGCCCTACCGGGTTTCGATCCGGACCTCACCACGAGCGGCATCATCGGTCTGGATTGGGGGACCGGTTACGGGCAACTCGGATCCGGCTTCACCGCCGCCGATGACGGCTCGGTCACCAGAAGCATCCAACGGCTGAGCGGTGAAGCCGCTCAGCCCGGAGATACTGGGTTTCTGGATGGGAATGCCTTTCCCGGAGATCCTTCTCAGGCATTCGGCCTCGACTTCACCGAGATCGATTATCCGACCGCACTGGGCCCGATGAAGGCGTGGCGCATCCTGGCGCCCGGCGATGTCTGGGTGATTCACGTCCACGGTCTCGGAGCGAGCAGGCGCGAAGCGCTGCGCCTTATCAAGCCGCTGGCGGCGGCAGGATTTCCACAGTTGGTGATCGACTATCGCAACGATGACGGAGCGCCGATCGATGAGTCTGGCTTCTATCGGTTCGGGGCCACGGAATGGGAGGACATCGCCGCCGCCGTGGATCAGGCGGCCAGCGAGGGTGCCACCGGAATAGTGCTGGTGGGCTACTCGACGGGGGCGGCTCACATCCTCTCCTATCTCCAGAAGACTCCCGACCACCCCGTGCTCGCTTTGATCCTCGACAGCCCCAACGTCGATTTCGAGCAATCGGTCGACCTGGCGGCTTCCCAGCGCCGGCTTCCCCTCATCCCCCTTCCGCTCCCCGGAACCCTGATTTGGACGGCGAAGCGTTTGGCCACGCTTCGTTTCGGGATCGATTGGGAGGCCACCGACTACCTCCCCGAGGCAGCTTTGCTCTCGATCCCCATGCTCGTCATCCACGGCACCGAGGACGAGACGGTTCCCTTCTCGGTCTCCGAGGAGCTGGCCTCCGCCCAACCTGATCTGGCGAGACTCTTCATTGTTCCCGGCGCCGGCCACGTCCGCGGCTGGAATGTCGGTCCCCAGCCGTACGAGCGAGCGGTCACCGACTTTCTCTCCGACGTCTTGCCAACTTGACTGGGCGATTCACATGATTGGCTACTACCGCCATCCGACGATTTTCCGCGATCGAGTGGTCTTCGTTGCCGAGGACGACCTCTGGATGGTGTCCGCCGAGGGTGGGGACGCCTTTCGATTGACGGCCAATCCCGGCACCGAGACCTTTCCTCGATTCTCTCCCGATGGAAGCCAGGTTGCCTTCGTCGGCCGAGACGAAGGCCGCCTCGATGTGTACGTGATGCCCGCTGCCGGTGGGAGTTCCCGAAGAATCTCTTATCTCGGAGCCAATACGCAAGTTCTCACCTGGACTCCAGACGGGGAATCGGTGATCGTCTCTAGCGACTACCAGCAGCCCTTTGAGGGCTGGGGCCATCTCTGGCGGATTCCGATCGACGGCCCTGCCCCCGAGGCCTTGGGTTGGGGCCCGGCCCGGGGTATCTCGTTCGAAAGGGGCGGGCCGGGAGTGGTCATCGGCCGCAACAGCTTCGATCCAGCTCGGTGGAAGCGATATCGGGGTGGCCGGGCGGGAAGCGTGTGGGTCGACCGGGAGGGAAAAGGCGAGTTCACGACGCTTGTGGATCCGGGAGGCAACCTGGCCGACCCGATGTGGATCGGACGCCGGATCTACTTCTTGTCCGACCACGAGGGCGTGGGAAACATCTACTCGGTGTCCCCGACCGGAAGCGGGTTGCGACGGCACACCCACCACGACGATTTCTACGCCCGCTTTCCTTCTTCCGACGGGCGCCGCATCGTCTACCACTGCGGCGCCGACCTCTGGGTGTTTGACCCCCGTCGGGATGAGAGCCGGCGCCTCGATGTCAATCTGCCTTCGGCCCGCCCGCAACGCAACCGTCGCTTCATCCCGGTCACGTCCCGGAATCTGGAATCGATCTCGCTTCACCCCGAGGGGCACACGTTGGCGGCAGTGGCGAGAGGAGGTGTCTTTTCCACGCCCCTCTGGGAGGGATCCCCGATCCGGCACGGGCTGGTGTCTGAGGCTCGCCAGCGGCTGCCCGAATGGTTGGCCGACGGCAAGTCACTGGTGATGGTGTCCGATGAGAGCGGAGAGGACGAGCTGGTGGTGACGACCGATTCCGCCACCCCGGAGAAGCGCCGCCGCAGCCGCCGGCCAGATCTCGGACGGGTGCGAACCCTCCACCCCTCACCAACCGATCGCGACGCCGTCGCCATCACCAACCATCGTCATGAGCTGTTGCTGCTCAACCCCAGCAACGGCCGCAGCAAACTTGTCCATCACAGTCCATTTGGTTGGACCGCCGGGGTGAGTTGGTCGCCCGACGGGGCCTATCTCGCGTTCGGAGCGGTGACCAGCCGTACGACTTCGAATATCTGCATATACGAGGTGGGAAGCGGCCGCACTCATATGCTGGGGACCCCGGAATTCGAGGATTGGAGTCCCAGCTTCGATCCCGAGGGAAAGTACCTGGCCTTCCTCTCGGTTCGCGCCTTCGAGCCCATCCCGGACTCCCACTTCCACGATTACGGATTTCCACGAGGGGGCATGCTCATGCTCGTACCCCTGGGAGCAGACAGACCCTCGCCCTTCACCCCGAGCCAGCGCAACCCTCGGGCCCCCGGGGCACCGCCCGAAGGCGTGCCCCCCAAGCACCCGGAGCCGGCGGGCGAGCGTCCCGACGGCGAGCCGCCCCCGCCTCCACCTCCGCCCCCCACCACCAAGATCGACTTCGAGGGTCTCGAGGAGAGAATCGTCGCCTTCCCGACTCCCCCGGCGGTCTACAGCCGGATCGCCCTTGCCCGGGGGCGGGCTTTGTTCCTCGTCCATCCGCTGGAACGAGAGGCCAACTTCGGCGAGGAGACGATCGGCGGAGCCCGCCTCGATGCCTGGGATTTCGGCAACGACAAGGCGGAGACGATCGCCGAGGGAGTGACCGCCTTCACCGTCTCTCGGGATGGGAAGGTCATTGCCTACCGGAGCAAGAAGGCCTTGCGAGTGGTTCCCGTTGGATTCAAGGACGACAAATCCGGCAACGAGCGGCCGGGGCGGGAAACCGGATTCGTGGACCTCGATCGGCTGCGAGTTGAAGTGATCCCGGGTGCGGAATGGAAGCAGATGTTTTCGGAGGCGTGGCGCCTGCAGCGAGACCACTACTGGTGGGAAACCATGGGCGGGGTCGATTGGCCGTCGATCCATGATCGCTACCGCGACCTTGTCGATCGAGTTGCCAGCCGGGCGGAATTCTCCGATCTGCTCTGGGAGATGCAGGGCGAATTAGGGACGTCGCATGCCTACGAGTTGGGCGGGGATTATCGACCGGCTCCGGTTTGGACCCAGGGCCACTTGGGTGCCCGGGTGGCATACGAGGGAGGCGGCTGGAAAATCGTCGACATTCCGCAAGGGGACTCTTGGGATCATCAGTCGTCCTCGCCGTTGGCTGCTCCCGGGATCGATGTCGCCGAGGGGGATCGCATCTTGGCGATCGACGACCGGCCGGTTGATGCCAAAGTCTCGCCCGCCTCGCGGCTGGTGGAGCGGGGCGGGAGAACCATCACTCTGACCGTGCGACGGGGCCGGGGTAAAGCGCGCCGCGTGGTGATTAACCCCCTTAACGATACAACTCGGCTCTGGTATCGAGCTTGGGTGCGGGGAAACCGCGAATACCTGGCGGAGCGCTCTCAGGGCAAGATCGGATACATCCACATTCCCGATATGGGGCCGGCCGGGTTTTCGGAGTTCCATCGTTCGTGGAAGTCCGAAGTAGATCGGCAAGGATTGGTGATCGATGTGCGCTTCAATCGCGGTGGAAATGTCAGCCAACTCCTCCTCGAGCGTTTGCTGCGAGAGCGAGTGGGCTACCTGATCACTCGCTGGCGAGTGCCTTCCGCGATGCCCGACGATGCCCCGATGGGACCGATGGTCTGCCTCACCAACGAGAACGCCGGCTCCGACGGCGACATCTTTTCCCACGTCTTCAAGATGAAGGGATTGGGGCCCTTGATCGGAACCCGCACCTGGGGGGGAGTGGTGGGCATTTGGCCCCAGCAATCACTGGTAGATGGAACGATCACGACCCAACCCGAGTTCCACACGTGGTTCACGGACGTTGGTTATGCCGTCGAGAACTTCGGGGCCACGCCGGACCTCGAGGTCATCAATAGCCCCCAGGACTACTCCCGCGGCTTTGATCGCCAGCTCGAGGTTGGCCTCGAGGAGTTGCTCAAGCTGATCGAGGCGGCCCCGGGAGCGCCCGAGTTCGGCGATCGACCCCTGACCCGGCCGCCAGCCTTTCCCCGGCTCTCCTAGCCGTCGATCCGAGAGGCGATAACGGCGCCGATCTCGGAGGTCGTCATCCCCATCTCGGGTCCCGCCATCGCCTTGAGATCGCCGAGGACCGACACAGCTGCCTCCTCGACCGCCTTGGCGGCTTCGGACTCGCCGAGATGATCGAGGCACAAAGCGAGGGAGAGGATCGCCGCCACTGGATTTGCCCAGCCCTTCCCGGCGATGTCGGGGGCCGAACCGTGGACCGGCTCGAACATCGAGGGGAAAAGACGGGCCGGATTGAGGTTCCCCGAGGCAGCCAGCCCCAGACCCCCCTGAATGGCGGCGCCGAGGTCGGTAATGATGTCTCCAAACAGGTTGTCGGTGACGATCACGTCAAACCTTGCCGGATCCGAGACCAGATAGAGGCAGGCGGCGTCCACATGCACGTAGTCGGCGGTGACAGATGTGTACTCCCGGGCGATGTCATCGCAGGTCCGCTGCCAGAGGCTGCCGGCGTAGTTCAGAACGTTGGTCTTGTGGCAAAGCGTCAGGTGGCCCGAGCGACTGCTGGCGAGCTCGAACGCGAAGCGGATCACCCTCTCGACCCCGAGCCGTGTATTGATCGATTCCTGAGTTGCCACTTCGTCGGGTCCACCCCGTCGCAGCACCCCTCCCGCTCCGGCATAGAGGCCCTCGGTGTTCTCGCGCACCACTATCAGGTCGCACTGTTCCGGCTGGAGCCCGGCGATCGGACTCAGGACCCCCGGATAGAGCCGAATGGGCCGCAGGTTCACGTAGAGATCGAAGTCGAAACGCAGCTTGAGCAGCAACCCTCTCTCGAGCACCCCCGGCGGCACCTCGGGTGTGCCCACCGCCCCCAGGAGGATCGCGTCGTGGGCGGCGAGCTCGTCCTCCACTGATTGGGGGAGCACCTCACCGGTAGCCAGAAATCGTCTCCCGCCGAGGTCGTATTCGGTGGTGTCGAAGGCGATGTCGAAGCGTTGGGCGGCTGCGTCGAGGGCGTGCAATGCCTGCTCGGTCACTTCTGGGCCCACTCCGTCCCCGCCGATCACGGCAAATCGATACGCCATCTGAGCAAGTTACCGTGGCCCGCCGTGACCGCGACGCACCGGGGGCGACCCACCGCCATGGGAGGAGTGGCAGGTCTCACCCTGGCGGCGCTGGGCATCGTCTATGGCGATATCGGAACCAGCCCGCTCTACTCCTTGCGGGAAACCTTTGCCACCAGATACGGAATCAGCGTCTCGGAGGTATCGGTGCTCGGCTCCCTGTCGCTGATCTTTTGGGCTCTGATGCTGGTCATCACCATCAAGTACGTGGTGGTGGTGATGCGGGCGGACAACGACGGCGAGGGAGGGATTCTTTCTCTTACCGCCCTGGTCGCCCCTACTGATCGCGAGCGGCGCCGAAAAAGCGGGTTGGTTCTGGCCGGGATGTTCGGGGCGGCCCTGCTGACCGGGGAGGGGGCGATCACGCCTTCGATATCTGTTCTGGCGGCGGTGGAGGGCTTGCACCTGGTCACGCCCGAGCTCACGGCCTTTGTGATCCCGATCTCGATTGCCATCCTCATCGGACTCTTCGCGATCCAGCAGCGGGGAACCGAAGTGGTAGGTCGACTTTTCGGCCCCTTGATGCTGGTCTGGTTCGTGGTCCTGGCGTTACTCGGCGCGGTCCAGATCGCCGGCAATCCGACGGTGCTGGCTGCCCTCAACCCGCTCCACGCCGTTCGGTTCTTCGCCGAGTATCAGGGCCGGGCATTCGTCGCCCTGGGCTCGATCGTCCTCGTGGTGACCGGGGGCGAGGCCCTGTACGCCGATCTCGGGCATTTCGGTACGCGGCCGATTCGCTTGGGATGGCTTTGGGTAGTGCTCCCGGCGCTCGTCATCAACTACCTGGGTCAAGGAGCGCTCCTCCTCTCCGACCCGACAGCGGTCGAAAGCCCCTTCTTTCTGCTGGCACCGCAGTGGGCGCTGGTGCCGCTGGTGGTACTCGCAACGCTGGCGACCATCGTTGCCAGCCAGGCCCTGATCTCGGGCGTCTTCTCGTTGGCCACCCAGGCCATGCAGCTCGGGTTCGTTCCCCGCCTCCTCGTCAAACACACCTCGGCGGATGTGCACGGTCAGGTTTATCTACCG
>DATFFB010000124.1:0-8956 GCA_035250485.1 Acidimicrobiia bacterium
GGGTCGTTTGTCCGGGGTCTGGTACATGGCCAGCGCCGGGGTCGACATGAGGGATTGAAATCCGTGATCCAAATGAAGCTCCAGCCAGTCGGCCTCGTCGGCGTCACAAACAACGATCTTGTCTCCCACCAGGTCTTGGACGCGCAGGAGATGGTCTCTCGGCTTCGGGTTCTTGATCCCGCACACTGTCTCCAGGTCGGCGAGGTCGGCGATCAGCTCGGGGCTCAAGGCGTATCCCGAGTAGGAGGTGTTGAAGAGGAAGAAGGGGATCGACGACTCGGCGGTGAGACGTCGGTACCAGGCGCGCACGATCTCCTCGGAGGGCTTGATGGGGAAGTAGGGATTGATCGCGATGGCGAAATCGGCTCCGATCTGCTCGGCGTGACGGCTCAGTTGCGCCGCCTCCGAGTAGGTGTGGTGGCCGATGTGGACCATGATCGGCACCCTCCCGGCGGCCGCATTCACCACGAGCTCGTGAACTAAAGCTCGCTCTTCGATCGTCATCGCCCAGAACTCGCCCATCACTCCCCCACAGAAGATGCCATTGACCGCCAGGCCCTCGATGTAGTAGTCGACCGACTTGCGCAATGCCCCCTCATCGATCTCTCCCTCCGCGGTGAACGGGGTGGGAATCGCGATCCAGAGCCCTCTCACCTTCTCAAAGGCAATTTCCTTCGCCCTGGATGTCATGGCGGTCACCTCCTCGCGCTAACAGCCGGCGACAGACCGACGCTAGCAGCACATACGTTTGCGCATCCCGGGTACGCTGGCTCTCCGCCAGAGGAAGGCTGTGTCACGCCCGGGTACACACGAGCAGAGGCCAAGGGTTGGGCCCGCGAGACGTGGCGGGGGGCGTGCAACGTCATCATCCCCTCGTACACCGCGGACCTGAAGTCGCTCAACGAAGCCGCCATCCGCCACGACGTCCGCCGCAACATGGAGCTCGGGTTTTGGGGAGCTCTTCTCGTCTCGGAAGCGGGCACCACAGCTGAGGAGATGCTCCGGTTCATCGAGATCGCGGTGGACGAAGCCGATGGCGAGCATCGGTTCGTGCTCCAAGGGGTTTTCGACACGCCGGCCGAGATCATCACGATGGCCAACGATGCCGCTGCCCTCGGTATCGACGCAATGCTGCTGGGGCATCCGAACAGCTTCTATCCGACATCGGCCCAAGAGGTCGAGGACTACACCGTCGAGATCTGCGAGGCCACGGACTTGGCAGTCGTCCTCTTCATAGTCGAGCACTCCAACCTGAGACGCCTCGATGTTCGTGGATTCCCAGCCGCCGTGCTGGAGCGGTTGACGAAGGTGGACACCATCGTGGCAGTGAAGTACGAGGTGGGCCGTCAGCAGACCACTAATACGTATGAGACATTCCGTCGTCTCGAGAATGCCGATGTCCTTCTCTCCGACCCGATGGAGTTCAACGCTCCCATGTGGGTCGACCTGTTCGACATGCAATGGATGGGGACGAGCAATTACGAGTACTACGGGTCGTACGTCCCCCGGCTACTCGATTTGCTCCACGGCGGCGATAGCCAGCGAGCGATGGAGGAGTACTGGCGAATCCAGCCCGCCCGCGACGCCCGGAGCGCGACCATGAGCTCCGGCGGCGCCAACCTGGTGCACCGCTATCTGTGGAAGTTCCAGTCTTGGCTCAATGGATACAACGGGGGGCCGATCCGGCAACCCGCGATGAAGCTGTCCGAAAGCCAGATGAGAATCTCGGCCGAGGGACTGCGCAAGGCCGAGATCGCGGTCTCCGACGAGCCTTTTGCCGAGTTCTTCATCGGCCGCAATCCCGCCTGAGCCATGAGGATCCTCGACGCGGCGGCCGTCGACACTCTCATCGAGGATCGGATGGTCCTCGAAGCGATGCGCGACCTCTTCTCCCTGGCGCCTGGCCAGATCGGCCTCGCCCGGGTCGACCTGAACCATCCCACTGGTTGGCTTCGCTCGCTTCCGGCGTTCATTGCCAGCTTGGACCTCTTCGGTTTCAAGGTACTGCATCGAACTCAAGGCATTGGTATGCGATACACGATCTACGTTCACCGGCTCAGCACCGGCGAGCTGATCGGCATCGTCGACGCGCTCGAGATCACCAACCTACGAACCGGCGCGGTCTCAGCCGTGGCCACCGACTATCTCGCTCGTGAGAACGTTGAGGTGGCGGCGATCGTGGGCACCGGGCCGATAGGGCGAGGTCAGCTGCGGGCGCTGGAGTTGGTCCGACCCGCGGACGAGGTCAGGGTCTTCGCCCGCACCCCTGTGAATCGAGCGGGGTTTGTGACGGAGATGTCAGAATTCGTCGCTGGCCGCCTGGTCGAGGCATCGTCGCTGGAGGAGGCCATCGAGGACGCAACCCTGGTGACGTTGGCTACGAAGGCGCGCGCTCCCGTCCTGCTTGGAAAGCACCTGCGGCCAGGGATGCACATCAATTCAGTGGGTCCGGCGAGCCGTGATCGGGTTGAGATCGATCCCACGGTGTTCGGCAGTTTCGATCGGATCGTGTGCGACTCCCCCCATTTAGTGCTCGACGAGGCCGGAGATGCCCATCAGGCGGCTACGAACCACGGTCTCGACTCGACTCGGGCCGAGGAGCTAGGCGCCCTCGTCGCCGGGAGCGCCAAAGGTCGGCGGAATCGAGATGAGATCACCCTTTTCAAATCGGTCGGCACCGGAGCCCAGGACCTCATCGTTGCTTCCCGTCTTCTCGAGCGCGCTGCGGCCGCCGACATTGGGGTGGTCGTTCGTGATTTGAACTCGGTCAAACCCGAAGTGGGCGCAGTGGGTGGAATAGGGTCAGCAAGATGACCGAAGACCTCTATCCCAAGTTCAGCAAGGAAGAGCTCGTCGGGCGCCGCCAGAAAATCGTCGAGTTGATGGAGGGCGCCGGAGTTTCGCATCTCCTTGTCTATGGCGCCGAGCGCGTCGGGTCCGCCGTCCCCTGGCTGACCGACTGGCCGGTCACCACCGAGGCCGCCCTGCTGTTCACGCCCGAGGAGACACCGCGCCTCTTCGTGCAGCATTACAACCATCTGCCCAATGCGCGGACCATCGCCTCTGACTGCGAGGTGGAATGGGGCGGGCCCGCAACCATCGCTCGGGTCGAAGAGCTGCTTCGAGCTCGGGTTGGGCCAGGTGAGCGGGTCGGAGTATTGGGACCGTTACGCCATCAAAGTCACTTGCGACTGGCGAGCGCAGTGGGCGAGTTGGTGGAATTGGATGCCGGGTACCAGCGACTGCGGCTGATCAAGTCGCAGGAGGAAATCGAGCGACTGGAGGTAGCTGCCCGGCTCTCGGACCAGGCGGTCGTCGCCCTGGTCGACCAGGCAGAGATCGGCATGGATGAGCGGCAGTTGGCGGCGATCGTCGAAGGTGCCTACCTGGCCGAGGGCGGCACCAACCACATCCACTACTTCGCGGTCACCTCGATGAACGATCCCGACAAGTGCGTTCCGTCCCAGTTCCAGTCGACTCGGCGATTGCAAGCCGGTGACATCCTCTTCTGCGAGATCAGCGCCGCCTACTGGGGCTATGCCGCCCAGGTTTTGCGAACCTTCAGCATCGCCGCCGACCCGACGCCGCTTTTCGTCGACCTCCATCGGGCGGCCGACGCTGCCTTCGATGCCATCGCCGCCGCAATTCGTCCCGGCGCCCACGCCGCCGACCTGGTCGAGGCATCCGCGGTAATCGAAGAGATGGGGTTCACCATTTATGACGACCTCGTTCATGGCTATGGCGGTGGGTACCTGCCGCCGGTCCTCGGGGCCAAGAGCCGCCCCAATCTGCCCATACCCGACCTCACTCTCGAAGAGGGTATGGCACTGGTCATCCAGCCCAACGTGATCACCACCGACGAGCGGGCCGGGGTACAGACCGGGCATCTCGTGGCCGTGACTCAAAACGGGCACCGCTCCCTCCATGACTTCCCCCGGGGACTGGGCCGCATCGGCTGATTCGACCCCAAACCCACCTCCGGGGTCGGTTGCAGAGGACGGCGCCCCTGGTTAGCGTGCAAACGATTGGGCTGGCGATCAAGCCCGCTCGTCTGGAGACAATTTGAGGAGGCCTCCCATGGGACGAAAATCGTTTGCGGCGAGGATATTGGCCTTATGCGCCGTCCTCACGCTGGTTGGATCGGCGTGCGCCACAGGGACTACCGAAACGACATCGAGCTCTGGTACGACGGCGGCGGCAGGTACCGGTGACGTGCCCAACCCCGACGTGCTGGTGGCCACGGTGAACGACGACGTGTTCAACCTCGATCCCGCCGCCGTCAACGGGAACGATGTCGGCATGGACGTCATCCTCAATGTCTACGACCGGCTGGTCTTCATTGACGCGGAGGACGGTTCGGTGATCCCGCAGCTTTCGACCGAGGTTCCCAGCCAAGAGAACGGGTTGCTCTCCGAGGACGGGCTTACCTACACGTTCCCGCTCCGGGAGGGCGTGGTCTTCTCCGACGGCACCGACATGACGGCCGAGGACGTCAAGTACTCGTGGGACCGCGTCGTTGAGATGAACCTTCCCGAAGGCCAGGCGCCGCTGTTTGAGAACGTGGCCGAGACCCGGGTCGTCGACGACCTCACATTCGAGGTGACCCTGAACGAGGTCGACGCCTCCTTCCTCGCCTTCCTCGCGGCCCACCCAGTGGCATCAGTCGTCAGCCAGGAAGCGGTGGAAGCAAACGGAGGCGTGGTTGCCGGTCAGCCCAATGAGTTCATGGCCCAGAACATGGTGGGGACCGGTCCGTACACCCTCGCCACCTGGGAACGCGGCGACCGCATGACCTTCGACATCAACCCCGACTATTGGGGTGAGCCGGCCCACCTGCCCGTGCGTTGGGAGTTGATCGTCGACACGCCGGCGACCGGTCTGCAAGCAAGGGAGTACGACATCGTCGACATCAGCCCCACGGACGTGCCCTCGATCGAGACCATCGAGCACGCGGTGGTCGATACCAGCATCCTCGACCTGCAGGTGCTCCAGATCGGTATGAACATGAACATCTGCGAGGAATGCCTACCCGAGGGCGACACCATCCCGCTTGACTTCTTCCAGGACGTGCGGGTACGTCAAGCCTTTAACTATGCCTACAACTACCAGGGCATGATCGACGGAATTCTGGGCGGACTCGGTGGTCGTAACAGCTTCATCCTCCCCGTGGAGATGTATGGCTACGACCCCGATGCTCCCATTTACGAGACCGACGCGGCTCGGGCGGAGGAGCTCTTCCGCGAGGCCGGTTACTGGGATGAGGGATTCACGATCTCCATAGCCAGCGACCAAACTCACGAGGGGTTCACTGGTGCCGCTCTGACGCTGAAAGACAGCATCGAAGCTCTTAACCCCAACTTCCACGTCAATGTGATGGCGGTGCCAGAGGCACAGTTCGACGAGATTCTGGCGACTGACCCCTTGCCCGTGGCGATGTGGTCGTACACCAGCTCGCAATACAGCACGCCGGACGCCTATCTGTTTGACAGCGCGATATCAGATGGCCGTTACGGGGCGGTCAACAGCTTCGTCGACGGCTACTCCGATCCCGAGGCGATCGACGCCCTGATCAACTCCGCCCGCACCACCTTGGACGAAGAGGAGCGCCTGAGCATCCTCTCTGAGATCCAGAACGTTCTCTTCGAGGAGGCGATGTGGATCATGCCCGCCAACGAGGGCGCTCCCTCGGCATCCGGTGAGTGGGTGCAGGGTCACGTCGAGAACCCGATGTGGGCCCGGCCGTCGCAGTACTGGGCGCTTTACAGCAAGTGAGGTAGCTCGGAGCCAATGACAGTTGAAGTTGCACCCGAAGTGCTCGGAGTGCATCGCACCGCCGGACGGGACAATTCCTGTCCGGCGGTACTGTCAGACCGTTACCGATCCTCGCCGAAGGAAGTCTGAAGCGTGCATAGGTACATAACGCGTCGGTTGCTGGCACTGCCGTTCGTGATCGTGGTCGTCAGCATCCTCGTCTTCTCGATGACCCGGCTCGGGGGCACCACGATCGGTCCCTATCTGGAACCGGGGATGACCGATGAAGAGATCGCCGCGCTGGAGGAGCGGTTCAACCTCGACGAGCCGGTGCCCATGCAGTACCTGGCCTGGCTCGGAGGAGTGCTCCGAGGTGAACTGGGATGGTCGGCGGTCGCCGCCTCCCCGGTGGTGGACGTGTTCCGGTCCCGGATCCCCGCCTCCTTCGAGTTGGGTGTTGCCGCCTCTTTGTGGGCGGTCACGTTAGGGATCGGGCTCGGCACCTTCTCGGCCAGACGTCGCAACCGGCTGTCCGATCAGCTCACGAGTGTGTTCGCAGTTGGTGGAGCGAGCATGCCCACGTTCTGGCTTGGGATCGTCCTCCTCATCATCTTCTGGTCCTATCTCGGTTGGTTCCCGCACGGGAGATCCGATTTCCGGATATGGGCAAGCATCCCGCATCCCACCAACTTCTACGTCATCGATTCAATCCTCGCCGGCAGCTGGGCGGGCCTCAAGGATGCGGTGTGGCACCTCGTCCTTCCGGCCCTCACGCTGGGATACGGGGCAGTCGGCATCGTCACCAGAATGATGCGCTCGTCGCTCCTCGAGGAGATGGGTAAGGACTATGTCGATGCGGCTCGAGCCCGTGGCCTCCCCGAGCGACTGGTCGTCCGTCGTCACGCGCGCCGCAATGCCTTCATCCCCACGGTCACGGTGATAGGTCTCTCAATCGGGATCATGTTCGAGGGAACCGTGGTAGTGGAAACGATCTTCGGCTGGCCCGGCCTCGGGAGTTGGATGGCCGATTCGGTTCTGAGCGGTGATCAGGCCACCACCCTCGCCTTCGTCATCTTCACCAGCATCCTCTTCCTCGGCATCAATCTGCTCGTCGATGTCACCTACGGGTATCTCGACCGCCGCGTCGTGCTGAGGAAGACCTGATCATGTGGTTTCAGACGGTTCGGACCGAGACAGCGCCACGTGTGCTCCGGGACACGCCGATCAGGGTCAAGGCCCGTCGACTGTGGGCGACGACGAGAGAAGTGTTCAGTCGCGGGAGCACGGCCTTTGGCGCCACACTTATCGCGGTCATGCTGACGATGGCGATCTTTGCTCCCCTGATCGTGGACGAGAACCCCCGCGGCGCTTATCAAATGCCGCGCGACCTGACCGCAGTCGCCGTTCCCCCCGGGAGCGAAGGACACCCGCTCGGAACGACCCGGCTGGGTGGAGACGTCCTCTACGGCATCGTCTGGGGTGCGCGGCTGTCACTCCAACTCTCGATCTATGTGGTGGCTGGAGCAGTCCTGATGGGCCTAATCGTCGGCTGCACGGCCGGAATCGTGGGGGGGAAGGTCGACGCCTTTCTGATGAGGACGGTGGACGTCTTCCTTTCCATACCGACGCTGGTCTTCCCGCTGGCGATCGCGGCCATTCTGGGCCCGTCGTTCGTCAACATCGTGGTCGCCTTGGCCGCAATCATGTGGGCGCGTTACGCCCGGATCATCCGCAGCCAGATCCTCCAGGTGCGCGAAGAGGACTATGTCGACGCAGCGCGGACGATCGGAGACTCAAAGTTCGGAATCATCCGCAAAGACATCCTCCCCAACTCGTTCACGCCGGTGGCCGTCCAGGCCACGTTGGACATGGGCCACGCCGTGCTCCTAGGAGCGACCCTCGCCTTCATCGGGTTGGCCGTGGCCGGCCAGGCGGAATGGGGCACTTTGGTGAGCGAGGGCCAAGCCGACATCATCGCCGGCCGCTGGTGGACTTCGGCTTTCCCCGGCCTCATGGTGTTCCTGTGGGCCCTCTCGTTCAACCTCGTCGGCGACGGTCTGCGCGACGTCCTCGACCCTCGCACGGAGGGCCGCTGAGGCTCAGCGGTATTTGATGCCGGTCCCGGTGTTGAACACCACAACCCGGTCCTCGCCTCCCGTCCACCCCTGATCTCTGAGAGTTCTCAGGGCGGCCCACGCCGCCCCCGCCTCCGGGCAAGCGTCCACCCCGGTTGCCGCTGACATGGCCGCCGCCGCCGGAACGATCTCCTCCTCGGGGACGGCGACGGCGGTGCCCTTCGTCTGGCGCAAGGCCCGAAGACACAGGAAACCGGCGATCGGGTTGGGCACCCTCAGCCCAAAGGCCTTGGTTTTGGGATCGGGCCAGGGTTGGGTCCGTTCCCGGTCGTTTCGAATCCCCTCCACAATCGGCGCACAGCCATCCGATTGCACCGCCACCAGACGAGGACGAGCGGGTCCGATCCACCCCATGGTCTCCATCTCGTCAAAGGCCTTCCACATCCCCACCAGGCCCGTCCCGCCTCCGGTGGGATAGATGATCACGTCGGGCAGGTCTCCCTCGAACTGTTCCCAGAGCTCATACCCCATGGTCTTTTTGCCTTCGACCCGGTAGGGCTCTCTCAGAGTCGAGAGGTCGAAGTCACCCGGCGACCGATTGTCGCCAAGCCAACGCCCCGCGTCGGAGATGGTGCCCGGAACGAGCTGCACCTGCGCTCCGTAGTGGCGGCATTCCTCAACAAATGCCCGGGGCGTATCCTCGGGCATCGCCACGAGCACTTCGACGCGGGCGGCGGCACCGTAGGCGGCGAGTGCTCCTGCCGCATTCCCGGCTGAAGGTGCGACCAGGCGCTCGACCCCGAGGGCGATGGCCCCTGAGACCGCCATCGACATCCCCCGCGCCTTGAACGAGCCGGTGGGATTCCGTGCCTCGTCCTTGATCCAGGTCGTGGCATCGACTCGCACCAAAGGTGTCCACCCCTCGGTCAGGGTGATGGCACCCTCCGGCTGGATGGGCAGGACCCCCCGGTACCTCCATAACGACGAAAACGACCGGTCGATGACCGAGTCCGGATCGGTGTCTGGTTTCAACCTCATATTGACCTGCAGAGGAAGTCCACATCTCTCGCACGTGGAGTGGAGCCGGCCGGGCTCATGACGAGCCCCGCAGTCGAAGCAGGTCAGCGACT
>DATFFB010000125.1:0-7099 GCA_035250485.1 Acidimicrobiia bacterium
CGAGCCCGCCCGAGCCGTTTCGGCCTCGACGGTGACCTCGCTTCCGGTCACCACCGCCTTGCCCGTGACCGCTTCGACCGCCCCTGCCACCACCGTTCCGCCGACGACGCTGGTGGACGATCTCACTCAGGCCCGCAACCAGCTGGCGTCGGTACTTGCGATGGTGGGTCCGCCCGAGCTCAAGCCCAAAGAGAAAGACGAGATCCTGAAGAAGGTCGAGGAGGCGGTGAGCAAAGCATTCGATAAACCCGAGGAAGCCGCCAAGGACCTGCGGGAGGCGGCGAACCTCATCGAAAAGGAACTCGACGGCGATGTCGAGCGGGACGCTTTGGCGGCCATCGACGGCATTGCTGCTTCCCTCGGATTGGAGCTCAGCGAAGACGACGACGACTAGGACGAGCCGGAAGGCACTAGCGCGTCGCTGAGCGCCGAGCAGTTCGCCATCCTCGTTCGTCGACCTGATCTCGACTTTGATATGGTTCCTTGTCAGCCGAGCTTGGAGCCGTCTTTGCCGATGGCCTCGAGCCGGCGCCTTTAATTCCGTCCCCAAAAAGACCAGACGCCCACTACTCATAAGGAGCGGACGTGCTGTGGCTGTTGATTACCCACGCGGTGGCTGCCCTGGCCGCCCCTGCTCTGGTCTCGTGGCTGGGAAGAAAAGCCTTTATGGTCCTGGCGATAGCGCCCGCGTCGGCGGTGGCCTGGGCCCTGGGGCACACCAACGCGGTCGTCGCCGGTGAAGGTCCCTCCCTCCGGGTTCCTTGGATTCCCGTCCTAGGGCTCGATCTCAGCTTCCAGCTCGACTCCTTGTCCTGGTTGATGGTCCTCCTGGTAGGAGGGATCGGGGCGATGGTCCTCGCCTACAGCTCGCGCTATTTCTCGAGTCGCTCGAGCGGGCTGGGTCGGTTCGGGGCAGTTCTCACCGCCTTCGCCGGAGCAATGCTCGGACTCGTCACCAGCGCCAACCTGCTTCAGGTCTACGTCTTCTGGGAACTGACGACCGTCTTCTCCTATTTATTGATCGGCCACTACGCCGACCGCGCCACTTCCCGGCGGGCGGCGATGAAGGCGATCCTCGTCACCACCACCGGCGGTTTGGCGATGCTGGGAGGAATTGTCCTCTTGGGCGACGCCACCGGGACCTACGACATCTTTCGCATCCTGGCGGCACCACCCGGTGACGGTCCGGTGGTGGTGGCGATCGTCCTCCTCCTGGTGGGGGCGGCCAGCAAGTCGGCGTTGGTTCCCTTCCACTTCTGGCTCCCCGCCGCCATGGCGGCCCCGACCCCGGTGAGCGCCTACCTCCACGCGGCGGCGATGGTGAAGGCGGGGGTTTATCTCGTCGCCCGCCTCGCTCCCGGCTTCTCGACCCTGGTCTCCTGGCGAGCGATCATCATCGGGGTCGGTTGCTTCACCATGCTGCTCGGCGGCTACCGGGCTCTGCGCCAACACGACCTCAAGCTCATCCTCGCTTTCGGCACCGTCAGCCAACTGGGCCTTCTCATCCTCCTCGTCGGTACCAGCTCTCGGGCCACCGCCCTGGCCGGGGTAGCGATGATCGGCGCCCACGCCATGTTCAAGGCCTCCCTTTTCCTGATCGTTGGCGTCATCGATGCCGCCACCGGAACCCGCGATCTGCGCCAGCTATCGGGGCTGGGGCGCCTGATGCCCAGGACCGCGGCGATTGCCGCCCTGGCTGTGGCGTCGATGATCGGGTTACCGCCCTTGGCCGGCTACGTCGCCAAGGAGGCGGCCCTCGAATCGCTGCTGACAACTCCCTCCAACCCTCCCTGGTTGGGCGGTGTGATGGTGGGGGCGGTGGCGCTCGGGTCGGTGTTGACCGTGGCCTACGGGCTCCGGCTCTGGTGGGGGGCCTTTGCCACGAAGCGCCCTCCGATCGTGGGGCAGGAGATGACGCTCGACGCTCCCCCCTTGATGCTGCTCGCGCCCGCGGGGCTTCTGTCTCTGGCCGGTTTGGCCACGGCGTTGGTGCCGAGCCTGGGCGAGCACCTGCTCGCCCCCCATGCCGCTGCCTACCCCACGGGCCCGCCCGGGCACCTGACCTTGTGGGCCGGCCTGACGCCCGCATTTCTGATCTCGATGACTGTGCTGGCAGCAGGTGTCGGTATTCACCTGCTGCGCAACCCGATCGAACGGTGGCAGACGGCACTGGAAGGACCCTTCGATGCCGACCTCCTCTACCGGCGGCTTTTGCGCTGGATCGACAACTTCGCCGCCGACCTCACAGCCCTAATCCAACGCGGCTCCCTCCCGCTTTATCTCGGGGTGATCCTGCTGGTGGTTGTGCTGGGTCCGGGGGCGGTGATGATCATGAGCGGTTCGCTGCCCGCCCGGATCAGAGTGGGGGCCACTCCGACGGAGCTGGTGGTGGGGACATTGATCGTGGCCGCCACCGTTCTCACCGCTCGATCCCGCCGGCGACTGAAGGCAATCGTGCTGGCAGGGATCACGGGCTATGGCCTGGCCCTGATCTTCCTCCTCTACGGCGCCCCCGATCTGGCTCTCACCCAGGTGCTGGTCGAGACGGTGACGCTGGTGGTCTTTGTGCTGGTCCTGCGTCGGCTTCCCGCCTACTTCTCCAACCGTCCGCTGGCTGCCTCGCGCTGGCTT
This sequence comes from Acidimicrobiia bacterium, assembly GCA_035250485.1. Lineage (GTDB taxonomy): Bacteria > Actinomycetota > Acidimicrobiia > Spongiisociales > ZC4RG35 > JACCTH01. Next base: position 2,632 of record DATFFB010000125.1, read on the forward strand.
CGTCTCGGGCTGGGGGGGGTAGTCGGATTGACGATCGGAGGCCTGGCCTTAGTGGTGCCCCAGGCGCGGGTTCATCGACCGGTTTCAGAGCTCTTTGCCGAGGAGGCGGTCTCGTTCGGCGGGGGAGCGAACATCGTCAATGTGACCCTGGTCGATATCAGAGCCTGGGACACGATGGGCGAGATCGCCGTCCTCTTGGTGGCCGCCACCGGGGTCGCCTCGTTGCTTTTCATCAGCCGCCGCGGCGGCGACATCGCCGCCCCTCAAGAGATCGATTCGCGGAAGGGAACGCTCGGAGCCGCCGACCCCGACCCGATGGCCGCTCTGCGACAACGCCGCCGTTCGCCCAGCCCAGAGCCGGTTTCCTCGCGGTCCCGCCGGTGGCTCCGGGCCGGCGACACCCTCGCCCCCCAGAGACGATCGGTGATCCTCGAGGTGGCCACCCGCATCCTCTATCACACCATGCTGGCCTTCGCCGTCTTTTTGCTCTTCTCGGGTCACAACGCCCCCGGGGGTGGGTTCGCCGCCGGGCTCGTGACCGGGATCGCCCTGATGGTCAGGTACCTGGCCGGGGGGCGTTATGAACTCAGCGCCGCCGCGCCTCTGCAGCCCGGTTTCCTGCTCGGCAGCGGAATGTTCCTCTCGGCGGGCGTCGGCCTGGGGGCGATGTTGCTCGGCGGCGAGGTCCTGCAGAGCGTGATCGTCGAGCGCTCGCTCCCTTTGCTCGGCGAGGTCAAGCTCGTCACTTCCGTGTTCTTTGACATCGGAGTGTTCCTGGTCGTGATCGGCTTGATCCTCGACATCCTCCGCAGTCTCGGGGCCGAGATCGACCGCCAGGGGGAGCGAACCGGATTCGATAGCGACCTGATTGGCCCGGCGCTCGAGCCGGCCGCCCCCGCCACCCGGAGACCGGAGTGAGCGGTTTCCTCGCCCCCGACTTGCCCCTGGTGGTGGTGATCGCGGTGCTGGTGGGCGGGGGGGTCTATCTCCTCCTGGAGCGAAGCCTTTCTCGGGTCTTGATCGGGGTGATCCTCCTCGGCAACGGGGTCAATCTCTTGTTTCTTGTCATCGGTGGGCCCCCCGGCGGCGCTCCGATCGTCGGAGTGACCCTCCGCTCTGCCATGAGCGACCCTTTGCCGCAAGCGATGGTCCTGACCTCGATCGTCATCACCCTCGCCCTCACCGGGTTCTTGCTGGCCATGGCTTATCGGTCCTGGCAATTGAACGAACACGACGAAGTCCAAGACGACCTCGAGGACCGGCGAATTCTCCGGACGGCGGCCATCGATCAGGCCCGCCTCGACCGCCTTGGGCATCCAGGGGGACTTCTGGCACTCGATGAGGAGGCCGCCGAGGCCCGTGATGAGACGGCGAGCTTTGTGGAGGAGCATTGGCTGGCAGAAGACGATGAGGAGCGGGTGTAGGCGATGGATTGGCTCGTTCCTCTGCCGGTGGTTCTTCCCTTGACCGGAGCTGGTCTGGCCGTGGCCTTCTCACGCTCTTCCCGAGCCCAGCAGACGATCAGCGTCACCGTCCTTTCCACCACCTTGTTGGTGGCGGTAGGTCTGTTATTTGCCGCCGACGACGGACCGCTGGTCGTCAACGTCGGCGGCTGGGCGGCTCCGGTCGGTATTTCACTGGTAGCGGATCGATTGTCCGGATTGATGCTCTCGGTCTCTGCCGCGGTGACTCTTTGCGTCCTCCTCTATTCGCTCGCCCAGGGCCTAGCCGAAGGCGACAGGGAGGCGCCGGTGGCGATCTATCACCCGACCTACCTCGTTCTCACCGCCGGAGTCGCGATCGCCTTCTTGTCGGGTGACCTCTTCAACCTCTACGTCGGTTTCGAAGTCCTGCTCACGGCCAGCTATGTGTTGCTGACCATGGAGGGAACCCGGGCTCGGATCCGGGCGGGAACCATCTACGTGATCGTTGCCCTGCTGTCTTCTCTGATCTTCCTGGTGGCGGTGGCCCTGATCTACAGCGCCACCGGGACCGTGAACCTGGCTCAGCTCGCTGAACGCTTACCGGAGATCGACGCCACCACCCGTCTGATCCTCCAGTTGATGCTCTTGATCGCTTTCGGGATCAAGGCGGCGGTTTTCCCTCTGTCGGCATGGCTGCCCGACTCCTACCCGACGGCCCCGGCTCCGGTGACGGCGGTTTTCGCCGGCTTGCTCACCAAGGTGGGCATCTACGCCATCATCAGAACCCAGACGCTCTTGTTTGGCGACGGCCGCATCGACCAACTGCTGATGTGGGCCGCCCTGGCAACCATGGTGGTCGGCATTCTTGGTGCCGTCGCCCAATCCGACATCAAGCGACTCCTCTCCTTCACACTGGTGAGCCACATCGGTTACATGGTCTTCGGCATTGCCCTCTCCAGTCGAGCCGGGCTCGCCGCTTCCATCTTCTATGTGATCCATCACATCACGGTGCAAACCGCCCTCTTCCTGGTCGTGGGGCTCATCGAGCAGAAGGCGGGATCGACCTCCCTCAACCGGCTGGGGGGTTTGGCACGGATAGCTCCCCTGCTTTCGATTCTCTTTCTGCTCCCGGCCCTGAGCCTTTCGGGGATCCCGCCACTGTCTGGCTTCCTGGGGAAAGTGGGGCTGTTGCAGGCCGGCGTGGCTGCCGGCAACTCTCTGGCCTACGCACTGGTGGCGGGAGGAATCCTGACGTCACTTTTGACCCTGTACGTGGTGGTGAAGGCCTGGAACAAGGCGTTCTGGCAGCCTGCCCCCAACGAGGCAGTGAGCAGCCCCAATCCGGGGGGCATGGTGGCGCCCACCGCCGCCCTGGTGGCGCTGGGCCTTGCGATCACGCTCCTGGCCGGACCGATTTACGGCTACACCGATCGGGCCGCAGGAGATCTCCGCTCGCAGACTCCGTATATCGAGGCCGTGTTCTCGCGGGGTGATCGCGGCGAGGGGCCTTCCCCACAGGCCGCGGGGGAGGACGCGGGACGATGAGGGGCCGCATTCGTGCGCGGATCGCCCGGACCCGATTGTCTTGGTTGAGCATCGCCTGGCTCACCACTCTCTGGGTCTTGCTGTGGGGTCAGCTTTCGGTCGCCAACGTGATCTCGGGGGCAATCGTGGCGGTGATCGTCACCGCTTTGCTCCCGTTACCGACGATCGGGTTTCGAGGCAAGGTCCGCCCGCTGGGGGTGTTGCGGCTTCTCGCTCGCTTCTTCGTTGATCTGCTGCTGGCAAGCTTCCAGGTGGCCTTTTTGGCGCTCGATCGCTCCCACGTCCCTCACGGTGCGGTGGTCGGGGTCCACCTTCGAAACGAGTCTGACCTCTACCTCTCCTTGACTGCCGTCCTGACGACTCTGGTTCCGGGCTCGGTGGTGGTTGAAGCGCTCCGTCACGACGGCATGCTTTACATCCACGTGCTCGACCTCGAATCGATGGGTGGGATCGAGAAAGTACGCCGCGACGTGCTGGCAGTAGAAGAGCGGGTGTTGAGGGCCTTGGCCTCCGATGAAGAGCTCGCAGCCGCCGGCATCGCGCTCCGGCGGAGCCGGTGATGGCGTTCATTGCCGTGACGTGCGTAGCCATGCTTGCCGCCGGGGCAGCCATGGCGATGATCCGTGTCGAAGGTGGGCCAAGCATTCTCGACCGCCTGGTGGCTCTTGACATCATCACCAACAGCCTCATCATCGGACTGGCGGTGGAAGCAGCCCTGAACCGCCGGACTGAGACCGTGCCCGTTTTGGTAGCGCTGGCCCTGGTGGGCTTTGTCGGATCGGTGGCCGTGGCTCGCTTCGCTTCGGTCGAGCCGGAGGACGCCGCCCGGATCAAGACCCGCGCGGAGGTGGAAGCCGAGGACGCCGCCCGGCTCGAGGCCGAGCTTGCCGCCGCCCTCCTGGAAGCGGAAGCGTCTGCTGGCCGAAATGAAGCAAGGGGGGGAGGAGACAATGCTTGATTTTGTCGCCGCTATCTGCCTCCTGGCGGGATCGTTTCTGGCCCTGGCCGCGGGCATCGGGGTGCTCCGGTTCCCGGACTTGCTGGCTCGCATGCACGCCAGCTCCAAGCCCCAGGTGCTTGGGGTGTTGCTGGGGCTGACGGGTTTGGCTATTCGACTCCGGGTGGGCCCGGTGATCTGGACGCTGGCGCTGGTCGCGATCTTCCAAATGCTTACCACTCCGGTGGCCACTCACCTGGTTGCCCGCGCCGGCTACCGCACGGGAAAGATCCAACCGGACCGCCTGGAGGTGGACGAGCTGACCGAGGACCTCCTGCAGGCAGAGACCGACACCAAGGGTGGGCAGGGGTCACCAACGCCCTAAGTGTTGGATTATCGATGAGGGCGGGCCGGGCTTCGACCCGGAGCCGAATTGAGCAGGCTCTCCACCTGTTCCTTCTCGCTTGGTGAAGCCAGGACTGTGAGCCGGTCTCCCGCCTTGAGGACGGTGGGGCCCTGTGGAACCAGGAACTCATCGCCGCGGCCAACGAGCGAGAGCCAC
>DATFFB010000126.1:0-3162 GCA_035250485.1 Acidimicrobiia bacterium
CGCTCCCATGACAGGCAGCGGCCGATGGGATCGGCGTCGAGACTTACAACTTCTCGCAGATCGCCGTGGGTGAGACGAACGGAGCGCCCGTCCAGGATGTTGACCCGGGCGTAAAGCTCCATGCTTCATTCTGCCTTCTGGTTGCCGGCCTCGCCTTCGATTCCGAGGGTGGTCTCCACCGCCTCGATGGTCTGTCCCCCTCTCGCCACCGGGGCCCAGAGATCTCCGAACCGGGCGAGGCGGTCCCAGAAATTGCCGATGTTGAAATCGCCATTGCGACAGGTTTCGACTTCTTTCCAGGTGATGGGAAAGGAGATCGGGGCTCCGGGATGTGGGCGCACGGAGTACACCGAGGCGATGGTCTGACCGTAAGCGTTGCGGTTGTGATCGATGAAGACCTTGCCTTTACGCTTGGGGATGTCCCACTCCATGGTGAGATCCGCCGGGTTGGCAGCGACGAGCAGTTTGCCGATCGCTTCCACCAGGCGTCGAACCCGCGAGTGTCGGTACTTGGCTTCGATCGGCACGTAGACGTGGAGCCCCTTGGAGCCAGAGAGCTTGGGATAACCGCTCAGGCCCAGTCGACCCAGCAGCACTTCGAGAAGCTTGGCTCCGGCCACGACCTGGTCCCACTCGGCCCCTTCGGCCGGATCGAAATCGAAGATGGCCAAATCGGGATGTTCGAGATTCCCGGCTCGTGAGTGGAAGGGATGTATCTCGATGCAGCCCATGTTGGCGAACCACATCAGCGACTCACGATTGGAAGCAAGCAGAAAGTTCTGGGCTCCGCCCGTCGAGTCGGAAGGCACCGGCGCGGTCTCCATCCAACCGGGCTGATGTCCGGGTGCCCGCTTCTCGTAGAAGGTTGGTCCAGCGATGCCGTCGGGATAGCGAGACATGGAAATCGGCCGGTCACGCAGGTGAGGCAACAACACCGACGACACCGAGGCGTAGTACTGAATGAGATCGCCCTTGGTGAATCCCTCGGGGAAGAAGGGCTTGTCGAGGTTCGAGAGCTTGAGGGGCCGGACTCCGGGAACGAGAAAGTTCTTGCCGTCTTTCTTCCCCTTGACCTTGGCCGGGAAGTCAACCCGACCGGAGTCGATGTTTCGTCCGTCGCTCTTGCTGCTGGGCCCTTTGCTGACCGTTGTCTCGAGCTCGTTTTGGATGGCGTCGTGGCTGGACTGCTCGCGCGCCTCCGAAATGACCACCATCGACAGCTCGTTGTGGAGAGCCGCCTCGATCAGCGGTCCGATCCGAAGGGTGCCTTCGCCGTAGGGGAGGTGCCTGACCTCGCCGCCGGCGTTGAAGAGGTTGTCGGTGAACTGGGTTTGCAGGGGGTCGATCATCCACCCCGGGAAGCTCCCGCGGATGAAAGCGATTACCGATTCGAACGCCTCGACGCTGGTGAGGGCCCCGCCGGTCTGGGCGTGAACATGAGCCCAGTCGACTATCGGGCGGATGAAGCTGAACTCGTCGGCCAAAAGGGCGATGTCACCGAGAGTTCCGAAGTTCCGCTCGGCACCGCTCGTCTCGAGCCCGAGACCAACCCCCATTTGCTCGATCTTGGGACTGATCCTGCGCAGCCGTTCCTGGATCATCCCGGTCAGCACTTCTGGGTCCCGGCCCTGGGCGGCACCGAAGTGGGCGCAGATGATGCGACTGCCGAGAGCCCGGCCCAGCTTCATCGTGTGTTCGAGGGCGGCCAGACACTGTTTGGCCCGGTCCTCATCCTCGACGGTGAGGACGGCAAAGTAGGGAGCATGGACCGACACCCAGATGTCGCGCTCTCGGGCTAGCTCGCCGAACCGTTGACATCGCTTTTCCTTCCAGGGGAACGCCGTTACGAAGGCGAGTTCGAACGCGTTGTGGCCTTTCTTGACGAGGTCGTCGAGGAACGCGGCGTCGTCTTCCGGTTTGCCGCGTGGAAGGCCCGAGATCCCGAAGCGAATCTGGGCCGGCATCCCGGCGAGGATAAAGGAGGGCTGCCGGAACTAGTCAGGTTGTGTGTAATCGGGACCACCCTGACGTGTCTTGCTTGATGTGCCGAAGAGATGGGGATGAGCACGACGACGGTCGCCACCAAGCTGATGATTCCTCTTCTGGGGATGGTGTGGCGCGGGATGTGGGGCGCCACCGCCGCCACCGCCGCGGCTCAGGTCATCGCCGCTGACGAAAACAGCGACGACGCAGAAACCGCCTGACTCCTCGCCGTTCATCGAACGGACCCCGATACCTAGGGTGACGCCCGATGCCCGCCGTCACCAAGGGTCCTGCGCTGAGAGCGTTTTGGCGGCTTCATCGGTTCCTTCTCCGAATCAGCAATGGCCGCTTCTTCACCCGGCTCGGGCCGGGACGCCAGTTGCTGCTGACCACCAGAGGACGCAAATCTGGTGAGCCCAGGCGAGTGAGCCTGACCTACCTGGCTGATGGTGATCGCTGGGTAGTGATCGCCTCGAACGCAGGCGAGGACTCTCACCCAGCCTGGTGGCTGAACCTGCTCGCCGAGCCAAGTGCCGCGGTGGCGGTAGGTGGGAAAACTATCCCGGTCCTCGCTCGTGAACTGGAAGAGCCCGAGCGATCGTCGTTCCTCTCTCGCTTTGTTTCGGAGATCGACGCCAGCTATGCCGAGTACCAGCGACGGACGGCTCGAAGACTCCCTGTCGTTGCGCTACGCCCTGCGGCGGCTGCGAGTCCAGAAGGCGGTTCCCACAAGGAGGAGTAGCGAGGCGGCCAACGGAATCGGCCCTGAGCCAAAAATGACCAACGCGCTGTAGAAGACGCTGAGCACCGACGCGATCCACAGCGGGACAGTCGCTTCCCGAATCGCATAGAACAGTGACAGGCCTGCAAAAGCGGCGAAGAAGAAGCTGGCCCGTTGGCCCGTCGATATTCCGGCTCCGATCAAGAAGGCGGCCGGAATCGCGATGAGCCAGAAACGGTTGTCCCAATGCAACATCGCCAACCTACCCAATGGCAGCGAGGACCACTGTGTGTCGGATGTCTTTGCCTGGCTGGTTCAATAGAGGCGGGCCCGTAGCTCAAGCAGGCAGAGCAGGGGACTTTTAATCCCAAGGTTGAGAGTTCGATTCTCTCCGGGCCCACCGCTGAGAAATCCAGTAATGATGGGAAACCGACCTCCGCTCGGTGCCGGGCCGTGGT
>DATFFB010000127.1:0-24833 GCA_035250485.1 Acidimicrobiia bacterium
CGGCGTCTTTGGCGGTCGGATACTGACCGCAGTGAGCCCGCTGGCAGCCGAGCTCCCTCCTGGATTCGGTCCGATCGAGATCGTTCCCAACGGGATCGACACCGCTCGCTTCCGAACCGGGGTGCAAAGACACCTCCAGCAAGTCGCATTCCTCGGGCGCCCCGACCCTCGCAAAGGCTTCGAGGTGCTAAACGAGGCATGGCAAACCGTCTCGGAAAAAGTTCCGGGGGCAGAACTTGTAGTGATGGGAATGGAAGGGACCGAGAAGAGTCGAATCCGGTACCTCGGTCGGGTAGATGAAGAGGAGAAGTCACGGCGTCTGCAGGCGAGTGAGGTATTCGTCGCCCCCAATCTTTCGGGAGAAAGCTTCGGAGTCGTGGTGGCCGAAGGCATGGCGGCGGGCTGCGCGATAGTGGCCTCCGATATAGATGCATTTCGGGCGGTCACTGGGGGTACCGCCCGACTGGTTCCCCCCGGCGATTCGGGCCACCTGGCCGCGACTCTCATCGATCTTCTCCGCTCGCCCGCGGCGACCAGAGACATGGGCAAACGGGCGCGGCAACGGGTGGCTGAGTTCGATTGGTCGCGGGTCTTGACGAAGTATCGAGATGCCTACCGCAGGGCGATCGAGATCTACAAGCCTGCCCGGTAGCATTGGCTCCAGTAACCGTTCAAACGCAGGAGTAGTCGTGGAAAAGGGCACCAGCCGGGTCAAAAGGGGTCTGGCCGAGATGTTGAAGGGCGGCGTCATCATGGACGTGGTTACCGCCGAACAAGCCAAGATCGCCGAGGAGGCCGGAGCGGTGGCGGTCATGGCGCTCGAGCGGGTCCCATCCGATATCCGCAAGATGGGTGGAGTCGCCCGCATGGCCGATCCAACCAAAATCGAGGAGATACAGGCGGCGGTTTCGATTCCGGTCATGGCCAAGTGCCGGATCGGTCATTTTCTCGAGGCGCGGGTGCTGGAGGCCCTCAATGTCGACTACATCGATGAGTCCGAGGTGCTGACCCCCGCCGACAATGAGCATCACATCGACAAATGGGCATTTACCACTCCCTTCGTCTGCGGCGCCCGCAACCTCGGTGAAGCGTTGCGTCGCATTGGTGAAGGGGCGGCCATGATCCGAACCAAGGGCGAGGCTGGCACGGGGAACGTGGTCGAGGCGGTCACGCACATGCGAACCGTCACCAACGAAATTCGCAAGCTCTCCCAACTTGGACCCGAGCAACTCATGTCGTCGGCCCGCGACCTCGGGGCTCCTTTCGACCTCGTTCGCGAAGTCCACGAGACTGGCCGCCTGCCCCTGGTCAACTTCGCAGCCGGTGGTATCGCCACCCCTGCCGACGCGGCGCTGATGATGGCGCTCGGGGTCGACGGGGTGTTCGTCGGCTCTGGGATCTTCAAAAGCTCGGATCCTCCCGGATACGCGCGGGCGATCGTTGAAGCAACCACATTCTGGGCCGACCCCGAAGTCGTGGCCAAGGTCTCGCGGGGCCTCGGAGAGGCGATGCCAGGACTTGAGATTGACAAGATCCCGGCCAACGAAAAGCTGGCGGAGCGAGGCTGGTGAGAAGTGCCGGCTCGCGTCGGGGTGCTCTCGCTTCAGGGTGATTTTCGCGAGCATCTGAGGACGCTGGCCGCCGTCGGGGCAGACGGAACCGAAATCCGCACCCCCGCCGAGCTCGAAGCGGTCGACGCTCTCATCATTCCCGGGGGCGAATCCACCACGATCGGCAAGCTGGCGGAGCGATTCGGGCTGATGGAGCCCCTCCGCCACAGGATCGAGGCAGGCATGCCCGTTTATGGAACCTGTGCAGGGATGATCCTTCTCGCCCGGGAGGTGACCGACGGCGAGCAGCCACTATTGGGAGCTCTCGATGTCGTCGTCGAGCGCAACGCCTTTGGCAGGCAGAACGAGTCCTTCGAAGAGGAGCTGGCTATCGACGGGCTCGGCGAGCCATTCCGGGCCGTGTTCATTCGCGCCCCCTGGGTGGCCAAGGTCGGGGAGGGTGTCGAGGTACTTGCTGCGGTCGACGATCACCCGGTCCTGGTACGCCAGGGTCACATTCTCGCCAGCTCCTTCCATCCCGAGCTGACCGGGGATCATCGGCTTCATCAGATGCTGTTGGACTGGTTGGTTGACTGATCGGCCTAGTTGAATAGAGCCCATGTCTGGTCACTCCAAATGGGCGACGATCAAGCGCAAGAAAGCAGCCAACGATTCCAAGCGCGGGAAGTTGTTTGCCAAGCTGATCCGCCAAATCGAGATCTCGGCTCGAGAGGGCGGCGGAGATATCGGTGGCAATGCGACTCTGGCCGCGGCCGTGGCCAAGGCGAGGGCGTCGGCGGTGCCCATGGACAACATCGAAAGGGCGATCGCCCGGGCGACCGGAAGCGCCGACACCACCAACTATGAGGAGATCTGGTACGAGGGCTATGCCCCGGGCGGGGTGGCGTTGATGGTTCAGGTCCTTACCGACAACCGCAACCGGGCCGCCTCCGAGGTTCGGTCAGCTTTCGCCCGCAATAACGGCAATCTGGGAGAGCCGGGGTCGGTTGGCTATCTCTTTGCCCGCAAGGGATACATCGAAGTGCTGGGAAGTGAGGACGATGTGATGCTGGCGGCACTCGATGCAGGCGCGGAGGATGTCCGGGCCGGCGAAGGCGTTGTGGAAGTCGTGACTGCTCCGACCGACCTCGTCGCCGTGCAGCGGGCGTTGGAGCAGGGGGGATTCAAAGTCGAAGTAGCCGAACTCACGCAGGAGCCGAAGACCGGGGTGCCGGTCGACTCGACAACCGCTGGCAAGGTGCTTCGGCTGGTGGAAGCTCTGGAGGATCTAGACGACGTGCAGATGGTGTACGCCAACTACGAGATTCCCGACGAAGTCCTGGCTTCGCTCGCCGGCTGAGGAAGATCCCCGGCTGAACAGTGTTGCGGACTACCCTCCGTACACATGTTCGTGTTGGGCATCGACCCCGGGCTGACGACCACCGGATATGGGTTGGTTCGTCGGAGCCGTTCGCTCGAAGCCATTTCGGCCGGGGTGATCCGAACTGACCCCAGCCGACCGCTGGGCGACCGCTTACTAGAACTGCACACCGGGATCTCCAGCTTGATCGATGAACACGCTCCTGACGCGATGGCGATCGAAACGATTTTCACCAATCGCAACCTGCAAACAGCTGCGTCGGTCGGGCGCGCCGCCGGCGTCGCCATCCTGGCCGCCGCCCAGCGCAGGCTGCCGGTGTTCGAATATGTTCCGACGATCGTCAAGTCCGCGATCACGGGTGATGGATCGGCCGACAAACGGATGGTGGCGACAATGGTCGGAAAGCGCCTCGGCATCGCTCCGCCGACTCCTGCCGATGCCGCCGATGGTCTGGCCGTGGCCATCTGTCATCTGCATTCGCTACGCGTTAGTACAGATCTGGTGGGAGCGAAACGATGATCGGTCGGGTCCGAGGGACTTTGGTGGGGCGCAGTCGGCTCGGGATCACCGTCGACGTCGCCGGCGTCGGTTACGAAATCATCACCACTCCGCGCACCCAGAGCGACTTGCCGGGGATCGGCGAGGAGGTCGTCATCCACACCCATCTGCACGGTCGAGAGGATGGGATCACGCTCTATGGCTTCGGCTCGGAAGCGGAACGCGATCTGTTTCGGGTCTTGATCACCGCCTCCGGACTGGGACCCAAACTGGGGCAGGCCATGCTGGGGGCGCTTTCGGTGACCGAGGTGAGAAAAGCCATCGCAACCGAGGATGTCGATGCCCTGGTGGTGGTGCCTGGAGTGGGTCGGCGCTCGGCCCAGAAGATCGTGCTCGAGCTCAAGCCCAAACTCGAGGAAGAGGAGGCTTCGGTGGTGACTGGTTCCGGAGGGGAGCTGCGCCAGGCGCTGGAAGGGCTCGGGTACACCCCGACCGAGATCCGAGGAGCGATGGCCGAGGTGGACCGGGGCCTGCCAGTGGCCGAGCAGATCCGATCGGCCCTCCAGCTGCTGAGCCGTCGGTGAAGCCGTGAGAGAGGACTCGATCCTGAACCCCGCCCTGGTGGAGGAGGATCTCCACCTGCGGCCTCGATCGCTGAATGATTTCATCGGCCAGGAAGCTGTCAAGGAGAGGCTCCGTATCGCCATCGAGGCGGCCCGCACCCAAGCACGACCACTGGACCATGTCCTGCTCTCGGGACCGCCCGGTCTCGGAAAGACCACGCTGGCCGGGATCATTGCCGCCGAAACCGGCTCCGAATTTCGAATCACATCGGGCCCGGCCCTCGAGCGCCCCGGCGATCTGGCGGCGATCATCTCCAACCTCGATCACGGCGCCGTCTTCTTCATCGACGAGATTCACCGCTTGCCACGAGTCGTCGAGGAGGTCCTCTACCCGGCGATGGAGGACTTCCAGCTCGACATCGTCTTGGGAAAGGGACCGGCAGCACAGTCGATCCGTCTCGACCTTCCCAGGTTCACTCTGGTTGGGGCCACCACTCGCAAAGGCAAGGTGACAGCCCCCTTGCGGGACCGTTTTGGGATCGAAGATCGCCTCGATTACTACACCGAGGACGAGTTGACCCTGATCATCAATCGCTCCGCCCGCATACTCGAGGTCAAAGTCGACGATGACGCCGCCCATCTGATAGCCAGCCGGAGCCGGGCGACGCCCCGCATCGCCAATCGTCTCCTGGCCCGGATTCGCGACTTCGCCGTGGCTCGTGCCGATGGCAGGGCCGATGTCGATACGACTCTGCGGGCTTTGCAAACCTATGAAGTGGATGATCTCGGGCTCGACAAGGTCGACCGCTCGATATTGGAGTCGATCATCGAGAAATTCGGTGGGGGTCCCGTGGGTTTAAGCACCCTGGCGATCGCCGTCGGTGAGGAGCCGGAGACGGTGGAAGATGCCTACGAACCGTTCCTTCTCCAGTCCGGGTTGTTGCAGCGGACGCCGCGAGGGCGAATGGCCACTGATCTCGCCTATCGCCACCTGGGTGTGGCTCGCTCCGAGCAGCCCCGCTTGCTCTGAGCCTTCGTTCGGTGGGCTGATAGGAAGGCCCAGCCGCCCTGCGAGGGTTCGCAGATAGTCGAGAATGGGTGGGTGTGGACCCGGGACTTTGATTACGAACTCGACCCTCGCCAGATTGCGCAGGTGCCGGCTGAGCCCCGAGACAACTCCCGGTTACTCGACGCCCGCGACCTCTCCGATCACCGCTTTGCCGACCTTCCCGATCTCCTGGAGCCGGGAGACCTGGTGGTGGTTAACCGGAGCCGGGTGCGGGCGGCACGACTCCGAGGAGTCAAGTCTCCCACCGGCGGGAAGGTCGAGGCGCTTCTCCTGGGACCGGTCACCGATGATCGCTGGAGGGCGATGATTCGCCCGGCGAGGCGACTTCGGGTGGCGACGGTGCTCGATTTTGGACCGATAACCGCCATCGTCGACGAAGCGCCGCGTGAGGGGGTCGCCGTTCTCCACCTCAAGGCCGAGGGTGATCTGGAGGAGGCCATAGCCACGGTTGGCACGGTTCCACTTCCTCCCTATATCACCACTGACCTGGCGGACCCCGAGCGGTATCAGACCATCTTCGCCCGCGAGGTCGGCTCGGCCGCGGCACCCACCGCTGGCCTCCATTTCACCGAGGGGGTATTGACGGAGCTCGCAGGGCGAGGGATCGAGACGGTCTCGCTCGAGCTGCGAGTCGGCCTCGATACGTTTCGGCCCATCGGGACCCACCGGGTGGAAGACCACCAGATTCATACCGAAGAGTTCTCGATTCCCGAATCGACTCGAGAGGCGATTGCTAGCTGCCGAGGGCGGGTGGTAGCCGTGGGCACGACGGTGGTACGAGCCCTGGAGAGCAACCCCGAGCAGACGACCACCAACCTTTTCATCACCCCCGGCTTTCGGTTCAAGACCGTCGATCTTCTCGTAACCAATTTCCATCTGCCCCGCACCAGCCTTTTGGTGCTGCTGGCAGCCTTCATGGGCCCGCGCTGGCGTGAGACATACGAGGTAGCCATCGAACGGAAATATCGCCTCGCCTCATTCGGCGACGCGATGCTGGCCGAACGTCTATGACCCCCGGCGCCTGGTCTCTGGCGGCCGCCGATGGAAAGGCCCGAACCGGCACTCTGACCACAGCCCACGGTGAAGTTCCCACGCCGACTTTCATGCCGGTCGGGACCCGGGCGGCGGTGCGAGCCGTGGACACCGATGATCTGGAGACGATCGGGACAGAGATGATCCTCGCCAACACCTATCACCTCATGCTCCGGCCTGGGGCCGAAATCGTGGCCCGACTCGGAGGGCTGCACGGCTTTTGGGGATGGGACCGGCCGATCCTGACGGACTCAGGGGGTTACCAGGTGTTCTCCCTGTCCCCGCGCATCACAGAAGATGGTGCCCGGTTTCGATCGACTTACGACGGATCTCTGGTCGATCTCCGCCCCGAAGATGCGACTCGTATCCAGGAGCAACTCGGGGCCGATATCGGGATGGCGCTTGACGTCTGCCTGGGCCTGCCCGCCGACCGGAGTGAGATCGAGGCGGCGATGACCCTCAGCTTGCGTTGGGGGGATCGATCGCTTCAGGCCCATCGACGGGAGGACCAGGCTCTCTTCGGGATAGTGCAGGGAGGTTCCGACCCCGATCTGCGGGCGGAGAGTGCGGCTCGGACCGCGGCCCAAGGGTTCGTTGGATTCGGGATCGGCGGGCTTTCGGTGGGGGAGAGTCCGATCGAGCGAGCGAGGGCCCTGGCGGCGGTTATGCCCCAACTGCCGCCGGGCAAGGCGAGATACGTAATGGGTCTAGGCGACCCCGTCGGGGTGCTCGAGGCAGTGGGGGAAGGAGCAGATCTCTTCGACTGTGTCTGGCCCACTCGCCTTGCCCGCCATGGGCGGGTGCTCACCAGCAACGGCGACTTCAACCTGCGGCGGGCCGAGAACGCCGAGGACGACCAGTCCCTTGATCCCGATTGCAAATGCCACACTTGCCGGCATCACCATCGGGCCTACCTCCGTCATTTGCTGATGACCAATGAGCTGACCGCATTTCGACTCACCTCGATTCACAACCTCACCTACACGATGAAGCTGATGGTTGATGCTCGGACAGCGATCGAAGCGGGACTTTTCGCGGATTTCCTGGCGGAAGCCAAAAAGCGTCGCCGGATCGACCCTCAGGAAGTGCCGCGGCAATGACGCATAGTTCCGAAGGGCCGTTGCTCGATTGGAATTCAGCCTATGTCGACAAGTGGGCGCCTTGGGACATCGGGCGGCCACAACCGGTCTGGATCGACGTTGCCGACGAGATCACCTCGCCAGTCCTCGACAGTGGTTGTGGAACCGGCGAGCACGCCCTGATGCTCGCCGAGCGGGGTCATGATGTGCTCGGGATCGACATCTCTCCCCGGGCTATCGAACTGGCAAAAGAAAAGGCGACTCAGCGGGGATTGGATGCCGACTTTCGCGTCGGCGACGTCCTCGAGCTCGGCCGTCTCGGGCGGCGATTCGCCACGGTCATCGACTCGGCCGTGTTCCACGTATTCGGCGACGTCGAGCGAGCGCGATACATCAAGAGTTTGGCCTCGGGCCTCGACCCGGGAGGAATGCTCTTTCTCCTGGTCTTCTCCGAGCACACACCCGGTGAGGATGGACCCCGGCGAGTGACGCAAGCAGAGTTGCGGATGGCCTTTGCGCATGGATGGGACGTGCGCCAGATCGAGGCCGCCTTGATCGACGTGCGGGAGGATTACGGCCTCGACCCCGCTCGCGCATGGCTCGCTCGCATCGCCAGAACCGCCGCCACCCCAGGTTCTGCAACTTAGTTTTCCCGGCCCTTCGGGCTAAGCTCGCCCGGCTCCGTAGGTTGTTCCAGTTCCGAGGTTTTCTCGTTGATCGACATGATTTTCCTATCCACCGCGCCTGCCACCGGCAGCCCCATCGGCAGCTTTGTGTTCCTGGCGGTGATGCTGGCCGTCTTCTATTTCCTGATCCTGCGTCCCCAGCGAGCACGAATGCGGGCTCAGCAAAACCTCAGCGCGTCGTTAGCCGTCGGTGACCGGGTGCAGACGATCGGCGGTATTCAAGGAATAGTTCGCTCCCTCGACGACGACTCCGCCGTGATCGAGGTAGAGCAGGGCCGGATCCGGGTGGCTCGCCGGGCAATCAGCAGCAAGCTCGAACCAAAGGAGTAATCGAGTTGCGGCGGCGGTTGATCGGGCTCGCGCTCGTCCTTTTGATCGCCTGGGGTGGCCTGGCCGCATTGGTGAACCAGGGCATTCTCCCCAAGTTGGGCCTTGACCTGCAGGGGGGCACCTCCGTAGTCCTCACCGCTCCATCCGGCACCGACCAAGACGTTCTGGCGCAGGCGATCGAGATCATGAGGCGCCGGATCGAGGACGTGGGAGGAGTGGCCGAGCCGGATATCGCCATTTCGGGCGGCAACACTGTGCTCGTCCAGCTTCCCGGTGTGGAGGACGAGGAGCGAGCCCTCGACGCCATCGGACAAACCGGCCAGCTCTCGTTTCGACCTGTCCTGGCGGCAACCCCGGGAAACGAGGGTCCCCTGGTTACCACCACCACTGCCGGGGAAACGACGACCACGGGTGGAGCGACGACTACCGAGGCACCGACTACTACCGAGGCGACGACCACCACTGCGGCGCCTACCACAACCACCACCCTTCCCCCGAATGTCGACCCCGACACGGGGCTCACGTTGGTCGACGACCCAGCCGCCGCCACTGCGTACCTGCCGGGAACCATCACCTCGGTCATCGGAGAGATCCCCGCGGTTCTCACAGTTGGACCAGCACAGTTGGTGGGAAGCGATGTGGCGGATGCCGTACCCGGTTTCAACCCTTCTAACGCCCAATGGGTGATCAATCTCGACCTCACCTCCGAGGGAGCGGACAAATTCGCCGAGATGACCGCGGCTGCCGCCACCCAATCGCAGGGAAGTCCGCAACGACAAATAGCCATCGTTCTCGACGGTGAGGTGATCGCCTCTCCGGCAGTAGCCGCCGACGTGGGGGCCGAAGGCATCACCGGGGGAAGGGCGCTCATCACTTTTGGCGCCGCTACCACCGATGAGCAGGCAGCCAAAGACACCGCCGCCATCCTGCGCTATGGATCCCTCCCGGTTGCCTTCGAACGGTCGCAAGTGCAAAAGGTCTCCGCCACGCTCGGTTCCGATTCGCTGCGAGCGGGGCTCATCGCCGGCTACATCGGCTTGGCATTGGTGGCCATTCTCTTGCTCGCCTACTACCGGATGATGGGGGTAGTGGCGATCGTTGGCATCACTGTTTTCGGGGGCTTGCTGATTTCAACCTTTGCTCTTCTTTCCCGCTTGCAAGGCCTGACGCTCACCCTGGCCGGGGTGACCGGGGTGATCATCGCCCTCGGAATCGCCGCGGATTCCTACATCGTCTACTTCGAGCGCATCAAGGAGGAGATTCGGGATGGCCGCAATGTTCGGTCGGCGGTGGATGAGGCATTCCGCCACGCCTTTCGGACCATCCTCACGGCCGATGCAGTTTCCATCCTCGGGGCGGGCCTGCTCTGGTTCTTGTCGGTGGGTCCGGTGAAAGGCTTCGCTCTCTCGCTGGGTCTCGCCACCTTGATTGACATCGTCGTGGCACGTTCATTCACCCGTCGCGCCATCTATTTGCTGGCCCGAACTCCTCTTGGGGAAAAGGGATGGCTCTCGATCCGTAGGACAGCCCAATGAGTTTCTTGAGGAGGCTTTCGCGGGGAGAGACGAAGTTCGACTTCGTCGGCAGACGGCGACTCTGGTTTCAAATCTCGGCGATCTTGATCCTGATCTCGCTCGGGTTCGTCGGCTTTCGGGGCCTCAATCTCGGGATCGAGTTTCGGGGAGGAACCACCATCAATTCCCCGAACACGACCGGAGCGACGATCGAAGAGTTGCGGCTCCTTACCGATGAAGCGGGCGTGGAGGGAGCAGTAATCCAGTTGGTCAACGATGGTCAGGCGGTTCGCCTGCAGACACCGGCTTTGGAGCCGGAGACAGAGAGTGAACTGATCGATGACGTCGCGGCGCTGACTGGAACGGAGCGATCCGAAATCTCGATCGATTCGATCGGCCCCAGCTTTGGAGCATTGATCCTTCGCCAATCACTCGTTGCCCTGGCGGTATTTCTGGTGGCAGTGGCGCTCTTCATGAGTTGGCGCCTCGAATGGAAGATGGCCGGATCCGGATTGGCCGCCCTGGTCCACGACATCATCATCACCGTTGGCGTCTACTCCATCACCTGGTTCGAGGTGACGCCGGCGACGGTCATTGCGCTCCTCACCATCCTCGGTTATTCCCTATACGACACCGTCGTGGTCTTCGACAAGGTTTCGGAACTTGCCGACGAGGCAGGACCCAAGGAGGACTATGGCGACGTCGTCAACCGAGCGATGAATCTCGTGCTGGGCCGTTCGCTCAACACTTCTCTCAGCTCGCTGCTCCCGGTCGGATCGATTTTGTTCGTGGGGTCTGTTGTCTTCGGTGCTTCCTCGCTGCGCGACTTTGCCCTCGCGCTCTTCGTGGGTCTCGCCGCCAGTACCTATTCCTCTATCTTCGTCGCGGCACCGATGCTGGCGGCTTGGAAGAAGGATGAGCCCCGGATCGGCAGTCGGCGGACCAAGGTCAGAACTGGTGCGCGCCCGAGCACTTTGGCGCCAGCGCGCCCCCGTCCGGCCCCGCGGCCGCCCAAGGGTCGGCGCTAGCAGTCGGTAGAATTCCGGGGTGAACCTCGCCTCTCTCGTCCGGGACATTCCCGACTTCCCTGAGCCAGGCATCGTCTTCAAGGACATCACCCCGGTTCTGGCCGATCATGGGGCGTTCGGGGAGCTGGTGGCCGCCCTGGCCGATGCGTACCGTCAAATGCCGATCGATAAGGTGGCGGGGATCGAGGCCCGTGGATTTACCCTGGCCGCACCGGTTGCTCTCGAGCTCGGGGCCGGTTTCGTGCCGCTCCGCAAGCCCGGCAAACTCCCCTGGACCACTATCAATCAGGCGTACAACCTCGAGTACGGCGCCGATGCCCTGGAGATGCATGTCGATGCTATTGGGGCGGGTGAGCAAGTACTCATCGTCGACGACGTGATCGCCACCGGTGGCACGGCCGCGGCGGCGGTGAACCTCATCGAACGCGTGGGAGGCAAGATCGCGGGCCTGGCCGTCTTCATCGAGCTCGGATTCCTCAACGGGCGGGCTGCCATCGACGGAGTTCCGTTTCATGCCCTCATCCGCTACGACTGAGGCTGCTCTCGGCCTGATCGAGGCGGCTCACCGACGCCACTTTCCCGAAGCCGACTTCAAGCTGATCGAGTCTGCTTATCGGGTGGCCGAGAAGGCCCACCGGGGACAGGTACGCAAGTCGGGGGACCCGTTCATCACCCACCCCGTGGCGGTTACCGAGATCCTGGCCGAGTACGGCCTTGATTCGACGACTTTGGCCGCCTCGCTCCTCCATGACACCGTCGAGGACACCAACCTCACCCTGGGCCAGATCGAAAAGCAGTTCGGCGCCGAAGTTGCCCAGTTGATCGACGGCGTCACCAAGCTCGATCGAATTCAGTACTCCTCGCCCCAAGAGGCGCAGGCAGCGACCATCCGCAAGATGGTGGTGGCCATGGCCCAGGACGTCCGGGTCTTGCTTATGAAGTTGGCCGATCGCCTCCACAACATTCGAACCGTCTCCGCCTTGCGCTTGGAAAAGCAGCAGAGGGTGGCATTGGAGACACTCGACGTATACGTCCCCCTCGCCCATCGGCTTGGGGTTCAGGAGATCAAGCATGAGCTCGAGGACCGTTGCTTTGAAATCCTGGAGCCGGGGATTTACGCCGAGGTACAAGCCAAACTCGACGAAAGGTCACCGGAGCGAGAGGTCTTCATCGAGAAGGTGATTTCGGAGCTGGAGGCGGCGCTGAGCGATTCGGGTATCCCGGCCCGGGTCACCGGTCGACCAAAGCACCAATACTCGATCTATCGCAAGATGGTCGAGAGCCAGCGGGGGTTCGAGGAGATCTTCGACCTGATCGGGATCAGAATCATCACCAACGACCTGCGGAATTGCTATGCCGCCCTGGGGTTGGTCCATTCGAAGTGGGTCCCGGTCTCCGGTCGCTTCAAAGACTTCATCGCCATGCCCAAGGTCAACCTCTACCAGAGCCTGCATACGACCGTCATCGGGCCCGATGGCAAACCTCTCGAGATCCAGATTCGAACAGAGGAGATGCACCGCCTGGCGGAGTCCGGGATCGCCGCTCACTGGCGGTACAAAGAGGGCTCGTCGGCGAGTGACACCCCCTGGATCGGTGATATCCGAACGCTGCTTGAAACCGAGGACCCCGAGGAATTCCTCGCCAACCTCAAGCTCGACTTCTATCGCGACGAGGTCTTCGCCCTCACCCCGGCCGGGGATGTGAAGGTGCTACCCCGTTCCGCCACTGCGATCGATTTCGCCTATGCGGTTCACACTGAGGTCGGTAACCGTTGCGTCGGGGTTCGGATCAATGGCCGTCTGCTGCCCCTTTCGACGAAACTCGAGTCGGGCGACATCGTCGAAGTGATCCTTTCCAAGGCGGTAGACGCCGGACCCAGCCTCGACTGGCTCAATTCCGTGCGGACGCCAAGGGCGAAGTCGAAGATCAAGGCGTTCTTCTCCCGCGAGCGGCGAGAACAGGCGGTTGGTGAGGGCAAGGAGTTGCTGGGGGCAGCCATTCGCAAGGAAGGATTAGGGCTTACCGCTCACGCCCGCGACGAGTACCTCGCCCAAATTGCCACCGATCTCGGAAAGACCGACCTCGAGGGTCTGCTGATCGCCATCGGCGATGGTTCGATTCTGGCCTCCACAGTGGTCAATCGGCTGGTTCGCCTGGTAAGACCGGATGAGGAGCCAGAGGACCTACTCGCCCCGCCCCGTCCCCGGAAGCGATCATCAGCCCCGGGACCGGCGATCATCGTGGAAGGGATGGAGGACATGCTGGTCCACATCGCCCGTTGCTGTGCTCCGGTGCCGGGGGACCCCATCGTTGGATTCATCACCGTGGGCCGCGGGGTTTCGGTCCATCAAGCCGACTGCACCAATATCGCCGACCTCAATGACAGCCGCCTGGTGGAGGTTTCCTGGCCACCGGACCGGGTCGGTACTTTCGCAGTGTGGATCCAAGTGGAGGCTCTCGACCGCACCCGCCTCTTGCGCGATGTCACCGCCGCCATCTCCGACCTCGGCGGCAACATCGTCGCCTCGTCCTCGGTGACGGGCAGAGACCGGGTGGCCATTCTTCGCTACGAGGTCGAACTCTCCGATCCCGGTGCCTTGCCCCGGCTTTTGGCCGATCTGAAAGGGGTAGACGGGGTGTTTGCCTCCTACCGACTCGTCACCGAGCCCGAGGCTTAGGTGCTGATCCTCACCCGCCCGCTCTGGGTCGCCCAGACGAATACCTATGTGATAGCGCAAGACAAAGGAGGGCCGGCAGTGGTAATCGATGCTCCTCCCGACGACGACGCCATCGGCCGGCTGCTGAACGATCACGACCTCGCTCCGGCGGCCCTGCTGTTGACACACGGTCACATCGATCACATGGGAGGCGCCGGCCCCTTTCAGCGGCGAACGGGAGCCGCCGTCCACGTCCATCCCGACGACGATTACCTGACGCTCGAACCGGCTCGCCAGCTTCAGGGGCTCTTCGGGACGAGCCCGCTTGGTGATTGGGCGCCGCCCGAGGTCAGAACCGACCTGAACGATGCCGAGCTCCTTGACTTGGCGGGTTTCGTCCTCGAGGTGCGCCATACCCCCGGGCATACTCCCGGCCACTGCTGTTTTTACCTCTCCGCCCAGGAAACCCTCTTTTCGGGCGACCAACTCTTCGCTCGTTCCGTGGGCCGCACCGATCTCCCCGGGGGTGACTGGGAGACGCTGCTTTCTTCGATGAAGAGTCGCGTCCTCGACCTGCCCGACGAGACGCAAGTCCTCCCCGGGCACGGTCCGCAGACGACGATAGGGGCTGAACGCAGGCACAACCCTTTCCTGCAGGGCATCTAATTAGCCTGACCCCTCCGATTGTGAGCCCTTCTCCATCCACGCCCGTTCGACCCCGAACCATGCCGGGGGTGATGGAGCTCTTGCCGATGGATCAGGCCGCCTTCCAGGAAATGCTGGACATCATCAGGAGAGGGTTCGAGATCTATGGCTTCCTGCCTATTGCCACTCCGACTATGGAGTTGGCCGAACTCCTGTTGCGCAAGACCGGAGGCGAAACCGAACGTCAGGTGTATCTGGCGCAATCGAGTGGAGCTGCCGATCAGGGCGAAGAACCCGATCTGGCGCTGCGATTCGATCTGACGGTGCCCCTGGCGCGCTATGTAGCCGAACACCGGAACGAGCTCACGTTCCCTTTCCGTCGCTATCAGATGCAGCCGGTCTTTCGCGGCGAGCGTCCTCAACAGGGAAGGTTCCGGGAGTTCTACCAATGCGATATCGACGTCGTGGGCCAGGACAGCCTCAGCCTCCGCTACGACGCGGAGATCCCGGCCGTGATCGACACCGTGTTCGCCAACCTGGGGATCGGAGAATTCACGATCGGGATCAGCAACCGAAGGCTTCTCGCCGGCTTGATGACCAGCCTCGATATGGAATCGGACGATGCCATGATGCGCGAGCTCGACAAGCTGTCGCGGCGGGGGCCAGATGAAGTGATTGCGTCGCTCCGCCAGCGCGGGGCTTCGGAGACGGGCGCACCGCGGCTGGTGGAGCTGGCGGGGCGCGGAGTGGTGACCGGAGAGGGCGCATTGGCCCTGCTCGATGAGCTGGGAGCATATGGCCCCGGTCTCGAGCAGGGAATCGGCGAGGTCGGGGAGGTGCTGTCGCTGCTCGGGCAGCTGGGAGTTCCCTCGCATCGCTTTGGTCTCGATCTTGGGATCGCCCGCGGCCTCGATTACTACACGGGAACCGTCTACGAGACCACTCTCGTGGCTCACCCCGAGCTCGGCAGCATTTGCTCGGGCGGTCGGTACGACGACCTCGCCGGCCACTACACCGACCGTAGGCTCCCCGGAGTCGGGATCTCGATTGGTCTTTCCCGGCTCTTTTGGCAGCTGCGGGCGGCCGGCATCCTTCCCGCTCCCAGGAGCCCCGTCACCGCGTTGGTTGCCCTCATCGACGATGAGGGCTTGGAAGCGGCGCTGCAGATCGCGGCCGACCTTCGCACCAGCGGGATCAATACCGAGTCGTCGCTCGAACCTCGCAAGCTCGCCCAACAGCTGAAGTACGCCGACCGCAGCGGGATCGAGGTAGTGGTGCTGGCCGGGCCCGAGGAGCGGACGAAAGGTGAGGTCCTGGTCCGCAATTTATCCCGGCAGAGCCAGGAATTCGTCGCTCGCGCCAACGTCGCCGAGGCCGTATCGCGGATGAGAAGCGTGTGAGTTTTCGCACCCACCACGCTCTCGACTGTGCAGATCTGGACGGGCGAGAGGTAATGCTGGCAGGCTGGATCGCCCGCCGGCGCGACCACGGAGGGGTCACCTTCATCGACCTCAGGGACGCGTCGGGCCTGGTGCAGATCGTGGCTGATCCCGAAGTCCTCCCCATCGTCGAAGAGCTGCGGATGGAGTTCTGCATCCGCGTAGAGGGAGAGGTGCGACCTCGCCCAGAGGGCACCGTCAATGTTGACCTGGCGACGGGAGCGGTGGAGGTGGCGGCGCGTGCCATCGAGGTGCTCAGTCCTGCTGACACCCTCCCCTTCATGCTCGACGATCGCACCGACCTCGACGAGCGAACCCGCCTCGAATTTCGCTATCTCGACCTGCGCCGGCCACGGATGGCCGCCAACCTCCGAGCCCGCTCGGAAGCCGTCGCCGCCATTCGCCGAACCCTCGACGAATTGGGGTTTCTCGAGATCGAAACCCCCACGCTGGTGCGCTCGACGCCGGAAGGAGCCCGCGACATGCTGGTGCCATCACGGCTCCGGCATGGCGCCTTTTATGCGCTCCCCCAGTCGCCGCAGCTCTTCAAGCAGCTACTGATGGTGGCGGGGGTCGAGCGCTACTTCCAGATCGCTCGCTGCTATCGCGATGAGGACACCAGGGCGGATCGCCAGCTCGAGTTCACCCAACTCGATTTGGAAGGAGCGTTCTGGTCGGAGGCCGACGTGCAGAGCGCGGTGGAACTCGCCGTTGCCTCCGCAGTCGAGAGCCTCCGCGGCGACAAGCCTCCTCTCCCTTTCCGACGTCTGACCTGGCACGAGGCAATGGACCGATACGGAATTGACAAACCGGACTTGCGCTTCGGCATGGAGATCGTCGACCTCGGGAAGATATTTTCCTCAACCGAGTTCCGGGGCTTTGCATCCGTTATGGAAGAAGGCGGAGTGGTGCGAGGCATCAATGCCGGCACCCGTGAGTTTCCCCGCTCGAGCGCCGACCGGCTCACCGAACTGGCCAAATCCTGGGGAGCGGCGGGACTGGTGTGGCTCGTGGTTGAGGAAGGCGGCACCGTTCGCTCCCCGGTCGCCAAGTTCTTGAGCGAGGCTGAGATCAGCCTGATGATCAGGGAGCTCGAGGCCACTACCGGTGACGTCCTCTTGCTCGTCGCCGGGGAGTGGTTAACAGCCGTGTCCGTGCTCGGTCAGCTACGGCTGCAGCTCGGTCGACCCGAAACGCACGAACACCTGGAATTCTTGTGGGTGACCGACTTTCCGATGTTCGAGCAGGGCGAGGACGGCTTGACCTTCCTCCACCATCCCTTTACCTCGCCCCAGGATCTGAAGGTAATGGAGGAACGCCCCCTCGAGGCTCTCGCTCGCGCCTACGACGTGGTGGTCAATGGCGTCGAACTCGGTTCCGGATCGATTCGGATCCACGACCCCGATGTGCAACGACGCGTCTTTGACATCCTCGGGATCTCGCCTCCCGAACAGGAGAGCCTCTTCGGATGGTTCCTGCGGGCACTCCGCTACGGGACGCCTCCCCACGGTGGATTCGCCTTCGGGATCGACCGGTTGGTCATGGTGCTCCAAAACGAAGCCAACATTCGGGAAGTGATCCCATTTCCCAAGACCCAATCAGGGCATGATCCCATGGCCGGCAGCCCCACCATGGTCGAGGAGTCCCAACTCTCAGAGCTCGGCCTTGAGATCGCCGACGATGGGTGATCTCTTCGGGGCGCGGGCCGAAGAAACGCTGCGATCGGTGGCTCAACTGGCCACCAGGATGCGCCCCCAGACCCTCGATGAGGTAGTAGGTCAGCCAGGCTTGCTGAAGGCAGGGGCGGCGTTTCGACGGATGGTCGAGAGCGGGCGTCCGGTTTCAATGATCCTGTGGGGCCCGCCGGGGACAGGCAAGACCACACTTGCCCGCCTGGTCGCTGCCCACACCGATGCGGCCTTCGAGACTCTGTCTGCCACCTCCGCGGGCGTCAAAGACGTGCGCGAGGTTTTAGGAAGGGCTCGCCAACGCTTGGAGGCCGACGAACGCCGGACGGTCCTCTTCCTCGATGAGATCCACCGCTTCAACAAGAGCCAACAGGATTCCCTTCTTCCGGGGGTCGAGGACGGAGTTGTGATCCTGGTCGGAGCCACCACCGAAAACCCCTTCTTCGAAGTCAACTCGCCGTTGATCTCGAGATCGACAATATTCCGCCTCGACCCCCTTCGGCCCGCCGACATCGAAGCGCTGATCGAGCGGGCATTGTCGGATTCGGTCTCGGGCCTAGGCGAGCGGGGATTGTCTATCGATCCCGAGGTTCAAGCGGATCTCGCCCAACGGACGGGAGGCGATGCTCGCCTCGCCCTCAATAGCCTCGAAGTCGCCGCGACCCTGGCTCAGGGGAGGGGCTCAGCGAGTATTTCCCGGGAGGATGTCGAAGAGGCATTGCAGCGACGAATCATTCGTTATGACAAGACCGGCGATCAGCACTACGACGTCATCTCGGCCTTCATCAAGAGCATGCGGGGCTCGGATCCGGATGCCGCTCTCTTCTGGCTGCATCTGATGATCGGCGCCGGCGAGGACCCCGAGTTCATCGCCCGGCGGATGATCGTCTTCGCCTCAGAGGACGTGGGCCTGGCCGATCCCACCGCCCTTCAAATCGCGGTGGCGGCGGCGGACGCTCTCGCTCACGTCGGGCTTCCCGAGGCAACCTACAACCTGACGGAAGCGTGTATCTATCTCGCGACGGCAACCAAGTCGAACTCGGTAGCGCGGGCGATCAGCGCTGCTTCCGAGGCCGTCGCCACCACCAATTCGCCGCGGGTGCCGCTGCATCTCCGCTCCAGTGGCGCCAAGGGCTACCGCTATCCACACGACCACCCCGGCGGCGTGGTGGATCAGAACTATTGGCCCGAGGGTTCCGATCCCCAGATTCTGTATAAGCCAGGATTGGAGGGAGCTGAGGGAGAGGTAGCAGCCCGGTTGGAGGCAGCCGACCGAGTGATGAAAAAGGAAAAGCGCTGAAGCTTCGCCGCCCCTGGGCGCTCGTCTTTCTCGGGGCCTGCGCGTTAGCAGCCAGTCCGACTTCGGTCTCGGAACCGCCGACCTCAATGGTGACTGCCGCCACGACCACTGCAGTCGTGTCAGCGCCGACCACGACCTTGACTCCGACCACGACATTGGCCTCGACCACCACATTGGCCCCACTGCAGCGCCTCGAGCTGGAAACGGTGATCTCGGACTTGCTCCAACCGATACTGCTGCTCAGTCCCCCCGGTGACTCGCGTCGCTTCGTCCTCGAACGCACCGGGGTTATTTCCATCCTTGATGATCAGGGCATGATCGCCGCCGAGCCCTTTTTGGACCTCACCGATCGGGTCAACAGCGGTGGCATCGAGCAGGGGCTGTTGGGGATGGCGTTTCACCCTGAATTCGCCACCAACGGCCGATTCTTTGTCTACTACTACCGGCTTTCGGCCGAACAAACCCAGCTTTCGGAGTTCGCTTTGTCCGACGACCCGAGTCGAGCCGACGCTGAGTCCGAGCGGCCGCTGCTCACCTTCGACAAGCCCACGACCCGACACAACGGCGGGATGCTCCTATTTGGCCCCGATGGCAATCTGTGGATGTCACTGGGTGAGGGCGGGGCGGCATCTGTCAACTCCCAGGACCCTTCGCGCCTTCTTTCGGCGATTCTCCGGATCGACGTGGACGCCGGCGATCCATACGGCATTCCCGCCGACAATCCGTACCGGGATGGGGGAGGGGCACCTGAGGTGTGGGCGAAAGGGCTTCGGAATCCCTGGCGCTTCACCATTGATGAGGATCTTCTGTACATCGCCGATGTCGGACACTCCGATTACGAAGAGATAGACGTCGTACCTTTGTCGGGCTCGCCCTACAACTTTGGCTGGCTCCGGATGGAGGGAACTCATTGCTTTCAACCCGGTTGCGATCCGGTCGCCGAGGACCTCACGCTTCCGGTGCTCGAGTACAGCCATGACGAGGGTTGCTCGATCACCGGCGGCTTCGTTTATCGAGGGGAAGCCATCCCCGAGCTCGCCGGACACTATTTCTATGCCGATTGGTGCGGGGAGTGGATCCGCTCGTTTCGGTACGAGGGAGGCGAAGTCCTCGATCACCAGCTTCGGTTGGAGGACGCCGGCCAGATCAACAGCTTCGGGGTTGATTCGGGGGGTGAGCTCTACATCCTCACCTACGAGGGAGAGGTGAAGAAGATCGTCCCTCTTCGCTAGCGCCCTCCCCCCTCGCCGCCTTCGGCGGCACTCCCCCCAACGTTCGCTCTGCTCCCTGGGGGGAGAAACGGCCCTTGTACCCTTTCTAACCAAATGGACTCCCATCAGATCAGGAAGGCCTTCACCGACTTCTTCGTTGCCCGCGACCATGTCCTGCGTCCATCTGCTTCCTTGATTCCCACCGATCCGACGTTGTTGTTGAACAACGCCGGCATGGTCCCGTTCAAGCCCTATTTCCTCGGTGAGGAGACCCCTCCCTGGAAGCGTGCGGTTTCGATACAGAAGTGCGTCCGCACGATCGATATCGACATCATCGGCACCACCCAGCGCCATCTCTCCTTCTTCGAGATGCTGGGCAATTTCAGCTTTGGCGATTATTTCAAGGAAGCCGCCATTTCCTGGGCTTACGAGTTCGTGACTGAGAAGCTGTCGCTCGACCCCGAACTGCTCTGGTTCACCGTCCACCACACCGATGACGAGGCGCGTCAGATTTGGATCGACCAGGTTGGCGTTCCCCCTGACCGCGTGCAACTCGGCGGAGAGGACAACTTCTGGCAAATGGGAGTACCGGGACCATGCGGACCCTGCTCGGAGATCTTCTACGACAAAGGCCCCGAGTATGGAGCGTCCGGCGGGCCGATGGAAGGCGACGAGGACCGCTACGTCGAGATCTGGAACCTGGTCTTCATGCAGAACATCCAGGACGAGCCTTACCACGTGATCGGCGATCTTCCCCAAAAGAACATTGACACGGGAATGGGGCTCGAGCGCACGGCCGCGGTCCTCCAGAAGGTCGATTCCGTGTTCGACATCGACGCCCTCAGTTTCATCATTGCCGATGCCGCCGAGAACCTAGGTGTTGCCTACGGGCGATCAGAACCCACCGATGTCTCGCTCCGCATCTTGGCCGATCACGCTCGCACCATCACGACTCTCATCGCCGACGGCGTGGTCCCTTCCAACGATGGCCGCGGCTACGTATTGAGACGGGTTCTACGACGCGCGGTCCGCCGGGCCTGGCAGTTGGGGAGCAGGGATTTGATCACGCCTCAACTCGTTGCAGCCACCACCGAGATCCTGGGTCCCTCGTGGCCCGACCTGGTGGAGAAAAGGGACCTCGTCATATCGGTAGTCGGACGAGAAGAGGAGCGGTTCCGAAGGACACTGCAATCCGGCGTCGCCCTCCTTGAGTCTGAAATCTCCTCCTTGGAAGAAGGCGAGCCGCTGAGTGGCTCCACCGTTTTTCGGCTGCACGACACCTATGGCTTTCCGATCGAGTTGACCACCGAGATCGCTTCCGAGCGGGGCGTTGAGGTCGATCGCGAGGGATACGACGCCGAGATGGACCTGCAACGCCAGCGTGCCCGTCGGGCGTGGAAGGGTGGCGACGAGGCTGCCAGCGCCGAGTTCTATCGGGCGATTCTCGACGAGACCGGTCTCACCACCTTCATCGGCTATGAGTCAGAGGTTGGAAGCGGCCGCATCCTGGCGTTGACGCGTGAGGGCGAGCTAACCGAGCGCGTAGAGGAAGGCCAGGAGGTGGAAGTGTTTGTCGACGTGACTCCGTTCTACGCGGAGTCAGGAGGACAGATCGGCGACTCCGGCGTCATCACCACTGCCACCGGGTCGGTTGCAGTCCGCGATACCCGCCACGCCCTCCAGGGCCTGCACGGCCATCGCGGTAGGGTCCGGAACGGTTATCTGGGTGTGGGTCAGGACGCTGACCTCGCCATCGACAGCCCCCGACGCGAAAAGATTCGCAAGTCCCACACCGGCACCCACGTTTTGCACTGGGCCCTCAGAAACGTTCTGGGCGACCATGCCCATCAAGCCGGCTCCCTGGTCGAGGCGGGACGGCTTCGATTCGACTTTTCTCATTTCTCGGCAGTTGCTCCCCAGGAGCTGGCTGAGATCGAACGCCAGGCCAACCAAAGGCTGATCGAAAACGGGGCGGTCTCCACCACCATCACGAGCAAGGAGGAGGCTACCGAAGCCGGCGCTCTTGCCTTCTTCGGTGACAAGTACGGCGACATCGTGCGCCTGGTGAAGATCGGTCATTTTTCGGTAGAGCTCTGTGGGGGCACTCATACCCACACGGCGGGTCAGGTGGGGCCGCTGGTGGTCACCTCGGAGTCGTCGATCGGCTCGAACATCCGACGGGTAGAGGCCCTGACGGGGGAGTCCGCCTACACCCAGCTCATGGGATGGCGGGAGGGACTGAACAGCATCGGCCAGCTTTTGCGGGCTTCTCCGGCCGAGGCGCCTGATCGAGTTCGAGCCCTGATGGCCCGGGTCGAAAGACTGGAAGATCATCTCGCTTCTTATCGGCAGCGAGATCGGGATCACCTGGCGTCCGAGCTGGCCGCGGGAGCCACGAAGATCGGAGACCACTATCTGGTTGTTGACCAGCCGGCGGGCCTGTCACCAGAACAGCTCCGGCTCCTCGCCATCTCGGTGCGTGATCGGCTGACGTCGGGGGTTGTGATCCTCGGCTCGAGCACCAACGGCAAAGGGTCGCTCGTCGGTGCGGTATCGGCCGGTCTGGTGAACGGCGGCGTTTCCGCGGCCGACCTGATCGGTGTCGGTGCCCGGCTCCTGGGAGGCGGGGGGAGTCGCGACCCGGCGCTCGCCCAGGCGGGAGGACCGCACGGAGAGAAGCTGGGAGAGGCGCTCGATCAGGTCCACGAGGCGGCTGCTGCCGCCCTCGCGCACCGGTGAGAGGTCGGGCGCTCGGACTCGACTTCGGCCACAAGCGGGTGGGGGTGGCGATCTCGGATGAGCTTTGGATTGCTGCCCATGCGCTGACGGTCCTGCCCCGCAGAGAGGCCCCGGCTCGGGTGGCCGAACTGGTGGGGGAGTACGGGGTGAGCGAGATCGTGATCGGACTTCCCACCACCCTCTCCGGCCAGGAGGGCCGATCCGCCCTCGCGGCGCGTCAATTTGGGGGCGAGATCGAAGAGGCAACCGGCCTCGCGATCACCTGGGTCGATGAGCGCTTCACTTCGAAGGATGCCGAGCGGGTGATGCTCGAGGCAGGAGCGCGGCGCCGGGTACGACGGACGAACCTCGATAAAGTCGCCGCCGCCGTTATCCTGCAGTCATTCCTGGACCGTCCCCGATGACGCGTTTTCCACCATGAATTCTTGGTCTTCCCTTCTTCAATCACGTTGGCTGCGGGTCCTCTTGGGCCTGGGAATCACAGCTCTCGTGGTCGTCATCGCCGCCACTGGCCTCGCCCGATTGGTGGGGGGGTCGCTCGAGGGGGCGGCCGAGGAGTCCTCGGTTGTCTCCATCGAACCCGGACAAGAGGTCGAAGTCACAATCCCCCCTGGCTCCAGTGCCCGGGCCATCGCCACCCTTCTCGCCGCCGAAGGTGTAATAGACAGCGCCAACGCATTCGAGCTCACGGTCCGGGACCAGGGCATCGCCAACCAGTTGCGCGCCGGAACCTATCGGTTCCTGACCGGCAGCTCCATCGACGACGTCCTCCCGTTGCTTTTGCGGGGGCCGATCGCCGACGCCTACCGGGTAACGATCCCGGAAGGATTGCGGGTGACCGAAATCATCGACATCCTGGTCGAGGCATCGGGCTTGCCCCGGGGCGACTTTGAGACGGCCCTATCCCAGGGCGGTGTCCTCACCGAGCTGCGGACGATGCCGGCCGCCCCCACACTTAGCGACTGGGAAGGATTGCTCTTTCCCGACACCTACGAGTTCTTGCGGGAATCGCCTGCCTCACGCATCTTGCAGGTCCTCACCGACACGATGGAAGAGCGAGTCGGCTCGGTGGACTGGACCCGGCTCGCCGACACGGGGTTCGACGTCTATCAGGGCATGACCGTTGCCTCGTTGATCGAATCCGAGGTCCGAGTAGCCGACGAACGCGAGCTCGTCTCGAGCGTGATCTTCAACCGCCTCGCCGAAGGGATGCCCTTACAGATCGATGCCTCGGTGCTCTACGGCATCGGTACCCGCGACCCGGCCCTCTTCAACAACGAGTCGGAGAGCCCGTACAACCTCTACAAATACCCGGGCCTGCCACCGACTCCGATCGGAGCTCCCGGACGAGCCTCCTTGGAAGCAGCCGCCAATCCCGCCGAGAGCGCGTTCTATTTCTACGTGCTCTCCACACCTGAAGGCGGTCACGCCTTCGCCGAGACCTACGACGAGCATCTGGCGAACATCGAGCGGTCTCGCCAAGCCGGCATCATTCCCTGAAAAAGCTCAGACTCGCCTTGGTGGGCGACCCCGTCTCTCATTCACGGTCGCCGGCAATTTTTCGGGCGGCTTTCGCCGCCGCAGGCATCGATGGCGAATACACGGCTCGCCAGGTGGACTCCGAGGGCCTGCGTCAGACGTTCGAACAGTTGCGCCAGGGCCGCCTCGATGGCTTCAACGTCACCATGCCTCACAAGGCGGAGGCCTACTCGCTTTGCGATCGAGTGGAACCAGAGGCGGAAAGAGCCGGTTCGGTGAACACCGTGGTCCGCGAGGGCACAGAAGCCGTCGGCCACTCGACCGATATCGCCGCCGTCAGAGAGTGCTGGCAGACGATGCCGGAGGCGGGACCAATCCTGATTCTCGGCGCCGGCGGGGCGGCTGCGGCGAGTGCAGTCGCTCTCGAGAACCGCGGGACCCTCTACATCGCCTCCCGGAGCTTTGGGAGTGGTTCGGCACTTGCTGATCGGCTGGGTATCGAGCTCGGAGAGGTGCACTGGGGAGTTCCGGTGGTAATGGCCAATGTGGTGAATACGACCCCGCTAGGGATGAAAGAGGAGCGGTTGCCCGAGGATGTCCTCGCCCTGGCGTCCGGACTGCTCGACATGCCGTACGCCGCTGCTCCGACGCCTGCGGTGTCAAGGGCCCGGGA
Source organism: Acidimicrobiia bacterium (assembly GCA_035250485.1). Classification (GTDB taxonomy): domain Bacteria; phylum Actinomycetota; class Acidimicrobiia; order Spongiisociales; family ZC4RG35; genus JACCTH01. Next base: position 24,562 of record DATFFB010000127.1, read on the forward strand.
ACTGGGTATTCCGGCGGTTGATGGCTTGGAGCTCCTGCTAACTCAGGCCGGGTACGGATTTAGGCTTTGGACCGGTATGGCCGCACCCTTCGACGCCATGCGTCAAGCAGTGGGAAATCCCTAAAGCAATGGGTTCTGGGGGCCGAATTCACTTGATGAATACTGGAAAAACGCCGCGAAGGAAGGTTTGGCGAAATGTCGTTGACTGGGCACATTGATGTTTTCCCCTTGGAGGAAGTTCTCCGCTTGCTAGCGCGTTCGTACAAGAGCGG
>DATFFB010000128.1:0-3542 GCA_035250485.1 Acidimicrobiia bacterium
GCCGCGGTCCGGACACTCATCATCGCTATCGGCCTAGCGGTTGCCATCGTCTTGTATGACGGCCCGGGCAGCCTCCTGCTCGATGCCTTCGTTTTCCTCGCCGCCGCTGCGGGCAGCCTCCTCGGCCTCAGGGTTCTCGAGCGCAACCGCCGCCAGGTCTGGCTGCAGCATCTGATCATCGCCGAGCAAATGGTGGCGCTGGGTGCAGAGCAGGCAGAATCTGAGCGCCTCCTGCTAAACGTGCTGCCAGCCTCGGTTTCCACCCGGCTCCGGCGCGGTGAGAATCCGATCGCCGACACTTTCCCATCGGTGTCGGTGCTCTTCGCCGACTTGGTTGGGTTCACCCCGATGGCCTCTGGCATGAATGCCACCGAGGTGATCACGATGTTGAGCGCCCTCTTCACTCACTTCGACGACCTGGTCAGCGAGCGTCAGCTAGAGAAGATCAAAACCATCGGCGACGCCTACATGGCGGTGGGCGGCCTCCCCGAGCCGCTGGCCCAACACGCTCAGCGAGTGATCGACCTGGGCTTGGCCATGCTGGATTGCACCAAGCCTGGAGGACGCTTTTCCCACCTGCAATTACGGGTTGGAATTCACTCCGGTCCCGTCGCCGGTGGAGTCATCGGCACTCGAAGGTTCGCCTACGACGTTTGGGGCGACACAGTCAATCTGGCCTCGCGCCTCCAGGAGACAGGGGTGACGGGACGCATACACGTGAGCGGCGAGACGATGACACTCGCCGGTGACGGTTATGTCTTCGAGCCTCGGGGCCTGATCGAGCTGCGCGGTCATGGGACGATGGAAACCTATTTGGTCGCTAATTCCTCCCCTGACCTCTTGCCGCCGTCGCCGGTAGCCTCCAGCGCATGGACCCCTCCCAGCTAGCCCCCACCGGAGTGTTGTCGGATCTTCCCGACGAGGAACGCGACGCTCTCGCCGCTGTCATGCGAATCGAGGCGCGACCTCGCGGTCACGTTCTGGTCGAAGAAGGGGACATTCCCGACAAGTTCTTCCTTTTGGTCGACGGTTGTGTCACCGTTCATCGCTCAGGCCGCCACCTCGCTGATCTAGGCCCGGGCGATGTCTTCGGCGAAAGAGGGGTGCTTGCTCTCACCCCTCGCAATGCCTCGGTCATCGCAACCACCCCAGTGAAGGTGGCAGTCGCTATGGGCTGGGATGTCCGTGACATGCTCGGCGACCGACCGCGACTACGAGCTGCCCTCGAGGCCGAAGCCGGCAAACGCGAAGCGCTCGATTGATGGGCCTCTAGCGAGCTTGCGCGCCCATGGCAGGTCGACGCCGCTCCCCAGTCCGTCGTACACAACCTCGCCGGGCCGCCTCGGGACGGAGAACGTCAAGTGTTGTCGACAGAGCCCGAGGACGTTGGTACGGCTTGGCTGCCAGTGCTTCCGTCCTCTGGGCAGCCTTCTGGGGACTGGTTAGCTGGAATGTCTTTACCGACAACGTCGGGCCTGGAGCCGTCATTGGTGGGTTGGCAAGTGTGGTGGCGGCAATCCTTCCGGGAGCGATGCTCGTCCTCCAGAAGCGAGCGTCTTCGGCTCCCCAGGAGCTGGCTCCCAAGCTAGAGATTCCCGACGCACTCCGTCCGGCCTATCGCCGGTTGTTAGGAGCTCATGAGCAGGCCCGAAACCTGGTGGCCGAAGGGGTGATCGAGCAGCGAGTCCTGCGAGGAGTAGCTGAGCGCATTGAGGAGGTAATAGGCCTGCTTTCGGCCGACGTCTCCAACGAGGAGCTGGGCGGTCGTCCCTCTGCTCGTTTGCGGGAAGAAGTCGAAGAGCTCACCGAGCTTTTGGTGGGGCTCGCCGACGCCGCCCTCGACCGACGCACGGCGGCCCTGGATAGCGACAACCAGGCGGCCGCCGCCCTACGAGAGGCGTTGGGGCGGATGCGAGCCGAGGAGCAGGGCTTTCGGGAGTTGGGCCGACTGGAGGGCGATCGGTAACGGTTTCACAGATCGTGCCATCAGGGTTTATTCATTCAGAGTTCGGTATCCCGCCTCGTAGAAGGTGAAGGCGGCGAGGTGTTGATCCTCGGCTTCGAGCAGCGCTCGGTATGGGAGGGAAGCGCCGTTGAAGGCGCGGTCGTTCCAGAAGGTGTTGGAGCGATCAATCGCCTTCTCAGCCGCTACATACAAATAGGGCTCGGGATGGTGGTCATCGCCGGGCGAGGCTCCGTACGAGGCTCGGGTTTCGGGAGGGCCCATTTCGATGGCGAGGTCGAAGTGTTCCGGCCAAAGTTGCACCCGGCTGACATCGACCCCATTGGGGATCCGCCGCAATTGCTCGAGCACTGACGCTCCGAAGCCGAACCATTCCCCGATGGCCGTAGAGGACGCTTCGTCGAGGACCAAACGCTCAGTGACACCGACCGGCTCCGGGGTGTCGTCGAAGCCGTCGAACCACACCCGCCGATAGGGAATCCCGAGTAACTCGACGGCATCGGCCAGGCTGGTGACCGGGTAACTCTCGTCCCCGTCCTTTTGTCGAACGAGGTAGCCATTCTCGAATCGCACCTGTTCATTCGCGCCGAAAAAGGGGCTGCCAAACCCACCATGCGTATAGCGGAGGCCGATCTTGCCGTTGACGGCGTGGCGGGCCGGAGCGAGGGCATAGAAAGCCAATTGATGGAGAGATCGACGCGTGCTTTGAAGCTCCGTCGGCACTGGCTCCAAGCGGTTGTAAAGGCCAAGCCAGTGGGAAGCGACGTAGCCGGCCAGCCCCGGGTAGGAAGTCGCCATCTCCTCCCATGTAGTGCCCTCGCCGGCGATCGGAGTGACCACGGTGGCGGTGGTGGACTCGGGAGCAGTGGGATCGTCGGCAAACCACTCAGGATCGGTGCTGGCGGGTGGGGACGGTTCCAGGACCCTGGCTTCATGCCCCGGAGGCAGTAGGGCCGTGGCCTCGGCCCGGGCATTGCGAGGACGAGCCGTCATGGCCAGGAATTATCGCAACAGGCGGGGCGACACGGTCAGCTTGCCCAGAAATTCAAGGACTTCTCTGGGATTGGCTAACGAGAATCGAGCTTCGGTATCGGCGGGATGCCCAACTATCACCCCGACCCCGTGGCGCTGGGCGATGACGGGGAAGGCATCTTCGTCGGTTCGATCGTCGCCGATATAGAGCGGGATCCGCGCGGTGACGAGGGAATCGAGGATGTGTTCAACCGCGCGGCCTTTGTCCCACGCCACCATCGGGCGTAGTTCTGCGATCTCCTTTCCGCTTGTCAGGCGGAGACCGTCGAGCTGCGCGGCGGCCTTTGCAGCCTCGGCATTGGCGGCCGCCCGCGCTGCTCCTGAGCGTGCCCCTCTGGTGTGCACCGCGATGGAAAAGCGCTTGCGCTCGAGGAAGACTCCCGGGAGATGGCGGGTTGCCTGGTCAAGGGTCGCAAAAGCTTGCTCCAGTGAGTGCTGGGTCTTCTTGTCGAGCGGCCGCTGGAACCGTTCGATCCCGGGGCCCTCGATCTCCCAACCATGGTTGCCCGAATAGATGAGTCCCTCTACCGCGACCAGGTTCTTGAGC
>DATFFB010000129.1:0-27566 GCA_035250485.1 Acidimicrobiia bacterium
ACGATGGCCACGAGCAGATCGCGCACCGAGACGATTCCCAGCAGGCTGCCGTTGTCCACCACCGGCAGATGCCGATAACCCGACTCGGCCAGCCACTGGGATGCCTCCCACACGTCAAAATCGGGAGAAAATGTGTCGGGATCCCGACTCATGAAGGACGAGACCGGAGTTGCGTCCAGATCCGCCCCACCGGCCGCGGCCTTGACGAGGTCACGTTCCGTGATCAACCCAAGGAGCGTCCTCCCCTCGACTACCCCGAGTGAGCCGTGGCCTCGTTCGGTCATCGCCTTCGCTGCCTCGCGCAAGGAAGTTTGAGGCCCGCAGACTCGGGCCGAGTCCCCCACCAGATCGCGCAAGATCATCGTCTTATGACGCTAACGAAAAAGCGCTCCCGTCGGGAGCGCTTTTTCGTCTCCTCCCCCAGCGAACCTAATGAGCGTTGGGGGAGGGCGCCGGAGGGGGCTCCTCAGATCAGGTCTTGTTCCCTAATCCCGAACGAGGGATGGCGAAGCCGGCAGAGAGCAAGCTTCTCCAGCTGTCGAATTCGTTCCCTGGTGAGGTTGAACTCCTCGCCGATCTCCTCAAGAGTGCGCGGCACTCCGTCGTAAAAGCCGTATCGAAGGGCAAGGATGCGACCCTCTCGCAGGGGCAAGCGCTCGATAGAGCGGCGCAGCGAGTCGGCGACGTCCATCTCCTCCGTGAGCTGTACCGGGTCGGCTGCGTCCTCGTCCTCGATGAAGTCGCCCAGCTGAGCGCCATCTTCACCAACCGGTTGCTCGAGCGAGACAGTATCCGCCACACCCAAGGCCAACTCGACCTTGTCGACGGTTACGCCGGCCTCCTCGGCAATCTCCTCCGGGCGGGGATCGCGCCCCAGCTCAGCCTTGAGACTGGCCTGTGCCGCCCGAACCGCAGCCAAGGTGTCGTGCAGGTGAACCGGAATGCGCACCGTTCGAGACTTGTCGGCGATGGCTCGAGTGATGGCCTGACGGATCCACCACGTGGCGTACGTGGAGAACTTGAATCCCTTCCTCCAGTCGAATTTCTCGACGGCCCTGATCAAGCCGAGGTTGCCCTCCTGGATGAGATCAAGAAAGTCGATGCCAGAGGTGTTGGCGTAGCGGCGGGCGTTGGCGACGACCAAACGGAGGTTGGCAGTAAGGAAAGCATCCTTAGCCTCCCTCCCTTGTCGCTCTTTGCGTCGCAGCTCAAGCTCTTCTCGCTTGTCCTTGTAGTCGCCCCGACCGAGCCTGATTCCTGCTTCTTCGCCGGTCTCGATGCGCTGTGCGAGCTCGACCTCCTGCTCGGCGGTCAGCAGGTCGTACTCACCGATCGCAGTCAAATACTGCGAGACGAGGTCTGTAGTCAGGCGGCCTCGCTCATCAGTGAGCTTCGATTGCAGGCGCTCGCGGCGGGCCTTTTCGATCGCGCGGTCGCGGGTCGACTCAGCGGTTGTCATGTGCTCAGAATCCTCCAACGGGCGGTGGGGGCGCCCTCTTCCCTGGGTGCTCCACTATGACACAGAACCCCGAATTTGTGAACCCCCCAAATTCGAAGGGAATAGGCGGTTGCCAACGCCAAGAAAAACACCTTTAGGGGTCGATTTTATTCCGAAACCAGGCCTTTCCGACCGGCGGAATCAATACCCCGACACAGCTAGGTTGCGAAGGTGAATCGGCTCGCCCAATCGACTTCGCCTTACCTTCTCCAACACGCCGAGAACCCCGTTGATTGGCACGAATGGGGGGAAGAGGCTCTCGCCGAAGCGAAGCGGCGCGATGTGCCGGTGCTCCTATCTGTCGGATATTCGGCATGTCACTGGTGCCATGTCATGGCCCATGAATCCTTTGAGGACGGCCCCACCGCCGAGGAAATGAATGCTTCCTTTGTAAACATCAAAGTGGACCGTGAAGAACGGCCGGATGTCGATGCCGTCTATATGGAGGCGGTCCAAGCCATGACCGGTCAGGGAGGGTGGCCGATGACCGTCTGGCTGACGCCGGAGGGTGTCCCGTTTTATGCGGGTACGTATTTCCCCAAGGACGACCGTGGCGGGATGCCTTCGTTCCGGCGGGTGATGAGGGCGATATCGGAGGCATGGTCCGACAATCGTAAGGAGGTCGAAGCTCAAGCCGACCGCATCGGCCAGGCGCTCTCGACCGACCTGTCTGCTCAGGACGACCTTGCCACCCCGAGCGACGTGGAAGCCGCGTTTAAGACCATCGCCTCCACCTTCGATAGCGCCTTCGGAGGATTCGGCGGCGCCCCCAAATTTCCTCAACAACCTCTCCTCGAATTCCTCTTGCGACTCACGCCCAGCAACCCCGAGGCCGGCGAGATGTTGGCGGCGACGCTCACCTCGATGTCGAAAGGCGGCATCTATGACCAGCTCGGCGGAGGCTTCGCTCGGTATTCGGTCGATCGATCCTGGACGGTCCCTCACTTCGAGAAGATGCTGTACGACAACGCCCAGCTCGTTCGTCTCTATATGTGGACCGGAATTGAGCTCGATCGACCGGACCTGATAGATGTCGCTCGCGAGACGATTGCCTACCTGCTTCGGGACCTCAGACACTCTGACGGCGGCTTCTTCTCCGCCGAGGACGCCGACTCCGAAGGAGTTGAGGGAAAGTTCTATGTCTGGAGTCTGGACGAACTCGAAGAGGTCTGCGGGGGTGATGCGCCCACCGCAATCGAAGCTTGGGGAGTAACCCGCGCCGGGAACTTCGAGGGCGCAAACATTCTCGTTCGTTCGCCAGGCTGGTCGCGCTCCCATGGCCTCGAGCGCTGCCGGGAGGCGCTGCTCAAGCGAAGATCCCAGCGCGTCCGACCCGGGCTCGACGATAAGGTCTTGGCCGGTTGGAACGGATTGGCAATCAGAGCCCTAGCCGAGGCCGGGGCCGCCCTCGACGAGCCCTCTTTTCTCGAGGCGGCGGCTCAGACAGCAGACTTCGTTCTCCGCAATCTGGTCTCGGCAGGTGAGCCGCAAGGGCTCCTGCGGGCTTGGGCCAAGGGGAGACCCGGCCTGACTCCCGGGTTCCTCGAAGACTACGCCGCTCTGGGAATCGGCCTCCTGTCGCTGTACGCAGCCACGGGCGAGGTCCGCTGGTTTCGAGAGGCGGAGTGGATCATTCGTCAGATTCCGGAACGGTTCGCCGGCGATGGCGGCGCGATGTTCACTTCCGAATCCGACGAGCTGATCAAACGGCCCCGTGACCTCTTCGATAACCCGCTTCCCTCGGGGAACTCGCTGGCAGCCGAGGCGATGCTGATGCTCGCCCTCTACACCGGCGACGGTGAATTGCGGGATCGAGCCGAGGCCAACCTGGCCGCGGTTACACCCGTGTTGTCGAGGTACCCGAGCGGTGCCGGCCACGCGCTGGCGGTGATAGCGAGCATCCACTCCGGTACCCGGGAGCTCGCCATCGTGGGATCCGACCGAGGCCCGATGGTCGATGTCTTCTGGTCGCGTTATCGACCCCACATCGTCCTAGCCCAGAGCGACACCGCAGATGATGAGGTGCCTCTTCTGGTCGGACGCCAGGGCGAGCCGGGAGGACTCGGTTATGTATGTTCGGGGATGGTTTGCCTGGTCCCGACGAACTCGCCAGATGCCCTGAGGTCTCTGCTCGACAACACCTGAGCCGCTAGCCACACATACGTGATCCAGATCAGGTCGGCTGCGAGGAGATGGAGTAGCTGAAGCCACAGGGGAGTGCCGAGGCGGATGTTGAGCAAGCCGATAATGAACTGGGCCGCGGTCAGGCCGACCAACGAGCGCCAGGCACTGGTATTGGGAAGTGATCGACCCCGGATGGCGAGCGCGGCCGCCGCGATCACCAAGACCGCCAGCACAGGGTGGACAATCCGGAGTTCGGTGAGAAAGTGGACGGTCTCGACGAGAGCTGGCCCATCGATAGGAAAGAGCGTGTCGGCGAGGGCGGTCACGGCGCCAGTGGCCGAGATCGCAACCAATGCGGCGCCACCTGCCAACACCCAACGCCGGGTTGGCCCCCGCCCCGCGAGTGGCCCTCCTCCGGACAGGTGCCATATGGTCAGGGTCAAAGCAGCAAGCAGGAACAAAGTGTTGATGAGATGGACGGGCACCGCCACCGCCCGGGCGATCGAGTCATCGCGACCCACCCACTCATAGAGCACGATGGCGGCGCCGATCAGCGCTTCGAGCAGGATCGCCCCCACCGCCAGCGTCGCCGGCCTTCGCGCCCGATGCCCTTTCACCGTCTGATTGCGCACGACCACTGCAACCGCCACCACGCCGGCCAGGGCGAGGCCGCTAGCGGCCCGATGGGCGAACTCGATCGCCGTCGCCCCCTGCAACGGGGGAACGACCACTCCAGCACAAGTCGGCCAGGACCTTCCACACCCGGCCCCGGAGTGGGTGGCCCGCACCAGCGCCCCGAGCAGGATGGTGAGGACGTTCCAGCCGAGCACGATCCGCACCCAACGAACGAGCATTTTCAGAGGTTAAGGGTCTCCCATAAGCTGGCGATCGATGCAGATCTACGAAAGCGTCCTCGGCATCATCGGCAATACCCCGCTGGTGAGGCTGAGTCGGATCCATCCCCGCGGCAACCTGGTGGCGAAGGTGGAAGCGGTCAATCCCGGCGGGTCGGTCAAAGAAAGAATCGCCGTCGCAATGATCGACCAGGCCGAGGCCAACGGCCAACTTGCACCGGGAGGGACGATCGTCGAGCCAACCTCAGGCAATACGGGTGTGGGACTCGCACTGGTGGGAGCGGTGCGGGGATACCGAGTGGTCTGCACCGTGCCGGACAAGGTCTCGAAGGAAAAGATCGACCTTTTACGGGCCTATGGGGTCGAGGTCGTCATCACCCCCACCGAGCTGTTGCCCGACCACCCCGATTCTTATTACGCGGTCGCCCGTCGACTCGCCGAAGAGATACCGGGCGCCTACCACCCGGATCAATACACCAATCCGAGCAATCCCCATGCCCACTACCAGTCCACCGGGCCCGAGATCTGGAGCCAGACCGAGGGCCAGGTCGGAGCCTTGGTTGCCGGCGTGGGCACCGGGGGCACCATCTCGGGCGCCGCCCGTTATCTCAAAGAGAAGAATCCGGATGTGTTGGTGGTGGGAGCCGATCCGACCGGAAGCATCTACACCGCCCCGAATCCCGAATCAGTTCATCAGTACCACGTCGAGGGGGTCGGCGAGGACTTCTATCCGAAGACGGTTGACCTTGAAATCATCGATCGCCTCATCATGGTCGATGATGCCCAATCGTTCGCGATGACTAGGCGCCTCGCCCGCGAGGAAGGGCTCCTTGTGGGGGGGTCGTGTGGAATGGCAGTGGTAGCGGCGGTACAGGTTGCCACCGAGCAACCGGGCCGCCTGGTCGTCGTGGTGATTCCTGACTCAGGACGCGGCTATCTGTCGAAGGTTTTCAACGACGAATGGATGCGGGCGCACGGGTTCGATGTCTGAGGTAGCCCATCCTCCTTCGTGTCCCCTCCAACTCCCTCCGTCGCCGACGGCGCCACCTCCCCCAAGGCTCATTCCGGGGAGGAAGCCGGAAATCGCTGCGGTTTATTCGAATTCGTGACAGAATCACCTCACCAGAGAAAGGAGGTGGTCCGCATTGGGTAAAGCTTTTGGGACTCTGGAGGTGGCCGAGCGCTGAGCGGCGCTGGCCGTTAAAGCGCCGCTCTCCCGGCTAGCGGGAGCAGGTGGCGACTCCAAACTCGGACCACCGGGCTTTGGGATCTGCGAGTTCGGTCCCCTCGCAGCGGCTGTTTAGCCGAAGTGTTCCAAGGTCATGGATTATGAAGTAAGGCTTCGGGCTAACCGGAGCCTTACTTCTATTTAGGCAGTGTCGAAATAGGTGTTCGACGAAGGCCCGGAATCGTCGTTGATCGATTCCAACGTGATCCACAGCCGGGGGAAGTCCGCCCGCCGCACCCCGACGCTGGCGTTGATCACCCCATTGCCTTTAAAGGTTCCCGCCGATACGTGACGACCGTCGAGAGATGTCAGCCAGATTTCGTAGTAATGACCAGGTGGCGGGGGCTCGATTCCCTCCACCTCGATTCGGAGGCGAGTCCCTTCCGCCTCATTCCACCCCGCCACAAAAGCAGAGGCGGTCGCCCCACCCCCAACTCCCTTGAGGTCGAATTCCCAGTCAGCGGGCGTGGAGACCAGGAGAAATGCGGCCACCAGCAGCGCCCCCAGTCCGGCGGTGATCGGAAGGAAGACTCGGCGGCTGATTTGATGCCGTGGCTGGCTAACCGCCGCTCGGCCGAGCGAGGCAATGCGCTCGGCGAGATCAGGAGGAGGTTCTTCCCACAAGGAAGACTCCTGCAGGGTTTCTCGAATGCGGACCAGAGCGACCTGCTCCGCCCGGCAATCCGAACACCCCCCCAGATGGCTCTCGAGCTCGGTCGATCGGTCGCCTTCCAGTATCGCCACGCGGGCTTGCTCGCAATTCATGCTGTCGCCTCGCGCAAGTGCGCCAAGAGCACCGCCAGACGGCGGTGGGCTCGATGAGCACGGCTTTTGACGGTCCCAAGCGGGATGCCGAGCTGGCGCGCCGTTTCCTCCTGAGTGAACCCGTGCAGAAAGGTCAGCTTCACCACTTGGCGCTCATCTGCTCCCAATCTGTCGATCGCCCTCCGCACCTCCCACGCCTCCCACATCCCTTCGAACGATGGAGGCAAGGCAACGATCTCGGGCTCGTCGATCCGGTTGGCACGATGGCGCCGCTCCTTGCGGTATACGTCGACCGCAGCCCGGCGGGCGATCGCATAGAGCCAGGGGGCGGGCTCTCTTGAGAGGTCGAAAGTCGAGGCTGCCCGCCAGGCCTGGATGAAAGCCTGTTGGGTGGCGTCCTCGGCCAGCATCCTGTCGCCGAGGGCTCTGTAACAAACCGTAAATACCGCCCTTCCAAATTGCTCGTAGAGGGGACCGATAGCCGAAGCGTCGCCGTTGGCAAGCCGGCGCATTATTCGGATCGACTCCAATTCAGGCTCCATCATGTCGCTCGGACCGTCCGATTCCGCACGCGTTTCTCCCCCGGACGCACCTGCACACACCCTACGCAGCTAGGGCGATGAAAGGTTCACTGAATCTGGAGCTCGTCGATGAATCCTCCGACGAAGTCAGCGATTGCTCCTCCGGTGTTGCGCAGCGCCCACCAAAGCGTGATGAAGAGGAAGACCAGGACGAGAAGGGTCCCCACCATGCGCCGCCGGTAGAAGTCGCGCTCGGAGTCGTCTTCGATGTACGACTTCGCCACGAGCGGCCCCAGTCGGGGATCGAGTCTGACGGGAGCCGGCGCCGGCTGACTGGCAACCAAATCCGGAGAAACACGAACCTTGGGGGCAGGCTTAGGTCGAGGCTCCAATTTGGGTCGATCCTTGAGACGCTGCTGGAAGTCAGAAATCAGCTCGCTGGCTCTCGTCACGACTGCCTTGGCCCGAGGTTCGAGCCATGCCTTGATGTCGAAAGCAGGTTTCTCGACCTCGATCCAGGGATCGCTGGGTGGCGGGACGGTGGCGACGGCTCCCTCCCATTCAAGATGGCGCGGCGACTCTGCCACCACCGGCACGTCAACCGTCCTCAGGCTGGCGAGCTCAGATTCGAGACTGGCGCGGGAACCGAGAGCGGCGGGTTCGAAGCCAGCCTGGCGAAGAAGATTGCTTTCATCGAGCCCGAGTACCGCGGCGAGGGCCGCCACCGAATCCGAGTCCGACGGCTGGCTACGACCCTGCTCCCATGCCCGAACGGTCGAAGGAGATCGCCCGATGAGTTGGGCAACTCGTGCCTGACTGAGGCCGGCGGTTTCTCGCCCGCGACGAATCGAATTGCCAAAGGAAACGGACATATGGGAAAAAGGTTACCCGCGGCCTTCTGGATCCAAACGACCAGTCAGGCGGGGCGAGCCCGGTCCGCCTTCCGCTGGGCGTCGGCGACGGCGATGGCAGTGAGGTTGACGACATCGGACACCTCGGCATCACGCTGCAAAACATGCACCGCCTTCGAGAGCCCCGAAAGGATGGGTCCAATCACTTCGGCATCGCCGAGCCGGTTGAGGAGCTTGTAGGAAGCGTTGGCCGCAGTGAGGTTGGGGAAGACCAGAACATTGGCCGCCCGGTCAAGCATTCCGTGCGGGCGACGGTTGCGAATGAGGTCGGAAACCACCGCGGTATCCGCTTGCATCTCGCCTTCTGCGGGAATTCCGGGCCGCTCCTGCCGGAACAAGTCGACCGCCTTTCGAACCCTCTCCGGCTCCGACCCCGCCGCACTGCCGAAATCGGAATAGGAAATGAAGGCCACCCGCGGTTGGCGGTTGAATTGCTCCTGGGCGGCATCCACCGCCGCCACGGCGATCTCGACCAGTTCTTCGGAGCTGGGCTCTATGTTCACCGCACAGTCGGTGAAGAAGTAGGGAACCCCCTTCAGCAGCACGACATAGACCGAACTGACGATCGTCCGACCGGGCTCCATCGGGAGCACCTGCAAGGCGGGACGAATCGTTTCTGGGTAGAAGGTGCTGAGGCCGCCTAGAACTGCATCGGCGCTCCCATCACGCAGCATCAGGGCGGCGAACATGTTGTGACCGGTGACCGCAATGCGAGCCGCTTGCTCGGTCATCCCCCGATGGCGACGCAACTCGGTCAACGTCGTCGCATACCGCTCGAGCGTTGACGGCTGAACCTTTGGGTCGATCAGTTCGATGCCTTCGAGGTTCATCCCGAGTTCAGACGCCACGGCTTCGATTCGCTGCTTCTCGCCTAGGAGCACCGGTGACCCGATTCCCTCGTCCAGCACTCGCCGGGCCGCCCGCATAATGCGGGGGTCGTCGCCATGGGGATAAACCACGCGCATGGGCCTCGTCCGCGCGGCGGCGGTCACAGAACTCAGCAAGCCGTACGAAGCCTGGAAACGACTACGTAGCTCCTCGGAATATGCATCGATGTCGACCAATGGCAGCCGCGCCAGTCCCTCGTCGCTGGCGGCCTTCGCCACGGCCGGGGCCACCGTCCAGAGCACTCTCGGATCGAATGGCTTCGGGATCAAATAGTCCCGCCCGAATCCAAGCCGGACCACCTGATAGGCCTTGAGCACGGCATCGGGCACCTCTTGTCGAGCGAGATTGGCGAGGGCCTGCGCGGCCGCCACTTTCATCCCCTCGCTGACCCCGCGCGCCCGCACATCGAGCGCGCCCCGGAAAATGAAAGGAAAGCCGAGAACGTTATTGACCTGATTGGGAAAGTCGCTTCTTCCGGTAGCCACGATGGCATCGGGTCGAGCATTGCGAGCAGCGTCGTATGTGATCTCCGGATCGGGATTGGCCAGGGCAAAGATCAAGGGGTTGGGGGCCATCGATCTCACCATTTCCTCGGTCACCGCGTTAGCTACGGACACACCGACAAATGCATCCGCATCACGGAGGGCATCAGCAAGAGACCTCGCCTTCGTCTCACACGCGAATTCCAACTTGATCGGGGTGAGGTCGTCTCGCTCCGTGTGGACCACTCCTCGGCTGTCGACCATCATCGTGTTGTGGGAGCGGACTCCGAGGTTTTGGAAGAAGCGAGCAGTGGCGATGCCCGCCGCCCCCGCGCCGCTGAAGACCACCTTCATTTCCTCGACCGGTTTCTCCACGATCTCGGCGGCGTTGAGAAACGCCGCCCCGGCGATAATGGCGGTTCCGTGTTGGTCGTCATGAAAGACCGGGATGCTCAATCGCTTCTTCAACTCCGACTCGATGTAGAAACAGTCGGGAGCTCTGATGTCCTCGAGGTTGATGCCGCCCACCGTCGGTTCCAGTAGTTCGCAGAATCGGATGACGTCTTCGGGGTCGACAGCATCGATCTCGAGATCGAACACGTCGATGTCGGCGAAGCGTTTGAAGAGAACCGCCTTCCCCTCCATCACCGGCTTGCCGGCGAGCGGACCAATGTTGCCGAGCCCTAGCACCGCCGTTCCATTGGTGACCACGGCCACGAGATTGCCGCGGTTGGTGAAACGGAAAGCTTCCTCGGCATCATGGGCTATAGCCCGGCACGGTTCGGCGACGCCGGGGGTGTAGGCGAGGGAGAGGTCGCTTTGGGTCGCCGTCGGCTTCGTGGACCGAATCGCAACCTTGCCGGGACGAGGAAATTCGTGGTAGTGGAGTGCTTCGCTGAACGGGGTACGTCCGTCAACCGGAGGCGCCGACATGAGGTCGAACCCTAATCGCAGGGTTCCAAGCGTCCCCGGGAGGACGCCTGCGCATTTGGGCTAAGTCGGCAACCTGGCAGAATTCGAGCAAGTGAGCGACCGCAACGGCGACCGGGACGGATATCGGGTGATGGCGGGCTGGCGAGTGGGCCATGCCCCGGAGGAGGCAACCACCCGCTCCGGTCTGTTGGTGCCGGCTGGAACCAAGGAGGGAAACGATGCCCTCGCACTGGTCGATGTCCACACCGGGCAGCGGTTTTGGGCCGTCCCGGCGGGAGCCTGGCGGTTCATCTGGCCATCGACCGGACGGCCGGTGGTAGCGGTGCGGGAGTCCCAGATCATCGCCGAGGAGCAGTTATCGCACGTCGCCGGCGACGGCCAATATTTGTAGACAACAGACTAAAGATCGCCGGACTTCGCCCGGCTTTGAGATGTCAGACCCTGATGTCGGCTCTCTTTCGTCTTTTGTCTCTTGTCTTTTGTCTAATTCGGGGGCGATGAAGCGCTTGACTCTCTACGGTCGCTTGACATGACAGAGTCTGGGCGACAGCGGCGGCGACTCACTGCCACTGTCACCGATCTCGAAAGGGCTCGCCAGAAAGTGTTTCTGGTTGGCGTGCTCTCGCGCGGGACTTCGGCGGTGGAGGCGGAGCGCTCGCTCGACGAACTGGCCTTGCTCGTCGACACTGCCGGTGGCGAACCGGTTGACTCCGAGCTGGTTCGCCGGGATGTGATCGACCCTGCCCTGTTCATCGGCTCGGGCAAGGCCTCGGAGCTGGCCGACCTCACCCGCGCAACCGACATCGACACGGTCGTCTTCGATAGTCCCCTGAGCCCGGCCCAACAGCGCAACCTGCAGAAGCTCTTCGAATGCGATGTCGTCGACCGCGAGGCCGTGATCCTCGACATCTTCGCCCAGCATGCCACCAGCCGGATCGGCGCCATCCAGGTCGAACTGGCTCTGTTGCGATACAACCTGCCACGGCTGCGGGGCAAAGGCACGTCTCTCTCCCAACAAGCCGGTGGAATCGGGGCCCGTCGCGGACCGGGAGAAACGAAGCTCGAGACCGACCGCCGCCGGATCGAGCAGCGCATCACCCGGCTGGAGCGCGATCTCAAAGACTTCGATCGCACGCGCGAGACACAAACGAAGGCCAGACGCCGATCCCAGATTCCAGTGGTATCTCTGGTCGGCTACACCAACGCCGGGAAATCGACGTTGCTCAATACCCTCACCGGGGCCGGGGTGTTAACAGAGGATCGATTGTTCTCAACCCTCGACTCCACCGTACGCAAGTACGAGTTGCCAACGGGTCGCTCGATTCTCCTCTCCGACACGGTGGGCTTCGTCCGGCGGCTCCCCCATCACCTGGTCGAGGCCTTCCGATCCACTCTCGATCAGGTAAAGGAGGCCGACCTGCTCCTTCATCTCGTCGACGCCTCTGATCCCGATCCCGAGCGCCAGATCGAGGCGGTGCGAACGGTTCTCTCGGAGATCGACGCCGGACATCTGCCCGAGATCATCGTCTTCAACAAGGCCGATCAAGCCGAGCCGGCGACTCTCAAACGACTCGCCAACTTGCATCCAAGTGCGGTCATCATCTCCGCGCTTACCAGAGAGGGAATCGAGGACCTGGCCGACGTCATTGGAACCGTCCTCGATGCCGACCGCACCGTCGTTCGCCTCGAGGTCCCGTATGCCCGCGGCGACATCGTGGCAGCGGCTCATGCCGAAGGCGAGGTCGTAGCGGAGAAGCACGACGACTCGGGGACCATCATCGACGTCCGGCTCCCCCGCAGCCGCATGAAGGCATTCGCCGAATTCCAAGTCTCCTGACGGGACTTATCGCCTATTGCCCGATTTCCGGCCTCGGCTAGGTTGAAAACGGTTCGCAAACAGGGGTGGGCAAATCAAACGCTGGGTGGGGGCGCTTTGCCTCTTTGTATTTCTGCTGGTGCTCTTGATGGCGGCGCCGGTTCTCGCCGCCGATCCCGTGCCTGACGGATTCACTACCGAGGACATCACCGACGCATTGGTACAGCCGGTGGCCTTTGGCTTTACGCCCGGCGGACGCCTCTACGTGGCCGAGAAACGCGGCACTGTCCAGGTCTTCGATTCCGTCGTCGATCCCACTCCGAGCCAGGTGGTCGATATATCGAACAATGTCCACGACTTCTGGGACCGGGGCCTGCTGGGCTTTGCGGTTGATCCCGAGTTCGGTTCGGGAAGCGACTACGTCTATCTCCTCTACACCTACGACCCGGGAAATTCCTTTGGTGATGATTGTTCCAACCCCACCCCGCCCCCAGGCGGACCGGGCATCGGTTGCGTGGTCAATGGTCAGCTGAGTCGCTTTCCCATCGACTCCGGAGGCTCGGCTGGAATCGAGCAGGTGCTTCTCACAGGCAACTGGTGCGCTCAATTCCCCAGCCACACGATCGGCGATCTCGCCTTCACAGAAGAAGGTCATCTGCTGGTCACCGCCGGCGATGGGGCCAGCTTCGGCTGGGCCGATCACGGGCAGCGGGAAAATCCCTGCGAGGATCCGATGGGCGATCCCGATGAGCGGGGTGATGACGAGGGGGGCGCATTGCGCAGTCAAGACCTCCGGACCGCCGGCGATCCGCTTGGTTGGGATGGAACCGTCCTCCGGGTGAACAAGTCGACAGGGGAAGCGATAGCCACCAACCCGACAAGCCAGGACAACCGGATCATTGCTCACGGCCTCCGCAACCCCTTCCGGATCGCGGTCAGGCCCAACACGTCAGAGATCTGGGTCGGCGATGTGGGTTGGAGCGCCTGGGAAGAGATCGACCGGATCACGAATCCCGGAGGAAGTGTCGACAACTTCGGGTGGCCCTGTTATGAGGGAAACAACTCGTCGTCGGCGATGCATTCGAGCTACAACGCCCTCGACATCGATATCTGCGAGGATCTCTACAACGAGGGATCGGCGGCAGTGGTGGCGCCCTTCTATGCGCGCCAACATGGCGTCGCGTTAAACGGTTGCCCGGGTGGAGGGGGGGCGATCAGTGGCCTCGCCTTCTACGAAGGCGGCGACTATCCCAGCATTTACGACGGAGCCCTGTTCGTGGCCGACTATTCGATTCAGTGCATCCGGGTCATGCTTCCCGATGCGCCCTTTGGCCTCCCCAACCAGGCAAACGTCAGCACATTCATCCCCAATGTGACCGCGGTAGACCTACAGATGGGACCCGGAGGTGATCTCTACTACGCCGATATCACCACGGGCCGGATCGTCAGGGTCAACTACAGCAACGCCGGACCGACGGCGGATATCGAAGCGAATCCCACCACCGGGAGTGTTCCCCTCGCGGTCAGTTTTGACGGGACCGGATCCACTGACCCCGAGGGTGACGCGTTGACGTACGCCTGGGACCTCGACGGGGACAGCCAGTTCGACGACTCGACCAATGCGCAACCGAGTTGGACCTATGCGACCGCCGGTGCGGTGACAGTGCGCCTGCGAGTCACCGACCCCTTCTCGGGCACCGACACCGACACCATGCAGATCAACCCGGTAGCGAACCAGGCTCCGATTGCCACCATCACCAGTCCTGCCAGTTCCTTCACCTGGCGGGTCGACGACATGATCTCCTTCAGCGGGAGCGCCACGGATGGCGGGGCGCCCCTGCCAGCTTCGGCCTTGTCGTGGGAGATCGTGCTCAATCACTGTCAAGCGGGCGGGGCATGCCATGAGCATGTCATCCAGACCATCGACGACGTCACCTCCGGAGGATTCACGGCGCCCGATCATGCCTATCCAAGCTTTCTCACGATTCGCCTCACGGCCACCGACGGTGGCGGCCTTACTGGTGAGGATGAGGTCAGCATTCAGCCAGAAACGACCGTTCTGACTCTTGCCTCTAGCCCGTCAGGCGCTCAAGTCCAGGCCGGGGTGGAGGGGGCCTTGGAGACATTCGCGTCCCCCGTCCAAATCACTGCAATCGTCGGCGGAAGCGTCACCGTCAACGCCCCCTCACCCCAAACCATCGGCGGGATTAGTTACACCTTCTCCAATTGGAGCGACGGCGGCGCCGCCAGTCATGCCATCACGGCACCGGCGACCGACACCACCATCACCGCCAACTTCGTCCCCGGAGGAGGAGGCGGCGGTGGCGGCGGCGGTGGCGGTGGCGGCGGTGGCGGCGGCGGAGCCCAGGAGGCCCTCTTTGATGATGTTCCGTCGGGCCATCCGTTCTTCGCGGCGATCAATTGGCTGGCCGGACAACGGATCACCTTGGGCTGCACCGAGGATGAGTTCTGCCCGGAAGATCCGGTCACCCGCGGTCAGATGGCCGTGTTCCTCGCCCGGGCATTGGCCTTGTTGCCGGCTCCATCGGGGAAATTCACCGACACTGCCGGGTCACCCTACGAATGGGCGATCAGCTCCGTCGCTGCGGCCGGGATCACTCAGGGATGCGATGTCGATCGCTATTGCCCGAATGATCCGGTGACGCGGGAGCAAATGGCTTCGTTTCTCGTCAGAGCCTTCCTGTTCCCTTCCGGAGATGACTTATTCACCGATGACGAGGACTCGGGGCACGAGGCCGACATCAACGCTTTGGCAAAGCGAGGCGTGACGCTTGGCTGCGCTCCCAAGCTCTATTGCCCCCAAGAAGTGGTGACGCGCCAGCAGATGGCCGCATTCCTCTTCCGCGCCTTCAACCCTTAGACACACGGATCGAGCGGGAGGCGACGATAGCCGCCCCCACGATGCCGGCTTCGTTTCGCAACGCCGCGGGAACTATTTCCACCTCGCTGGTGAGATACTTACCCCAGGTATCCCACTTGCGCGAGACACCGCCGCCGAGGATGAACAAGTCGGGGGAGAAGATGTGTTCGAGGTGGTCAAGCAATCGGTCGAGTCGCTTCGCCCAAGCTGACCACGAAAGGTCCTTGTCGTCCTTGACCGAGGCTGCGGCCCAGTCCTCCACCGGCGAGTGGCCCCGCAATTCGAGGTGACCGAACTCGGTATTGGGAACCAGAGCTCCATCGACGAAAACCGCCGAGCCGATGCCGGAGCCGAGGGTGAGAAGCACCACCACCCCCTCCCGCCCTTGCCCAGCCCCAAACGCCATCTCTCCCACGCCAGCGGCGTCGGCATCGTTGATGACGATGACCCCCAACCCGGTCGCAGCCTGGAAGAGTTTCTCGGCATCGGTCCCAATCCAGCTCTTGTCAACATTGGCGGCGCTGAGAGTCACGCCACCCTTGACGACCGCAGGGAACGTACAACCGAATGGCTCGGACACCTCGAAGTGCTTGACGATCTGTGCCACGACTTCAGCGACCGCCTCCGGCTTCGACGGCTGGGGAGTATCAATTCGGTATCTAGTGGCGACGACGGCGCCGGTAGCGGCGTCAACCAGGTTGCCCTTTATGCCTGAGCCACCAATGTCGATACCCAATGTCGCCGCGGCCATCTCCCGAGACTATCGGGATAGTCTCGGCGCATGGCAACGGAGGACATAGGCATCTATGGCTTGGCGGTGATGGGCCAGAACCTGGCCCTCAACTTTGCCAGCCATGGCTACCAGGTAACCGTTGCCAACCGGACTCAGAAGACCACCGAGCAATTCGTCGCCGAGAACGGCCAGGAGTACGACCTGAGCGGCGCGGCCGATGCAGCGAAGCTAGTGGCCCGTCTCGAACCCCCGCGCCGTCTCATCCTCATGGTGAAGGCCGGCGCAGCGGTAGATGCCCTGACCGACGAACTCATCGGGTTGATGGAGCCGGGCGACGTCATCGTCGACGGCGGCAACAGTCATTGGCAGGACACCACTCGCCGGGTGCAAGCGGCGGCCTCTTCCGGGATCAGTTTCGTGGGCGCAGGAATTTCTGGCGGCGAAGCGGGTGCCCGCTACGGGCCCTCGATCATGCCCGGTGGCAACCTGGCCGCCTGGGAACACCTAAGCGACCCATTGACTTCTATCGCGGCTCAGGTTGACGGGGAACCCTGTTGCGCGTGGATCGGTCCGGATGGCTCCGGACACTTCGTCAAGACGGTCCACAACGGCATCGAGTATGCCGACATGCAGGCCATCGCCGAGGCTTATCACCTCCTTCGCGCCGGCGGGCGATCGGTCGCCGAGACCGCCGCCATCTTCCGGCGGTGGAGCAGCGGTCCCCTCAACTCCTATCTGATCGACATCACGGTCACCATCCTGGAAAGGGAGGACGCGGACGGCAAGCCACTCATCGAAAAGGTGCTTGACACGGCGGCGCAAAAAGGGACAGGGAGATGGGCGGTCGATGCCGCCCTCGACCTCGGTCAACCGACAACGGTGATCACCGAGTCGGTTTTGGCTCGATCGCTCTCGGCCTTGAAGGACCACCGGGTGAAGGCGTCGAAGCTGCTGGCCGGTCCGCAGATCGGCACGGGGGCTGAGGAGTCCGATCTCGAATCCGCCCTCCTCTGCACCAAGATCGTTGGCTATGCCCAGGGATTCATGCTGATACGGGCGGCATCCGGGGAACTCGGTTGGACTCTTGATTCCTCAGCGATCGCATCGCTTTGGCGGGGCGGCTGCATAATCAGGGCGGCCCTTCTCGCTGACATCACGCGGGCGTTCCAAAGTCAGCCCGAGCTGACAAACCTTCTGCTCGACCAGCAGTTCGCCGAAGTTGTCGGCGGTCGTCAGGAAGCTTGGCGACGGGTGGTCGCGGGAGCGGTCACAGATGGCGTGCCGGTGCCGGCCCTTTCGACCGCACTCGCCTTCTATGACGGCCTCAGATCTGAGCGGCTTCCGGCCAACCTGATCCAAGCCCAACGCGACTTCTTCGGAGCGCATACATATGAACGAATTGACCGACCTCGAGGCAGTTCGTTCCATACCGACTGGACCACCGGAGGAGCAAACGAGAGCGGCTCCTAACATCGGTCCATGGCAGAGAACCCCTATCGATTGCCGCGAGAGGTCATTCCCTCACGTTATGACATCAAGCTGGTCCCCGACCTTGCCGCGGCTACCTTCTCCGGCACCGAAACGATCGCCGTGGAAGTGCTCGAATCCACCGACAAGATCGTTCTCAACTCGCACGAGATCGAGATCCAGCGTGCCGAGCTACGGCGAGAAGACCTATCTCTCGTCGCCGAGGTCTCCTACGAGCGCGAAAATCAGCGGGCCCGTCTCGCCTTTGACCAAACCATAGGGGCGGGACCGGCCGAGCTCTTCTTGGAGTTCACGGGCCTCCTCAACGATCAACTAGTCGGCTTCTACAAGTCGACTTTCACTGACGTGGACGGCAACGAGCAGGCCATTGCCACTACTCAGTTCGAGGCGACCGACGCCCGCCGGGCATTCCCATGCTGGGACGAGCCCGACCTCAAGGCCGTATTCGGCATCACCCTGGTCGTCCCCAAGGATCTCATGGCGGTTTCAAACGGGCCGGAGGTAGGTCGGGAAGCGACCACCGATGGCAAGGTCGCCGTGCGGTTCGCCGACACGATGAAGATGTCGACGTACCTGGTTGCCTTTGCCGTAGGTCCGTTCGAAGCAACCGACCCAGTCGATGTCGATGGGGTGCCGGTGAGAATCATCGTCCCCCGCGGGAAGCTGGATCTGACCCGCTTCGCCCTCGAGTGTGCTCAGTTCTGCTTTCGGTACTTGCGGGACTACTACGAAATCCCCTACCCGGGGCTAAAGGTCGACCACATCGCCATTCCCGACTTCGCATTCGGGGCGATGGAGAACCTGGGTTTGATCACTTACCGCGAGACCGCCCTGCTGCTGAATACGGACACCGCCTCCCAATCGGAATTGCTGCGAGTGCTCGACGTGATCGGTCACGAGCTCGCCCACATGTGGTTCGGCGACCTCGTGACCATGAAGTGGTGGGACGGCATTTGGCTCAACGAAGCATTCGCCTCCTTCATGGAGTTCAAAGCCACGGATGCGATGCGGCCGGAATGGAAGCGCTGGCTGGCCTTCGCCGCCCTCGATCGTCCTTGGGCCTTCGGAGTGGACGCCCTCGCCGCCACCCGGCCCGTCGAGTTCGAGGTCGGTTCACCGGACGAGGCCAATGAGATGTTCGACGCGCTCACCTACGGGAAGGGATCGTCGTTGCTGCGAATGATCGAGCAATACATTGGCGAGGAAGCCTTCCGCCAAGGGGTGGGCAACTACCTCCGCAAGCATGCTTACGGAAACACGGTCACCGAAGATCTGTGGTCCGGGTTGAACGATGCCAGCGATCAGCCGGTCGGTGAGATCATGAACACCTGGATTTATCAACGGGGCTATCCACAGTTAGAGGTTCAGAAGATGGGGACCGGCGTGAAGGTCCTTCAGCGTCGCTTCATGACGATCGCCGACGAAAGCGACGACACCTTGTGGCAGGTGCCGCTGCAGGTCCGCGGTAACGCCGGCGGAGCGACGTTTCATCAGAAGTTCCTCTTGACCGCGCCGGAGGCAACCATCGATGTCGGCGAGATCGATCTGGTGGTGGCCAACGCCGGCGGGCACGGCTTCTACCGGGTGCTGTATTCGCCCGAGCTTCTCGACGCTTTGGTTGACCAGCTTCCCCAACTCGAAGACCTCGAGAGATTCACGATCATCGACGATGCCTGGGCGTTTGTCGAGTCGGCGCAGCTCTCGGCAGCCGATTATCTGCGACTCGCCGAGTCTTACAAGACCGAGCCCGAACAGGCGATTTGGGGAGCGGTCCTCGGGGGACTCGCCGCAATCAGCCACCACCTGGTCGATGACGATGGCCGTCCCAACTTCTCGGCCTGGGTGGCAGGCTTGGTGGGCCCCACGTATGAACGTCTCGGTTGGCAGGCCATGGAGGAAGAAACCGATCTCAACCGCCGGCTCCGGGGCCAGTTGATCGGAGCGATGGGCCGCTTGGCCAACGATTCGGACGTGATCGATCGATGCCGCCAGCTCGTCGACGAGATGCTTATCGACGCCCGCCCGGTCGATCCCGAGATCTGTCGGGCAGCCCTGTTCGTTACCGCCGCCCATGGCAGCAAGCCGGAGTATCAGCGCTTCTTCGAGATGTACAAGAAGACCGCCGCCCCTCACGAACAGCAGCGTTGGTTGCTCGCCCTGGCGGGTTTCGATGAGGCCGAATTGGCATCCGAGACCGTCAAGGCCAGCCTTGACGGTCGCATCCGAACTCAGGACTCGGCCTGGGTGATTGGCGCCACCCTCGGAAACCGCCAGCACGGGGTTGACGCCTGGCAGCAGCTTCGGAGGATGTGGGAAACGTTCATCAAGCTACCGACGATGACACAAAGACGAACCATCGAAGGAATCCCGGCATTGTCCAAGCCCGAAGTGGCAGCGGAGGTGCAGGCATTCTTCGCCGAGACCAAGCTCCCCCACGCCACCAAATCGGTCGCTCAGAACCTCGAGCGCCTGCGAGCCAACGTCGAGATGCGCGAACGCGAGACGAAGGCCGTCAAAGAGTTCTTCTCCTAAGACAAAAGACAGAAGATCGCCGGCTGCGCCGGCTTCAAGACATCAGCTTGGCGCCCTTGGCAGCTCTTGAGTCTGTTTGTCTTTTGTCTTTTGTCTTTTGTCTTCTACTGCAGTTCTACGGTGGCGCCGGCTCCCTCGAGCTGCGCCTTCGCCTTGTCGGCAGTCGCCTTGTCGACGTTCTCCAAAACGGGCTTCGGAGCACTGTCGACTAGCTCCTTGGCCTCGCGCAGGCCGAGGCTGGTCAGCGTGCGGACCTCCTTGATGACCTGAATCTTCTGGTCGCCGGCAGCGGCGAGAACGACCGTGAACTCGTCCTTCTCCTCCTCGACGGGAGCGGCGGCGCCACCACCACCTGGGGCAGCGACGGCCACCGGAGCGGCTGCAGTCACCTCGAAGCGGTCCTCGAAAGCATCGAGAAACTCCTTGAGTTCGAGAACGGACATCTGCTCGAAGACTTCAAGCAGATCGGGGGTGCTCATTTTGGTTGCCATGTGCTTCTCCTTGTTTTTGCGGCGATTAAGCAGCGGATTTCTTGTCTAAAAGCTGTCCGAACATCGAGGCGGCGTTGCGAGGGAAAGAGTTGAATAGTCCAGCCGCCTTCGCCATCGGCGCTTGCATCGCACCCGCGATCTTGGCCATGAGGACTTCCCGGGGTTCGATGGCAGCTAGCCGAGCGACTTGTTCAGGGGCCAACACGACTGGGCCCAAGAGTCCGCCCTTTAAGACGAGACGGTCGTTCTCTGTGCTGAAATCGCGCAGTGCCTTAGCCGTGGCGGCGGCGTCGCCACTCGCAAAGGTCAGTCCTGTTGGACCGACCAGCTGGTCCTCGATGCCAGCAACGCCGAGCTCGTTGACCGCGAGTTTCGCCAGCGTCATCTTGACGACCTTGTACTCGGCACCGGTCTTTCTTAGGTTGCGCCGAAGAGCCGCCATCTGACCGACCGTCAGCCCCCGATATTCGGTGATGAACACCGCTTCAGAGTTCTCCCACCAGGTTTTGATGTCGGCCACTGCCTGGACCTTTTCGGGTCGCGGCATCTCGTCTCCTTGGATAGAAAAGGCCCCCTTCGACATGCGGCAGGGGGCTCATGAGAACCGACCTGCGCTGGTTTTATGCCTTTGGGGCGACCAGCGGTCTTGGGCCGAAGAAAGGTTGTGAAGAAACGTTAGCACCGGCTCGGCCTACGAACTCTGGATGAAGAGCGCGATAAAGCCTGGCAGGATTTACCTGGACGGGAGTGGCGATCGGTGTCACACTGACCAAGGCCCCGAGCCGGCAGATTGAGATCTAAAGGTCAGGGGGGATGTCGGAGGCAAACGGCGGGTTTCCTGACCGCCCCCGCCACCGGCACCCCTACGACGATGGCAGCGAGATGAAAAAGGATCGCAGCCCTACCCTGGGATCCAAGACGGACATCTCGTGGATGGTGGACCTGGCAATACCGAGCCGGCGTCGTAATCCGGACTCCGACACCCCCCTACCTTGGAACCCAGAGCTTGCTCTGGGTTCCAGTGTTTCTCCTCGCAGAGGAGTCGCCCGGAGCGGGGAAGTCGTTAGCGAGCCGTGGCCGAGAGGTCCTCGACCTGGCCCACGTCGATCTTCACCCCGGGGCCCATGGTCGACGAAACCACCAGCTGTTTGATGTAGCGACCCTTGGATGAAGCTGGCTTGACCCGCATGATCTCCGCGGTCAGTGCCGCCAGATTGGCAACCAGGGCGTCAGGCTCGAACGAAGCCTTCCCGAGGGGAACGTGGACATTGCCAAACCGATCGTTGCGGTACTCGATCCGGCCGCCCTTGAACTCGGTGACCGCTTTCGCCACATCCGCAGTGACGGTTCCCGCTTTCGGATTCGGCATCAAACCTCGAGGTCCCAGCACACGTCCCAACTTTCCCACTTCGGCCATCATGTCGGGCGTGGCAATGGCCAGGTCGAAGTCGAGTTCTCTCCCACCGGCGATTTCAGCTACGAGCTCCTTGCCTCCGACGAGGTCGGCTCCCGCCTCCTCTGCCTCGCGGGCTTTGTCGGCCTGAGCGAAGACGGCCACCCGGACCTCCTTGCCCGTCCCATGCGGTAGAGCGACAGTCCCGCGAACTAGCTGATCTGCCTTGCGGGGATCGATACTCAGCTGGAAGGCAGCCTCGACGGTTTCGTCGAAGCGGGCGGTTGCCATCTCCTTCACGAGATCGAGAGCCTCGTTGGGGCTATAAGGATGATGCTTTTCGAAGCGGGATTGCGCCTCGACGTATTTCTTGCCGTGTGGCATTTCTTCTCCTTGTGGTTCAGGCGGTCGCCGCGCCGGCGACCTCCCACGACAGGGTCGTTAGCCCTCTACTTTGATTCCCATCGAGCGAGCCGTGCCCTCGACGATCTTCATCGCCGCGTCGATGTCGTTGGCGTTGAGATCGACCATCTTGATCTCGGCGATCTCCTTCACCTGCGACCTCTTCACGGACCCCACCTTCACCTTGTCGGGCTCGGCCGATCCCTTTTCTACCCGCGCCGCCTGGCGCAACAAGGACGCCGCCGGTGGGGTCTTCGTGACGAAGGTGAAGCTGCGGTCCTCGTAGATCGCAATCTCGGCGGGGATGATCATCCCCCGCTGGGCAGAGGTGGCCTCGTTGTAGGCCTTGACGAACTCCATCAAGTTGATCCCATGGGGTCCCAGCACGGTTCCCACCGGCGGTGCCGGTGTCGCCTGGCCGGCGGGGAGCTGGATCTTGACAGTCGTGACGAGTTTCTTCCTACCCATTGTTCAACCTTGCTGCGAGTGTTCGGACCTAGTTCTTGTGGATGTCGTCGAAGCCCAATTCGACCGGAGTATCGCGACCAAAGATGTTGACGAGGACTGTCACTTTGGACTGATCGAGATTGATGGCCTCGATAACCCCGGGGAAATCGGCGAAGGGACCGGTGACGACCCGCACGGTTTCCCCCTCCTCCCAGGCGGGTTTGAAGCGAGGCTTGACCTTCTCGTCCTCTTTTTGCACGCCGAGGAATCTCTCGACCTCGCGACGGGAAAGCGAGGTCGGCTTGTTGTTGCCTCCGACGAAACCTGTGACGCCTGGTGTATTACGAACTGCGTACCAGGAATCGTCATCGAGATCCATCCGCACGAGGATGTAGCCGGGGAACACCTTGCGAGAGACGGTGACCTTCTTTCCGCCTTTGATCTCCACCACATCTTCGAGCGGAATGTGGACGTCGAAGATGCGATCTTCCATATGCATCGAACGAATCCGGGTTTCGAGGTTGGCCTTGACTTTGTTCTCGTAGCCCGAATACGAATGGATGACATACCAGTCTCCGGGCAGGTCGTAAGGGCTCGGCTCTTGGGGCTCGGGGCTCTCGGTCTGATCGACGGCTTCGGTGGTCACGCTCGTTCCAAAAGGGTGAGGACGGCCTCTTTCATCGCCACATCGAGACCGAATATGACCATCGTCAGCACCGTGGTGGTGATCAACGTGACGATGGTGAAGATGACCATCTGTTCGCGACTGGGCCAGTTGACCTTGCGCAACTCCTGGCGGACCTCGTGGAGGAAGGTCATCAAGCGGCTCAAAATGGATCGCCGCTCGACTGTGCCCCCTACCGCCTTTTGCGGACCACCCGGGACGCGGCGCTTTTGACCATTGGGGTCACCTTTCTGGATGCGCTCCTCGCGCTCCATCAGTCGTCGCATTTCTCGGTTCATGGTCTTGGTGTTCCTTCAAGCCTTCGGCAGGGGTGGAGGGATTCGAACCCCCATCCTCCGGTTTTGGAGACCGGCGCTCTAGCCAATTAGAGCTACACCCCTAATGGGTAAGGCCGGGATGGCAATTATACGCCGACCGCTGCCATCACGCGAAACCCTGGGGGGAGCGCTCCAAAATGGCCAGTTTCACCATTGGGCATGAACCTGGCGCTCGACAATCGCCGAGATTAGCCCCTGCCCGGCGAGGGCATCGTCCCTTCGAAGAAGCCAGTGGTCAAGCCCGCTGCCACGAAAAACGTGCGCTCGATGACAAAGCTTCCGGTCGCGCCGGCGAATCGGCCCGTACCGCCCGTGATGGACGCGGTCTCGGTAATCGAAAGCACGCCGGGCGCCAGCAACGTTGCTTGTCCCATCCCCTCGGCCATCAGCGTGTCGCCGTTCGCGGCGGTGAACACGAGCCTCCCGGGACCGACTCCCTGGCGAGTTGCCTGGTTGACCGTCGCAATGAACTCGACGCGGTAGCGGCCCAGGTGCGTCGCATTGCCCGTGCCCTCGATGAGGACAGATGCAAACGGCGGGTCGAGCGGCGTGATGGTGACCGTCCCTTCCAGGGTCCCTTTGAACGGCACCTGATCGGCGGCGGCGACCGGCGCGGCGAGGCCAAGGACGAGGGAAAGAGCCATCACCCCGCTCACCATGGCGGTCGTTACGTTCGCGAGCGTCTTGTTTCTGAGGTTCTCCAAACTCTGACTCCTTTGAGGTCGGCCACGAGGGGCCTGGTTCAGGTCATTTGCGGGCGGTAGATCCGGAAATCGGAAACGACTAAATGCGGGTGAAGGTCACACCCATCAAGAAATCTCGCGCACTAACCGGATCCGAGGGCTGAAGCTCGGTAAAAGTCAGCGTCTCCCCGTCGATGGTCCACTCGTATAAGCCATCGCCCGGTCCCATAGGACTGTCATAGAACCGGATCTGGTTACCTTCGACCGAAATCCTTCCGCCGCCGGAAGTTCCTGCCACTTGGACGGTGTAGTTGGTCCCGGTCAGCGACAAGATCCAACGTTCTCCGTTGATTTCGGTTGCCCAGCGGCCGGCGAGCTCTGGTGGGGCCGCGTCGGAGGCAGTTGTACTCGATGGGCTGGGTGAGAGTGTGGTGGTAGCGGGCGCCACCGGCCCCTGGTCGACCATCGGTTGCTCCCCGTTTCCCGCCATGGCCAGGTAGAAGCCCACCGTGGCGACTATCACCACCGCCACCGCCGCCACTGCCGGGCCGAGACGGCGGCGACTGCCCGGATAGGTTCTCGTCATACGCTCGTCAGTTTTGGTCATCAGTAATCCTCCTCGTTGCTTGGTTACAACGACGAAGGGGTCTCCGGCCAATTCGGCCTCGATTCTCCCGATCAACTCCTCCGCGCCGACAGGACTTCCTCGCTCACTGAGCCACCGCAGCTTCCGCTCGAAATCAGCCACCTGGCACCTCCAAGGCCTGTCGGGCCAGCTTCCGGGCCCGACTCGCCGTCGCTCGTGCGGCCATGGATGTCATCCCCAGCTGCTGTGCAGCCTCGGCATAAGGCACGTCCTCCACCTCGACCAGGTAGAGGACGGCCCGATGCTTTGGAGGAAGATCGAGGATCGCCTCGATCTCGGATGGATAGCTGGGAAACCAGCCATCTTCGGAGGCAAGTCGAGCTTCGGCTCTTCGCCGCCGACCGAGGCTCCGCCGCTGATTCGAGGCCAGGTTGACGATCGCCTTCCGCAGGTAGGCCAGAGGATTGTCAAGATCAGAGATGGCTCCTTTTCTCAACGTTCGCACGAGCGCTTCCTGCACAAGATCATCCGGCTCGATATCGACGGACCCTGCCACCGCAGCCATTCTGCGCAGGGCGGGGTAGAGAGAGGTGATCAGCTCTCTCTCCACGTCCTTCAAATGTGTTTCTGGTGGCAATTCGAGGTTCTTCCCTATCGTCAATCCCAAAGACACCGGTGCCAGCTTGGATGTGACACCCTTTTAACGAAGGATGAGGCGGCCCGAAACGAACTGGCGGCCATTCCCGTCCAGACTCGCCTCCACCTGCCCGTTGCTCAGAATGCCCGAAACGACCGCAGGCACGGCAGCGGGGAGGGGGGTGCGAAACCGGAACTTCGCGTCCGCGAGCGAATCTGGTCGACCTCGCAGGCTCGAGGCCGCGCTCATCAACCACGCCGCCTGCAGCAGACCATGAACGACCACGCCACCTAGTCCGGCGTTGACGGCGGCTTGATGATCCCAATGCACCGGGTTCCAATCGCGGGTGGCAGCCGCATAACGGATCAGATCGGACCGGGAAGCCGACCGGCGGAGAGACGGAAACTCCGAAGAGGTTTGAAGCAACGAATCATTCGGACTCGCCTCAGACGCGCCGGGCTCAGCATGCTCACCGCCTTCCGCCGCCGGCGGGCTCTCTCCACCGACGAGAAACAACGAGCTGCCACGTATCAGCGGACCCTCGCCATCGGCTGCCTCGATCTCGAAGGTGAGGAAATGCACTCCACCTCGCTCCCGGACCCGGGACACCCTGCCGCTGACCTCGAGGATGCTTTCGACGACCAGAGGTCCGGTCCAGGTGAAACGTTGTTCACCGTGTATCACTGGGGCCGAGGCCACAGCCGGATCCTCGAGAAGCGCAGGAGCCACGACGAAGAGAGCTGCGGCTGCCCATCCCGGAGGGGCATAACTCACCCATCGCTTGGGATCGTCACTGGTGGCGGCGACGAACTCAGCCACCTTTTCTCGACAGACTTGGAGTGGATAGGGCCCGTAGGTTTTCCCGATCAACGCTTCGATCATGGCTTCAGCGTCCGCTGCCGATACTCGAGGGAGAGTTCGCCACCAGAAGGCTCGATGACCGTGACGCGCCGACGGATACGCCCACAACCACGAGAAGGCCTCCGAGCACGAGGCTGTTGGTAATCGGTTCCTGGTCGAGCCAGGCGGAGAGGATGACTGTGACGAAGGGTACGAGAACCATCACGTAGGCGGTACGTGACGCCCCCCACCGCTGGTTAACGAACACGTGGAGAAGGAACACCACCACTGAGCCAACGGCAGCCAAAAAGCCCAGTGCTATCCAAGTTTCAAGCCGCGAAGGTAGTAGCAATGGTTCGCCGGCGACCAAAGATGCTCCTAACAGGACAACGGCACCCACCATCATTCCCACTGCGTTGAGCGCGACCGGAGGGATAGGCGGGAAGCGACGAAGCAAGACCAATGCCTGTGCGAAACACAACACACTCCCAAGGACCGCTAATAACGAGAAAAGTGATACGGACCCTTGCAACGGATCGCGCGAGATCAAAGCGACACCAATGAGCGCAATGATGCTTCCCGCGATAGCTGCTAGCCGAATGCGTTCCTGACGCTGAGCCACAGCGAGAACCAATGTTGCGAGCGGGACCAACGCGAGCAGTGTCTGACCCAGCCCGGCTTGGATTTCAACTAGCGCGTAGTAATAGAGCCCAAAGGCGCCTGCAAATTGGAGCAGACCAAAAATGGAGGCGACGACGAGAGCCTTCCCACGCGGAAAAGGCTGTCTGATGGCACCCATAACGACCAACAGCAAGAGCGTTGCGAGCACGAATCGCAAACTCGCGCCCCACAATGGAGCTAATTCGCGGTTGCTAAACCTTATTGCGACCGAACTCCCACCGGCGAGAAAGGCTTCGAGCAGAAAGGCAATCAGTACGGTTCGCGTTCCGCTCGATTCTTGCGTAAAAACCCCCGGGATTAGGGGCGCCGTTCTCCGCAAGAATGAACTAGCGAGTCTCTCGGTGCTTGGTGTGCTGGCGACACCAGCGGCAATACTTGGAGAGTTCTAATCGCTCCCTGGTGTTGGCCTTGCTCTTGGTGGTGACATAGTTACGCCGCTTGCACTGCTCGCAAGCCAAGGTGATCGGGGGTCTCTTATCGGATGGCATCTGGCTCGCTCACTCGCTTCGCTCGTTGGCAGACAAGAAGACTGAAGATTGCTTCGCTGCGCTCGCTGTCAGATCTGATGTCTTTTGTCTTTGCTCTTTGGTCTTTGGTCTTCATTTCAGGATCTTCGTGACGCGACCCGCGCCCACCGTCCGGCCGCCCTCGCGGATGGCGAAGCGGAGACCCTCGTCCATGGCGATGGGGTTGATGAGCTCGACGGTCATCTGGGTGTTGTCCCCCGGCATCACCATCTGGGTCCCCTCG
>DATFFB010000130.1:0-16397 GCA_035250485.1 Acidimicrobiia bacterium
CAGGCACCGACAGAATTGAGGTCAGGCTTGGAGGTGGGCGTAGCTTTCCGGGTTGGCGGCGAGAAAGTCCTTCACCGAGAGCGGCCGGTGGAAGGTCAAAGTCTCGACCGAGTTCGACACGGTCTCCATCTCCTCGTTGGCGATCGCCTGATAGGAGGTCACCCAACCCTCGACTTCCCAATCGGGAGCGTTGTAGTGGGCGCGCGAGGCATAAGCCTCTTCGACCGTTTCCGGTACGTACGAGATCTCCCTCCCTGCAAACTCGCTCAGAACCGCCGCCGCACTGCTCAGGGTGATCGCCTCTGGTCCCGTGATGTCGAAGGTCTGGCCGTCGAACACATCCGTCGTCAGGACCGCCACCGCTGCGTCGGCGATGTCGTCGCGGGTTACGAACGAAACCCGACCCGATCCGGCTGGTCCCCGGATCACGCCGTCGGAACCGACAAGGTGGGGGATGTAATCGGTGTAGAGGCTGTCGCGCAGGAATACGTACTCGGCTCCGGATGAGCGGATGAATCGCTCGGTCTGATAGTGCTGGCGAGCGAGGGTGAATGTCGCCTCAGGGCTGGCTCCGAGGAATGACGTGTACACGATCTTCCTCACGCCCGCCGACGTCGCCGCCGCCACTACCTTCTCATGCTGAGTCAGTCGATCGATGTGTTCTCGCCCCGAGACGAAGAGCATGGCCGACGCTCCCGAGAGAGCCTGCCGCATGGATCCCTCGTCGTCGTAGTCGCCGGCCACCAACTCCGCTCGCACGAAGTCGTCGATCTTCGCCACGTCCCGAGCGATCAGGCGCAGGTTGTAACCTTGGCGGGAGAGGCGGTCGGCGACCCGACCGCCTATCCCCCCGGTTACCCCGGTGATGGCCAGCAGTGTCTCAGCCATGATCTCGCGCCCATCGCCAAGCGCCGAACTCGTCGGCGAAACCCACCACCAGGATCGGTATTACGGCTCCGCTTGTGACCCCTGCTGGCGGTGCCACGAATAGAAGGATCATCGTGTAAAGGATCGCCAGTCCCACGGCGATCAGTCTTCGTCGCATCTGGTCGGGGATGTCGGGGAGACGAAGGCAGATCGCAACCCCAACCCCGAACCCGGCAGCGGCGCCGAGCACGGGGGCGATGAGACCGATCGCCAGTCCCAGTCCGATCAATAGCCCCATCGCCAGCAGGATGCGGCGGGGGGCGTTGGCGTTGCGCGAGACGAACCCCACAACGACGAAGACCAGCGGGGCCACTGCCAGGGCAATCCCCACCAACCCGGCGTCGAGGCTGGGCTCGGCTGCTCCCGGCTGGATGAACGCAGCGGCGTAGGGGAAGTAGCTGAACATCCCGACGATGGTCCCCAAGGCCAGCGCCAGCCAATTGCGGCGGCGGATCGCCGCCCACTCGTCGAGCTTCGAGTTAACCCTTAACCGATCCGACGGTGAGCCCGCGCACGAAGAAGCGCTGCAGGGCGAAGAAGACCACCAGCGGGAGGATCATCGTCACGAAGGCGGCTGCCGGCAGAAGGTTGAGCGCGCCTTCGCCTCGTCCCGCCAGATCGGCTAGCTCCACCGTGAGTACCCGGTTGTCAGGATCGAACCCAAGGAACACCAGGGCGACGAGAAAGTCGTTCCAGACCCAGAGGAACTGGAAGATGGCGAACGAAGCCAGCACTGGCACCGATAGAGGAATGATCAGGCGGGTGAAGATTCGGAAGTGATCAGCTCCGTCGATCTTTGCCGACTCGATCAGCGAACCCGGAAGGGAGCCGATGTAGTTGCGCAAGAGATAGACCGCCAGTGGGAGACCGAACCCAGCGTGAGCCAGCCACACCGCCGGGAAGGTGCCGTTGAGGTCAAATCCCGTGTAGACCCGGAGGATGGGGATCAGCGCCATTTGCAACGGCACCACCATCAGGCCGACGATGATCACGAAGATCAAGTTCCGTCCCGGAAACTCCATCCAGGCGAAGGCGTAGGCGGCAAAAGCGGCCACCGTCAGCGGGATCACCACCGCGGGGATGGTCACCGCCAAAGTATTGGCGAAGGCGTTGCCGAATCCCTCCTCGAGCACGGCCGAATAGTTCTGAATCGTCCAGGCTCCCTCGGCGAAGAGGTCTCCGAACACGGTCCACCAACCGCTCTGGCGGATTGAACTTGGTTCGCGGAAGGAGTTGATCAGGAGCCCGAGCGAGGGGATGGTCCAGAGGAGGGCGACGAGGGCAACCACCAGAAAGACAGGGAAGGAGCCGCGGCTTCTCTCCACCGGCGCGGCCGCCAACGGGCGCGGCGGGGCCGGGGCCTCGGGAGGGGTGTCGGTAACGGTGGCGGTCATCGCAATCTCTCCTGTTCCTGAAAGCGCCTGACATTGATCACGAGAATTGGCAAGACGGCGATGAAGAGGAGCACGGCCAAGGCCGCCCCCATCCCGTTGTTGTTGAAGGTGAAGAACTCGGTGACCATGCGCTCGGCCACTACGGAAGTGTCGAACCCACCCCCGGTCATGACAAACACGATGTCAAAGACTTTCCACGTCGTGATGAGAACCGTGGTCCACACCACCACCAGGGTGGAGGCGATCGATGGAACCACGATCCGGCGAAACACCTGCCACTCGTTGGCCCCGTCGATGCGGGACGCTTCGATTTCGTCGACCGGAACGCCCTTGATGGCCGAAGAAAGGATGACCATGGCGAATCCGGTCTGCAGCCAGATCAAGATCACCATCAAGAAAAGGTTGTTCCAGAGCGGAACCTGGATCCAGTTGACCGGGTCGGAACCGGTCACCACCTTGAGGGCGTTCAGCAAGCCGATCTGCTGGCCAAACCCCTCCGGTCGGAAGTTGTAAACGAAGGTCCAGACCACGGAGGCACCGACGAAGGAGATCGCCATCGGGAGAAAGATCAACGATTTCGCGGCGGTCTCTGTCTTCTTGCCGAGTTTGTCCGCCAGAGTGGCGAAGCCGAGCCCGATCGCGACCGCCACGATGGGCACCAGGATCACCCAGATGACGCTGTTGCGGATCGAGATCAGATAAGTGCTCTCGGTGAAGACCCGTTGAAAGTTGTCGAGGCCGACGAAGGACTCACCATCTGAGTCTTGGAAGCTGAGGATGAAAGTGTTGACCGCCGGGTAGACCAGGTAGAAGCCGAGGAGGACCATGGCCGGACCGGCAAAGGCGAAGGGCCGGACCGCCGCTCCGATGGCTTCGGGCATGGCGCTGATGGCCCGGTCCATACCCCAGTAGAGGAGCCAAATTCCGCCGACTCCCACCACGACCGCCACCAACACCTGGATGACCTTGTTGGTGTCCTCTTGTTTGAGGAAGTCGAAGGTAAAGAAGAAGAGAACCAGAACCGCCGGCACGATCAGGGCAGAGGCGATGCGAAGCAGCCAGGCGGCCAGGGAGTTGTTGCGGGCCCCAGGCTCCTCGGATATCGGTTGGCGTGGGACCTCGTCGACAGGTGCCACGGCAGGAGTTGTCAATCCGGCCTCCTTCGGTGTCTCTGTGCCGAATCGACCCTACCCAAAGTCGACAATGGTTGCGCCTGAAAACGTGAAAGGGGTGGCCGCCGGGCCACCCCTTTCGTTAGTCGGTCTTGTTCGTTCAGCCGGGCCAGCTCGCTTCGATGGCGTCGACTACTTCCTGGGTGGGAGAGCCGGTGGTCCAATCGATCATGCCGGTCCAGAACGTCTCCTGGCCCACTTCCGGTGGCATCAAGTCGGAGGCGTCGAACGCGAAGGTGTTCTCGGCCAGCGCCGCCGTCACTGCGGAAGCGAAGGTCTTGGCCGATTCAGATTCGTAGCAGTTGACGTCCACGTCCTTGTGGCCGGGAAGCCGTTCCACTCCGGTCACTCCGTGTCCCCCGTTGGGGGCGACACCTCCACCGCTGGCCGAGGCCAGGGTGCAGAGCCACTCCGGGGTGATCCAATCCTGCACCGCCTGCACAATCTCAGGCGCGCCGTCGAAGACGATGAGGGTGTCACCGCCACCCATCGCCCCGGGGTTGCCGTCGATGGTGGGGAAGTTGAAGACTCCGACCTCGGATTCCTCCCCCTCCTCGTACTCGGCCGCCGTGGTGAAGAAGTTGGAGATGAACGAGCCCTGCTTCAACATCGCACAACCCGCCGGATCGCTAAAGAGCGGTCCCGGTGAGTCCTCGAAGATGATCCCGGCGACGTTCTCGGGTCCACCGAGGACGAAGCCCTCACCGAAGAAGATCTCGCCAAAGGTGTCGAACGCCTGCACGACCGCCGGGTCGTTGAAGGGGATCTCGTGGTTGTACCACTGGGCGTAGACGTCGGCACCCTGCTGACGCAGCAAGATGTCCTCGATCCAGTCGGTGCCCGGCCAACCGGTGGCGTCGCCGCTACCGAATCCGAAGCACCACGGGGTCTGACCATCGGCCACCATTTGTCCCGAGAGGGCGACGAGGTCTTCGTACGTTTCGGGAATCTCGTAGCCACCCTCTTCAAACGTTGGGATGTGATAGAAGATGATCGACTTGTAGTTCGGAAACCAGGGAATTCCATAGTGGTTCCCGTCCTCGCACAGGCCCAGGTCCATCCAGTACTTGGAGTGGTTGGCCTCCATGGCCGCGATATCGAATCCCATGTCCTCGAGTGAAACCAGGACTCCCTCATCGGCAAACGAGCAGATCGATGCCGGCTGCGGCGTAAAGGCCACGGCTGGCGGATCGCCGCCGTCGACTTGGATGCGGAGCTGCTGCTCGAACTCGGACACGCCGGTGTACGTGATGTTGGAGCCGGTGGCCTCGTTGTAGACATCGAGGAAGCCGGATAGGGCATCACCCTCCACCCCTGTCGGCGAGCCAAATAGCGTGAACTCAGCCGTGCCCGCTGCACCGTCGCCGGTGGTGGCGGTTCCTCCGTCGCCGGTGGTGGCGGTCCCTCCGTCGCTAGTGGTGGCGGTGCCGTCGCCATCGGTCGTGGTTCCGGCGCCATCGCCGCCGCCACAGGCTGCAATCACCAGGGCCAGCACCGCGAGCAGAATGATCTGCTGGCGTAATCGATCCATATGTTGTCTCCTCCGTTTGGGTGGAGCGGGACAGCGGGCTATCCCACCCTCGCCCCACCATATCCGAGTCGTGGGGAGTACGCGCCGCTTAGATAAAGGTAAGAATCGTCATCCCGACCACCACCAGCAGGGTCGAGACCAGGATCATCTTGGCGGGTGGCAACTCGGTGGGGAGACGGGTGGCCATGATCGGGTCGACCAGTGAGCCGGTGCCCACCAGGAGACCGATGGAGCCGGCCCCCATCATGAGGAACGCCAAGATCGGGGTAGCCGTGATGGCCAGCGCTGCCACCATGACCAATCCGGCCGTCGCCCAGCGAACATCCGACGATCGCCAGTCGATATCCGGGAGGTTGATCCGTCGGCGAGGGGCGCGAACCTTCTTCGGCTTGGGTGCCCGTGCGGGCTTGACTTCCCGTATCGCTTTGGCCGGCTTGCTGGCACGAGCCTTTTGTGTCTTTTGGGGCTTGGTTTTGGCCGGCGTGGACTTGGTAGGCGCGGTTCGGTGGTTGCCGTTGACCGGGCGATCCAGGACTCCCACCGCCCGGGCGAACTCCTCGGCCTGCCGCGTTACGAAAACGAACTCTTCTCCGTCGACCTGGACGTGAAAGCCGTCCTCCTCGACGTCGACGTCGATCCGGTTAAGAGGCCAAACCCCCACTTCCGATTCGCTGACAATGAGCGTGAGCGAGTTGGCGACGACCTCGATTCCGACCCCGACCGTCTCGGACGGGTTGTCGGCCAACCTCATTTTTCCTTGAAATGACTGCATGGATGGTTCCCCCGGGAATCATGAGGCTATCCGGCTCCGGGGGCTCCGCCAGGGTCATTTTTCTAACTATGTCCGGTGTCACTCGATGAAGTTAAGGTGCCATTCGAGTGGGGACCTAGTCGATTCTCGGCGGGTGCCAAAGTCAGGGACGAGAAGGCAAAGGAGAAGCTATGTCTCGGGTTTCAGTGCGCCTGGCCCTTGCAATCGTGATCGGTTTGGTGGCGACACTGCTACCGCTCGGAGCGAGTGGGCAGGTGGCGATCACCAAGATCCATGCCGTCCAGGGAAGCGGACTCGTCTCGCCCATCATCAATACGACCGTGATCGTCGACGGCGTGGTGGTCGGCGACTTCCAACAGAGTGGCGGGTTCTCCGGCTTCTATCTCGAAGAAGAGGATCTTGACCAAGATCAGGATCCGAGCACATCGGAAGGCGTATTTGTTTTCAACTCCACTGCCGTCGCAGTCGGCGACCACGTGCAGGTGGCAGGCCGCGTGACGGAATTCGGGAGTCAAACCCAGATCTCGAGTGCCACGGTGACGAATCTCGGACCCGGCACGCTTCCAACGGCTACACCGGTCACTCTTCCGGTCACGGCGCTCTCTGACTTCGAGCGATTCGAGGGAATGCTCGTATCTTTTCCCCAGAGTCTCTTCATCTCTGAGTACTTCAACTATGACCGCTTTGGTGAAGTCGTTATTACCACTACCCGTCAGTTCCAGGGGACTCATGCAGCGGAGCCGGGGGCGGCGGCGAACGCGGTGACGGCAGCCAATCGCCTGGCGAGGATCACACTCGACGACGGGAGCACCTTCCAAAATCCGAGCTTCAATCGACACCCCAATGGCGCTGAGTTCACACTCACCAATACCTTCCGGGGCGGCGATACCCTGCAGAACGTCACTGGCATTCTTGGCGAGGGCTTCGGCCTTTACCGAATCCAACCAACTGCCGGCGCCGATTACACCAATGCCAACCCGCGCCCCTCAAGCCCCGATCCCCTACCTGGGGAGATCCGGGTGGCGTCGTTCAACGTTCTCAATTACTTCACCCATCTTGATGACGGGGTTAACGACATCTGCGGACCAACGGGGAACCTCGAGTGCCGCGGCGCCGACACGCCCGAGGAATTAGTGCGACAGCAGGCCAAGCTCGTTGCGGGAATCATTGCTCTTGACGCCGACATCGTCGGCATCCAGGAGATCGAGAACGACATCCGCGACGACGATGGAAGTCGGGCACACGACGCCATCTTGACGTTGGTGGAAGCCCTCAACGCCGCCATGGGTGCCGACACCTGGGCCTGGGTGGGCGAGGCCGGCCACTACAACAATTATCCGGTCCGAAACGAAATCATCTACCGCCCAGCAGCCGTTACCCCGGTCGGCGAGCCGGTGGCTTTGGCGAACGTAGCCTTCGACAGGACTCTGCCCGATGAGATCGAACCAGTGGGTCGACCTCCCCTCGCCCAAACCTTCAAGCAGGTTCGCCAGCGGGGAAGTGGCCAGCCGTTCACCGTCGTGGTGAATCATTTCAAGTCGAAGAGTTCCAGCTGTGCCCCGCTCGGTGATCCCGACACCGGAGACGGTCAGGGCGAGTGCAATTTGACTCGAGTCGCTCAGTCCCACGCCTTGTTGGGGTTCGTAGCCGATCTGGAAGAGAGCAGCAGCGGCGTGCTGGTCATCGGTGACCTCAACAGTTATGCGATGGAAGACCCAATCGACGCCCTGAAGGCTGGTGGACTAATCGAGCTGGTAGAGAAGTTTGAGGGCACCGACGCCTACTCATTCGTCTTCGACGGCCAATTGGGCTACCTCGACACTGCGCTGGCAACGAGATCGATGTCAAACTGGGTCAAGGGTCTGACCACGTTCCACATCAACGCCGATGAGCCCGACATCTTGGACTACGACATGTCGTTCAAGCCACCCGCACAGGACGCGTTGTACGAGGCCAAGCCTTATCGGGTCTCCGACCACGACCCAATCATTATCGGCATCACCTTCGGTGGTCCGTCGAGATGAAACTGCGCTAATGGCGAACGGCTCGGCGGGCGGTGACGTCGATCACCGTCCCCTCGAGCCGCGCCTCTTCTGCCAAGAAGGCGAGGAGGTGGCTCTCGATTGACTCGCTGGCCGAGGTGGCGGGCGGCTTGCCATGCTCGATCGAATCGAGGAACGCCTCGATGATCCCAGCGTCGCCGCCACCGTGTCCGCTTGCCACCGCTGGGATCGGCACCTCTTCGATCTCGCCGGAGACATGGGAGTGAATCGTCAGCTCCTGATGACGTCCAAAACGACCTCGGAGCGTTGCCCGGGTCCCGTCGTAGCGCATTGTCCGGCCCTCCTCGTGGGAGTGGCCGTGCACCGTGAGTCCGGCACTGGCACCCGACTCGAAGCTGAGGTTCACGACCTGGTGGTCCACCACATCCGAGCCGCACTTCCAGGCGCATCGTCCGTACGGCCCTTCTTGCAAGGCACGCAGCCTCGCCTCGGGTGAGAAGTCGTCGGTGATCACGTGCACCGGCCACCCGGTGACAGCTGGATTGAGGTAGACCCGGCGGGCGTCGTATGGACAGTCCTCGACCGGGCAGGGATCGGTGCACCTTTCGGTGGAGTCGGCCGGCGCCCGCTCCGGTCGGAACTCGTAGAGGTTTCCCACCGAGGAGATGGTTTGCGCCGAAGAACCCAAATTCCAATGGAGGATGTCGAAGTCGTGGGTGGCCTTGGCGACGATCATCGGTGGTGACGTCGCCCGCTGGGACCAGTTGCCGCGCACGTATGAATGCGCCATGTGCCAGGCGACGACGTTCTCGCGGTGCTCAACGGTGACGATGTCACCTAATCGACCAGAGGCGATCACCTCGTGCAGAGCCTGGAAGAAGGGCGAAAACCGAAGCACATGTCCGATGTGGAGGGTTCCGGTTGACTGCCGGGAGGCAGCGACGATCTCGAAGCACGACTCGAGAGTGTGCGCCATCGGCTTTTCCGCCAGCACGTGGTATCCCGCCCGGAGAGCGGCGAGAACGTGAGAGTGATGCTCTCGATCCGGCGAGGCGATGACGGCCGCCTCGGCGCGCTTCGAACCGAGCAAGGCAAATGGATCGGGATAACGATCGCGATCAGAGATGCCATGTGCTTCACCAAAGCGCCGCCGGCGTTCTGCGCTCGGGTCGGCCACCGCCACGAAGCGGAGACGATCTCGGTTGGCCAAAGCCCAGCGCCCATAGATGTGGTGACCTCGCTGGCCGGCGCCCACCATGACCGCTTCGATCATGAGCTCGCCGTCGCCAAATCGTGACTGAGCTCGGCGATCGCCTGGTCATAGGCGTCGCCTTGATAAAAGGTGTGGCCCCGCACCGGCGGAAGTGGGTCACCGGGGTTGCGCTCGGCCGAGACCGGGTCGGGGACAAGTCGATCCCCGATCCCGATGGGACCGCCGATGGCATCGGTGGCACGAAAGAGGTTGAGCCAGCGACCGTCCAGTCGGCGGGCGAGCGCCGCCAGCTGATCGGGTCCGAAGTAGGAGGGGAAGAAGAGGCCGTACAGCCGACGGAGGGGGCTGCCGTGGGTAAGGAGCGCCATCCGCGACCGGATCGAAAGCGGCAGCCGGGCGATGCTGGCCGCCGCCACCACCGATCCTTGGGAATGGGCAGAGACGGTCACCGCCGCTCCATCGGAAGTCAGTCGCTGCAGCCGGATCCCGAGTTCGGGCACTGCCCGCGCGGAGTAGGGGGGCGGGGCCAGCGGGTGGTACCAGCGGGGCCAGAAGGTGACGATGTCCCAGATCACCCCCACTCGTCGCCGGGTCCCCGGGTTGCGAAACGACGAGTACATCACGGCCAAGCCCGCCAGGGGCAGCGCGCTTCCCACCCATGAGGCCACCGGGACCAGGCTGCGCCAGCCGTCGGGCAGGCGGTCGAAGGATCCGAAAGGGGAACCGGTGGTGAATACCCGCACCCCGTAGAAAGCGAGCGTTCCCCCCAGCACCACTGCCAGGAGCACGCCCAAGGCGCTGGCTGCTTCGTCGCTCGACCGAGCCACACTCCGCGCCCTGATGATCGAGCGGATCCAGCGCAGGCCTTCGAGATCGGCGGGAGCCTGCGGATACTCCTTGGCGATCGCCTCGACGTTCTCGACGGAACGGGTCCGGGTCCAAAGCCAGAAGGCGGCGATGGCAACCCCCAACAAGGCTCCGGCCACCAGAGCCAGGGAAGCTAGGGCAAACCAGTCGTAGCCGTAGGAGTAAATGATCGTCGCCTGCCCCTCCTCGAGCGGGTCGATCACGCGGTCGCCGAGCCAGTCGGCCAAGCGCACATGCGAGCCCGCCAGCAGAGAGATCAAGGCCCAGAGCGCCAGAGCCGAGGTGGCGACCGGTTTGATGCGCTGACCACTCTCGGTCGGGATGACCAACAAGAGGGCTACCGCCACCAGCAAGGCTGCCAAGCCAGTGGCGAGAGCCATGCGGCTGTACCCGGGG
Source organism: Acidimicrobiia bacterium (assembly GCA_035250485.1). Lineage (GTDB taxonomy): Bacteria > Actinomycetota > Acidimicrobiia > Spongiisociales > ZC4RG35 > JACCTH01. The sequence goes on from DATFFB010000130.1 coordinate 10,276, forward strand.
AGGTCGTCTGGCAAAGAGTCTGACGGCCCATCGCGGACGAGGCCAAAAGCGGCGACCGCCGCCAAGACCAGCCATCCCGCCCGGGAGAGAGCCCAGGTGGGGCCCGAGCCCCAAAACCACACGGTGGCGGTGGCCGCGATCGTCACGAGGATGCCGATCAGGACGAGCGCGGTCTCGAGCCCGGTGTCGAGGCCGGCTTGTTCCCGCAGCCTTTGGATCGCGTAGGCGGTGGCAGCGGCGAGGGCGGAACTGGCAGCAGCAAAATGTCCGGAGGCGAGCCGCGCCCCGAAGCGGGGCGAGTGCCAGAACTGGCGATCAGCCAGGGTCGCTTCGGCGGCGAGGTCTCCTTCCAGGCCTCGCTCCACTTCCACCGGCTCGGAGGTGAACGCGTCCTCGTAGCGAGTGCGGGTGAAGCGAGTGGCGAATCTCCAGAAGGCGATCAGCCCCACCGGGATCACGAGGCCTATGACCAGGCGTCGCACCGGCCGATCGGCGAAGAAGGGATTGCCGAAGAAGGTGAGCCACCAGTGCCGATCGACACATACCGATGACGCCCCACACTGGAAAGCAATGAGATCGAGACCGAGCCCTCCCGCCCACAAGACGGCAAGCACGGTCACCGACAGAGCTAGAAGCCGGACGAGACCGCGGGCGCTCCGGGAGCGAGCATCGTCCCGGCTCGCGAGCATGAACCCGGCGGCGTTAGCGAGCGCGAAGGGAAGAAGCAGCAACCAGAGCGCTCGGGCCCCCGACCGAGACGTGATCCCGCCCCAGGCATAAGCCTCGAGATCGTTGGAGTCAGGTCTTCGATAGAAGCCGGCGGTGTCGTCGCCGGCCACTTGTTCGGGGTGAGGATGGCGCAGCAATACATCCGGGGTGGTGCCGCCGACTCCGTGCACCCGTAATTCGACGGGGGTGTGAAGCGCCCGAGCCCGATCTTCGGCTTTGGCTTCACGGGAGGCCATGCCGACAAGCTACCCCTAACGTCCTCCGAACTCGCACATGGTCAATGTCTCCCTTTTCACGACCTGTCTTGTCCAGGGCCTCTACCCGCAGGTGATTGAGGCGACGGTGGAAGTTCTCACCCGAGCGGGGTGCGAAGTGACGATTCCCAAATCGCAGACGTGTTGCGGGCAGGCTCCGTTCAACGCCGGCCTCCTCGAGGAGACCCGACGTTTGGCGATCAAGGCCCTCGATGACCTCGAGGGCGACCATCCGATTGTGGTCCCTTCCGGATCCTGCGCCGACATGCTCACCCACCACCTCCCTCATCTCTTCGAAGATACGCCCGAACTGAAAGGACGCGCCCTGGCAGTGAGCAAGCGGGTTACGGAGTTGAGCTCATTTCTGGTCGATCGCCTCGGGGTGACCGATCTTGGGGCTCGCTTCGACGCCACGGTCGCCTTCCACAACTCCTGCCACGGGATGCGCAACCTCGGGCTCGGGCGGCAGGCGGTGACTCTCTTGGAAAACGTCGACTCGCTTCGTCTGGTGAGACTGTCGCGACCGGAGGAGTGCTGTGGCTTCGGGGGACTCTTTGCGGTCGAGCTTCCGGAGGTGTCCTCTGCGATCATGGCCGCGAAGCTCGCTGACGTCGAGGCCAGCGGCGCTCAATACGTGGTTGGTGGAGATGCCTCCTGTTTGCTTCACCTGGCGGGGGGATTACATCGGCGCCAGAGCGCGCTAGAGGTAAGGCACTTGGCCGAGGTTCTGGCCAGCCGATGACGACCTATCGAGAACGATCCCAGGTGGGCGTGGTCGATCCCCGGATCGCTGCCCTCCAACGGGGAACCGATCGCTTTCGCAGTCATCGGGCGGAGGCCGTTTCTGATTTCGCCGAGATGGACGAGATGCGCGACCGGGCCCGGGCGATCCGTCATCGAGTGCTCGCCGATCTCAGTGGATATGTCGACCAGTTCACCGCCTCCGTCGAGCGGGTGGGGGGAAGGGTTCATCGGGCTGCCGACTCCGAGGCGGCTCGAAAGATCATCAGCGAATTGGTGGCGGATCGGATGGGTGCACCCATCATCAAGTCGAAATCGATGGCCACCGAGGAGATCGGCCTCAATCACCACCTCGAAGGCCTTGGCCACGAAGTGGTGGAGACCGATCTCGGTGAATTCATCATCCAGCTGGCGGCCGAGCCCCCCGTCCACATCATCGCTCCCGCCCTCGATCGCACCCGTCACGAGATCGGCCAGCTCTTCTCCGATCAGCTCGGGGTTGCTTTCACCTCGGTGCCGACGGAGCTGAACCAGATCGCCCGGCTGCATCTGCGAGAGATCTTCTTGCGGGCGGGGGTGGGGATCACTGGCGTCAACTTCGGAGTGGCGGCGACCGGTTCTGTCGTCACCGTCACCAACGAAGGCAACGGCCGGCTCACTTCCACGACCCCGCTGCTTCATATCGCCGTGATGGGAATCGAGCGCCTGGTTCCCGACCTGGCTGACCTCGAGGTGATGCTTGAGGTCCTGGCACGGTCTGCGACCGGGCAAAGGCTCAGCGTCTACACCAACATCCTCACCGGTCCCCGTCGGGTCGACGAGCCCGATGGACCCGATCGCCTCGAGGTGATCATCCTCGACAATCGACGCACCAGCCTGCTCGGCACCGAGCTCGAGGAGGTGCTGGGGTGCATCCGCTGTGGTGCCTGCCTCAATGCGTGCCCGGTATATCGCCACGCCGGTGGCCGAAGCTACGGCTCGGTCTATCCGGGCCCGATAGGCGCGGTGCTCTCGCCGGCGTTGTTCGGACTCGAGCAGTTTGGTGATCTCCCCTATGCCTCAACGCTGTGCGGGGCATGCCTTGAGGTGTGCCCGATCCGGATTGATCTGCCGCGCATGCTTCTCTTCCTCCGCCAGCAGACGGCGGCGACCCATCTGCCCCCGAACGTTGCCCGCGGCGTCCGTTACTTCACCGCCCTCGGAACTCGCCCAGCCCTCTGGCGTGGTGGAGTTCGCTTGGCCTCTGCCCTGCGTCGCCTCGGACCGCGCTGGATCACGCGCATGCCCGGACCGGGACGAGGCTGGACGTCGACTAGGGACCTCCCTTGGCGACGATGAGCGTTATCAGGGAGTTTGTCGAACGGCTGGCCGCGGTGGACGGATTTGCTCATGGGCCGATGCCGGCACCTAATGCCATGGCCACCGCGATCGACCTCTCGGGAGATCCGGGTGTGTATCTCGGTTGGGACGACGTCGGCGTCCCCCGCATGCATCAATCCTTGCAAGCGGTCGGATGGAGGCGTCTCGAGCACACCATCTCAACCGAGAATCGCCTGGCCGAACAACAGCGCATGTCAGAGGTCACCCTGGGCATCACCGGAGCCGACGGTGCCATTGCCCGATCGGGATCGATCGCCCTCCGCTCGGGACCGGGCCGCCCCCGCATGGCCTCCCTGATCGCGGGGACCCACATTGCCTTTCTCCCGGTCAATCAAATCTTCCCAACTCTTTTCGATCTATCGCTCCAAAGCCTGGACCCGGCGTCGGTTTCGAACGTGGTCTTGATCACGGGTCCCTCCCGGACCGGCGATATCGAACAACAGCTAAACCTCGGGGTCCACGGACCGAAGCAACTACATGTCATCCTGCTCAGCGATTGACAGATGTCCCTAGCGCGTCCGCCCCAGCAAGTACGACTTGGCTTTGGGCCGATCCTTCTCCGAATCCTCGGCCTCTCCCTTCTCTTTGCAGTCCTCGGGGCAATGGTTTGGTCGTATCTGGCGGCAAGCTCGGCCGATCGCTATGAGGTGCTCACCCCCACTGCCGACCCTCCAGGAGAAATCGTCACCCTCACCAACGGCCAACCAATCCACTACCGATCGGTCGGTTCCGGGGCTCCTGTCCTCCTTATCCATGGCTTCGATTTGGCCGGTGGCTACCAATGGCTCCCGCTGGCTGAAGAGTTGTCGGGCTATCGCTTGCTCATTCCTGATCAAGTCGACTTCGGCTACAGCGGACGCCCAGCTCGCAATGGACAGGTGCACACGATCTTTGGTCGGGCAGAGACGATGCTGGCGTTCCTCGAGGAGCTCCAGGTGGAGAACGCGGCCGTGATCGGGGCCGGCATGGGGGGTGCGGTGGCCGCCCAGATGGCAGTCAACAACTCCGATCTGATCAACCGATTGGTCCTGATCGGTGCCGAGATTTACGGTCCCGCCGAGGATTGGACTGCCACCTTCTATGGGCTGCCGGTGGTGGGGAAGGCGTTGAACTTCACCAGCTACGGCGGAGGCAGCCGGGGGGCGATCAACTATGACCTTGAATGTGCGACCGGCGGTTTCTGCCCAACGCCCGAGGACCACAACGCCCGGCAGGTCGGCGCCGCCATGGCCGGGACTTCAGACGCCTTAGCCGCCATGTCGGCCACGCCGGGCGCAGCAACAGTTCCAGCCGATCTACCGCGGATCGGCGTGCCGACACTCGTCATCTGGGGGGATGCCGATCAGGTCACACCACTAGACGAGGGACGCCGTCTAGGCGAGGAGATCGAAGGGGCCAGCGTGGAGGTCATCCCTGGGGCCGGGCATCAGCCCCATCGTCAGGAGCCAACGGCTACGGCCCAGCGCATCGCGGCGTTCCTCGCTTCCTAGCCCTCTTTCGGTTCCGGTTTCAAAGGTTGCCGCGAGCCGCCTGGTCGCGTTCGATGGCCTCGAAGAGCGCCTTGAAGTTTCCCTCCCCGAAGCCGGTAGCACCGCGCCGTTCGATGAACTCGAAGAAAACAGTGGGCCGGTCCTGGAGCATCCGGGTGAAGATCTGCAGCAAGCCACCACCCTCATCCGTGTCGGCCAGGATGTTGAGCCGCTTCATCTCCTCCCGATCGACGTCCATGTCACCGAGTCGGTTGCCAACCTCGGCGTAGTAGGTATCGGGCACGTTCATCATCATGAGACCGCGCTCCCGTACCTGGGAGACGGTTCCAAAGATGTCGTCGGTGAGGATGGCGATGTGCTGGACGCCGGGTGAGCGGTAGAAGTCGAGGTATTCCTCGATCTGGCTCTTCCGGCGACCTGAAGCCGGTTCATTGATCGGCATCTTGATCAACCCACTGCCATCCCAAACCACCTTCGACATCAACGCCGAGTACTCGGTCGAGATCTGGTCGTCGTCGAAATGTCGAAGCAAAACAAAACCGAACACGTCCTCGTAGAAGGCAACCCACCGATCCATCTCCCCGAGGCCGACGTTCCCGACCACGTGGTCGATTCTCTGCAGACCGACCGGTCGAGCGACGGTGTCCTCGAAGGGAGCGAAGTCGGGTGGGGGCCAGGTGAGGTCGGATTGGACCAGGGAGTGGATCGTCTCGCCGTAGGTCTGGATTCCGGCCCGGGCCCAGGCCTTCGTTTCCCCCTCCACCATCTCCGGTTTGTAGGCCGCCTCGGCTCCGCGGGCCAGGGCTTGCTCGAAGGCCGCCTGAGCATCGGGGACGGCGAGAGCGACGTCGTGAACTCCGGGTCCGTGCTCCATGACGTGCCGACTGATGGGATGGTCGGGAAACAGAGCGCCGGTGATGATGAAGCGGGCTTCGTTCTGACGCAGGGCCCAGGAGGCGGTCTCGCGGACACCCGTCTCGGGACCGCGGTAACCCTCGATCGCAAAACCCATCAATGAGCGGAAGAACTGAGCCGACTGGTAGGCGTTGTCGGTCCAGAACTCGACGTGATGGAATCCGTTCAGCGGAAACGGATCGGAGGGCGTCCCACCCCGGCTCATCGGCTACTCCTTTTAAGGGTTCGGCGATCTGAGGCTAGTGATACCGATGATTTTCGGAACACGCTTTGCGATCGCGACCGTCGCCAGCAACGACACGATCACCGCGATCGGCCACCATTCCTCAAGCCGAGGAATGGCGAGAAGGGGGAGCAGGCCAAAGGCGGAACCAACCAATCGAGCCAGCGGTATTTGCTCAGGTCGCCGTGGCACCACGCTCGCCGGTCCCATCAACAGGTTCAAGGCGAGCCCCACCAAAAGCCCCAAGGCCGCGCCGATCACCGCCCCTGCCACCACTCCGAGCATCGCCCCGATCGTTCCGTAGATGATGAAGGCGGTGATGACCTCGATGCCTTCGGCGTCGAGAAGGAGAACGGCGGCCAGCGCGATTCCGATGACACCGCCGGAGAG
>DATFFB010000131.1:0-5150 GCA_035250485.1 Acidimicrobiia bacterium
CTACGAGATCTCCAACCGACGCACTAGTCAGAATATGTAGTAGATAGCCTCGCTTCTTGACGACGAGAGTCCCGCCACATACGCTCCGTCGACTCGGGAGCCGAAAAGGCTTCCACGATCTGGGAGGTTGGGAGTGGGCAACAAGAGATTGCTTGCGGTTTTCGTATCTACAGCTGCCGTCCTGGCGCTATTTGCCAGCGCCGCCCTGGCGGGTGAGGTAACTGGCAGTGGCGCCAATGAGGAACAGAATCAAGGCGTGTCGTGGTGTTCATTTTCGGGATTGAATGACGATCCGGGTGCGTCGACCGATCCCACCGTGAATCCCGAGCTCATTCCGAACGGCCCTGGCGGCCAATCGCAATCCTTCGGGCAGGATGTAAGACTTGGATTCGGCAATCCACGCGAGTTCAACCCTGGAATGGCTTGCAACCCCAACCATGCGCCGGACTTTGGTTTCCCGCCGCAGCCGAACCGAACCAAGACCCACCCCGTGTTTCCCAAGCCATAGTTCTGGCTTTAACTATCTGGCAATAGACCAGCCCTTGGCGGGCTGGTCTATTTCGTTATTGGGCAAAGTGATCCTTCGGTAACCTTCCTCGCCCATGAATCTGCACGAGCACCTGGCCTCAGCCGAAGCGACGATTCAGGCTGTTCAAACCCTGGCAGATCTCGATGACCTCGAAACGAAGCTGTTGGGTAGGAACAGCCCTGTTGGCGAGGCCCGGCGTCAATTGGGAAAGCTCGATCCCGGGGACCGCCCGGCTGCCGGTGTCGAGGTCAATCGAGTCACCGCAGAGCTCAACCGACTGATAGCCGAGAGGAGAGGCGAGCTCGCTCGGGCCGAGGCGAACTTGCTGTTGGCGAACGACTCGGTGGACGTCACGGTCGAACGCTGGAGTCTCAGCCAAGGCACCGAGCACCTGGTTCAACAAACGATCGATGAGGTCTGCGACATCTTCATCGGGCTCGGATACCGCGTAGAACAAGGCCCCGAAGCAGAGCTGGCCTGGTTCAATTTCGACGCCCTCAACACTCCTCCCCACCACCCCTCGCGGTTCGAATCAGACACCCTTTATCTCGATTTCGGCGACCCGGCCGACGAAGTGCTTTTGCGCACGCACACCTCGCCCATGCAGGTGCGCTACATGCAGTCGCACAAACCCCCGCTTTACGTGGTCGTGCCCGGCAAGACATTTCGATCCGACACCATCGATGCCAGCCATCTGCCGGTGTTTCATCAAATTGAGGGACTGGCGGTCGACTCGGGAATTGTTTTCTCGGATCTGAAGGGGACCCTGGCTCACTTCGCCCGAGAGTTCTTCGGCCGCGAGCAACGGATCCGCCTGCGCCCGAGCTTCTTCCCCTTCACTGAGCCCTCGGCCGAGCTCGACGTTTCCTGCTTCGTTTGCGGCGGAGCTAGCGCCACCTGTCGGCTTTGTGGGGGAAGCGGCTGGTTAGAAATGGCCGGATGCGGAATGGTCGATCCCAACGTCCTGGATATGGCCGGTCATGACTCCCAAACCCTGTCAGGGTTTGCATTCGGCATGGGTGTAGAACGCCTGGCAATGGTGCGCCACGGGATCTCCAACATCCGCGTCTTCATCGATAACGACTTGCGCGCTCTCCGGCAGTTTCGATGAAGGTCTCTCTTCGCTGGCTCGCCGAGTTCATCGACCTCCCTGATCCCGATCAAGTGGAAGTGCAGCGGGCGCTCAACTCTCTTGGCCTGAAAGTCGAAAGCGCCACCGAACTGACGGCGGACTGGAGCGGGGTCTATGTGGGCGTTGTCGAATCGATTAGGCCACACCCCAATGCCGACAAGGTGCGCTTGTGCCGTGTGAGTACGGGGGAGGACCCCACTGAAGTAGTTTGCGGTGCCTGGAACTTCGAGCCAGGGGCCAAAGTCGCGTTTGCTGTTCCCGGTGCGGTGCTGGCCGGCGGATTCGAGATCGGAGAGCGGACAATTCGCGGCGTGGAGTCACGGGGGATGATCTGCTCCGAGCGCGAACTTGGCCTCGGCGCCGACCACGAAGGCATCCTCGTGCTCGACCCGGACGCCGAGGTAGGGAGGGCCTTCGAAGACATCGTCGATCTCCCCGACTATGTGCTCGACCTCGAGATCACCTCGAACCGGCCCGATCAGATGTCGATGCTGGGAGTCGCCCGGGAACTAGCCGCCTTCTACCAGGTGCCCTACCGAATCCCACCAGGGGAGGTCGCCGGCGATGACAGGGCTCTCCGGACCTCCGTCCGTGTCGACGATATTGATGGTTGTTTCCGATTCGTCGCCCGCGAGCTCTTCGATGTCAGCGTCAAGCCCTCGCCCTTGAAAATTCGCCAGCGCTTGAAGGCGGCGGGAATCCGACCCATCTCCAACATCGTCGATGTGACCAACTACGTCATGTTGGAGCTCGGTCAGCCCCTCCATGCCTTCGATTTCGACCGCTTGGCCCAGAACGAGATCGTGGTGAGAAGGGCGCGAACCGGAGAGAGATTGCGCACCCTCGATGGAGTGGACCGGGTGTTGAGCGAGGCCGACCTCGTCGTCGCTGATGCGGAGACGGCAAGCGGCCTGGCGGGAACCATGGGCGGCGGCGACTCCGAGGTTTCCGGCGAGACCAGAAACGTGGTGATCGAGGCGGCTTCATGGGACGCCCCGACGGTGCTCCATATGAGCAAGCGCCACGCGATTCGCACCGAGGCCTCAGCCCGCTTCGAACGGGGCGTCGACCCCAATCTCCCTCCGCTCGCTGCTGCCCGTGCCAATCGCCTGATGATGGATCTGGCCGGTGGCACCTCGCCGTCGGAGGCCATCGACGTCGTCACCCGCGCCTTTGTTCCGGACACCGTCTCGTTGCCTCTGGCGGAGGTCGACAGGCTCCTTGGAGGAGTGGTTCCTCGAAGCGAGGTGAGACGGCTGCTCGAACGCCTCGACCTCGAGGTGGAGGGAGAAGATCCCTTGGCGGTCACGATCCCCACCCGCCGTCGCGATCTCGAACGACCCGCCGATTTGGTCGAAGAGGTCGCCCGCCTCTACGGCTACGACAGCTTTCCCGAGAGCCTTCCGACCGGGCCCGCTGGGGGGTACAAGGACGAGCAGCAGCGACACCGTTCCCTCCGTCGTGTGCTCACCGGGGCCGGCCTCTATCAAGCGATCAACCTCTCCTTCTCGGGCACCGACGATCTGGAGGCCTTCGCCTATCCAGCGGATCATGAAGCTCGACTCACGGTGCGGGTTTCGAATCCGCTCAATGAGGAGCTCGCCACCCTTCGGACCTCCCTCCTCCCGGGACTGCTGCGGACGCTGCGCTACAACCTGAATCGGGGAAGCGGGGACCTCGGCATTTTTGAAATCGGGCGGGTTTTCATAAATACGCCCTGGGCCGAAGACGATCGCTTGCCGCATCAGCCCGAGCGCCTCGGCTATTCGGTTAGCGGCCATCTCGGGCCGACTGAGATGGGAAACGGCGCCCGACCGGTCGACATGTTTACGGCCACCGCCCTGTGGCGAATTCTGGCGGGTGGATTGGGACTCGACGATTGGAAGCTCGAAACGGCCGCGCCCGCTGGTTACCACCCCGGGCGAACGGCGAGGGTGATGCTCGACGGTAGAAAGATCGGCTACGTCGGTGAGCTGCATCCGTCGACTGCGGCGGCGTACGGCCTGGACGGAAGAATCGCGGTGGGGGAGATCGAACTGATGCCACTGCTCGCGCCCGTAAAGCGGTGGGAGCTTGTCGAGCCGAGTTCGTTCCCCGCCGTCGATTTCGACTTGTCATTCGTGGTTCCAGAGGAAATGCCTGCCGGGGACCTGCTGGCGGCCACCAGGGAGGTGGCAACCGATCTTTGTGAAACGGCGCGGCTTTTTGACGAGTACCGGGGCCCCGAGCTCGGCCGCGGAAGGAAGGCACTGGCCATTACCTATCGATTCCGAGCACCCGACCACACGTTTTCCACCGATGAGATCGCCGACCTTCGTCAGCGCCTGGTGGCGGCGGCGAAAGCTCTCGGAGCCACCCTCCGCGGAGAGCAAGGATGAAGCATTTGCTTCGCATCGGAGATCTCGACTCGGCCGAGTTGATCGATCTGATGGGCCTTTCCCAGCGAGTCAAGGACAATCCCGGTGATTATGCGGGGGCCCTCGCCGGCCGGTCGATAGGGCTCTTTTTCATGAAACAGTCGGTGCGTACCTGGGTCTCGACCGATGTCGCCGCCATACAACTGGGAATTCACCCGGTGGTGATTCGCAACGAGCAGATCGGCCTGGGGTCGCGGGAGACGCCCGAGGATGTCGGCCGGGTCCTCGAACGGTATCTCGACCTGTTGGGGATGAGAGTGTTCGATCACGAGGATCTGGAAAGGGTGGCGAAGGCGGTCTCGGTGCCCGTGATCAACCTGCTGAGCGATGCCGAACACCCCTGTCAGGCGGTGGCCGATGTGCAAACGATGGCCGAGCACCTGCCGCTCGCGGAAACCTCAGTCGCCTACGTGGGCGACGGCAACAACACGGCGGCTTCTTTGATCGGCGCGGTCACGCGGGCCGGGGGCTCCGTTCGTGTCGCCAGCCCCGAGGGCTATTTCATTTCCGACGAGGTCCTGACCGATGCCCGACACCATGGCGAGGTGGAGGTAACGACGGATCCGATCGAAGCCGTGTCCGGAGCCAACGTCGTCTACACGGACGTCTGGACTTCGATGGGCTACGAGGCTGAGAGCACCGAACGACGTCGGGTGCTCGCCCCCTATCGGGTCGATCTGGAACTCTTTGAAAGAGCCGACTCCGATGCGCTGTTCATGCACTGCCTCCCAGCGCATCGCGGAGAAGAAGTAACGGACGAAGTTCTCGAGCATCCCCGGTCGGTCGTCTTCGATCAGGCCGAGAATCGCCTGCACAGCTTCAAAGCGATTCTTCTCACTGCTCTCGGCTAGACGGCTCAGATCCAGAGCGCGATGAGTGCCGAGTTTCTCAATCTGACCGCCGACCAGGCCGCCCCGCGTTTGCTCGGCTGGTTGCTTCTCAGTGAGGTGGCCGGTCAGAAAGCCGGGGTCACGATCACAGAAGTCGAGGCCTATCGATCGGATGATCCGGCCAGTCATTCGTTCGGTGGACCCCGAGGGCGCAACGTTGTCATGTTCGAGCGGCCGGGACT
>DATFFB010000132.1:0-2853 GCA_035250485.1 Acidimicrobiia bacterium
GATCCAGGTCCGCATCGGGTCTTCTTCGTCACCAAAGGTGTAGGCGGCGCCGTCTTCGAGGACCAACTCGGCGAGCCTGCCCATCTCACAGCCCGACGCCAGCTCGAAAATCAGCTGCCGCTTGGCCTCGACCGGTGCTGGGAGGCCTTGGGGAGCCAGCGCCGGCAGATCCAACGGTGTGCAGGGCAGTTCGCCCAGCCCCGAGCCCAGGGAGGCGTTGGGGTCGATGCTGAGTTCGGGCACGAGCGCAAAGGTGTTGGAACCTTCGATCTCGGTCTCCGGAACGAAAGAGTCGCCGCTGAAGTCGCCGACCCGGATGCTGGTTCCACCGACCGCCACGGTGCTTGGGTCGAGAGCCTCGATCTGCCAGCCCTCGACCGGGCTGGCCCCCAGATCTTCACCGGAAGTCGCGAGGTGGCGCAAGACACGCCCATCCGATCCGTCTTCGAGCACGTACAGCGAATTGCCGCTGAGGGCGACGTCATTGATGGAGGCGGGATAACACTCTGAAAAACCATCTGGCATCTGATGACCGTCAACCGTCATGAACAGATCGACCTGGGTGCAATCGACACCACGGACCACCGCCAGAACGGGGCCGTCTAACGAAGCGGCGAGCAGATCTTGAGTGGCGGGGATCAACACCTCCTGGTTTTGCCCGTCGAGGTCGACGCCGATGACTTCGCTCATCCCCTGTGAGTCGAGCCGGTAATAAACGCGACCGCTGTCGACGCCGATGGGCGTGATCATCCCCTGGCCAGGGGGAGCGGCGAGCGGTCGAGGAGCGGCTGCGCCGGCGGGCAACCAGAGCAGCGTGCCCTGATCCCAGGGAAGGGGACTGACCTCGTGCGTGAAGACCAGTCCGCCTTCACCATCGCTTGCCACCCAGGAGATTGCTTCGTAGTAGGGGTCGCTCTCGAGGACGCCGCTGGTCCCATCGGCGCCGAGCTCGGTCCACGAGATTCCCTCGGGGCCGGCAGCCACCACCGCCGCTCCCGCCGAGACGACAGGAAGGGCGGTTGTCGTCGGGCTGGGAGCGGTGGTGGCGGGGGTTGTGGTCGTCGAGGGGGCGACGACCACGTCGTCGCCGGGGCGGAGGGCAAGCACGATTACGACCAGCCCGGCGACGAGAACCATTCCCGAAAGGGCACCGATGATCCGTCGCTGGCGACGGCGCTTTGCGCCCTCGATCGCCCGCCGGTACTCGCCGGGGTCGAGCGCCAGCCGCTCGGCGGTGTCATGCAATTCGTTTCTGATTCGATCCTCAAGCCTCATGTTTGATCCCCAATTGCTGCCGCAGCTCCGCCATGGCTCGGTGCAGCCGGCTCTTCACCGTGCCCGGCCTGATTCCCAGAGCGCGCGCCACATCATCGGTGCTCCAGTCGAGATAGTGACGAAGGACTACCACGGCCCGGGCGTCCAAAGGCAGCGACTTGACCGCGCGGTCGAGGTCGGGGTCGGTGAAGCTGACTTCTGTCGAACGTTCAGGAACCTGATCGGCGAGAACTTCTCGCTTGCGCTTGCGAAGCCTCGATCGAGCCCAATTGAGACCTACCCGATAGGTCCAGCCGGCTTGGTTGTCGAAACTCGAGACGGTGCGCCAGTGCTGATAAGTGCGGGTCATTGCCTCGTCTACCGCCTCGGCCGCCAGTTCGCGATTGCCCAAGGTCAGCGCCAGCGCCCGAAAGATGTGCTGGCGATTGGTGCGATAAAAGGCCTCGAAGGAGGACTCCTGCATGCGGACTACCGGAATCTCGCCGGTGTCGATGGCCATCATCTCTTGTTGGCTGCCAGGGCGCTCACTTCGCTTAGACGCCCGGCTGCTTTTTTTGGTTCTCAGACCGGCTACAGCCCCATTGCTCTTACGAAGAAGGTTGCCATCTCGTCGCGGGTCAGGGTTCGAATTGGGCAGTACTTCGCGGCATCGTCGGGATCGCAACCAATCGTGATGCCTGCCGCCCGGAGGGCGTTGATCGACGCCTGAAAGGCCGAGCCGTTGTCGTCGTCGAAATAGTCGGTCGACGATGCCGGGAGGTCAAAGGTTCGGACCAAGAGCTCGGCCATCTGTTCGCGGGGAAGGGCATCGTCTTCGCAGAAATTCCTCTCGCTGCAGCCGAACCCGATACCACTGGCAGTGATGGCGTTGGCCGCTACTTCATAGGGCGACCCATTGTCGTCGTCGTAAAAGTCGTTAGTGGCGGGGGAGAGGTTCAACAGCCGATAGATGAACAGCGCGATCTGTCCCCGGCTCAAGGTCTGGAGGGGGCAATAGCGGTTCGAAGCGCATCCGATGGTGATGCCGTTCTCGTACAGCTTTTCGATATTGGCTTCGTGGGGGTTCCCGTCATCGTCGGTGAAGGTGTTGGCCGTCGGAGTGGCATAGGTCCCGCCGACGCTGAGAAGACGAGGGGCATTGAGGAGATAGGGATACGGATTGACCGGTGAGTCGTTGAGGCGAATTTCGAAATGGAGGTGAGGACCGACGCTCTCGGCATTGCCGCTGTCACCGACCCAACCGATCAATTGCCCCTCAGCGACCACGGTCCCCTCGGTGACAGCAATGCCCCAACCCTGACCGTCGTCGGTCCCAGGGGTGTCGTTGTTGAGGTGGATGTACCAGGTCTCGTAGCCACCGCCGTGATCGAGCGCCAGATAGCAGCAGGTGGAGCCGATCCAGGTAACCACGCCGTCCGCCGCGGCCACCACGGGCCAACCCTTGACCCCGCCGGTCATGATGTCGGTCGCGCCGTGGGTGCGCCCCCCCGACCGGGGCTGGTAGAAGTCGTCTATGAAAAAGGTCGGGCCACCAACCACCGGGAAGACGATCTGACTGGGATCGAAGGGCTGTCCGGG
>DATFFB010000133.1:0-6109 GCA_035250485.1 Acidimicrobiia bacterium
CCCTACGGCCTCTACTTCGCCCCCGATCCTTCCTCGCAGGCGGCCTGCACGGTCGGGGGAAACATCGCCAACAATTCCGGGGGACCGCATTGCCTCGCCGAAGGATCGACGGTGAACCATGTCCTCGCCCTCGAGGTGGTACTCCCCGACGGTTCGCTCGAGGTGATCGGATCGGAGGCACCGGATCCCATCGGCCTCGATCTACGAGGAGTGATGGTCGGATCCGAGGGCACGCTCGGGATCGTCACCCGCGCCTTGGTCAAGCTGACGCCGACCGCACCCGACATTCGTACGCTGCTCTGCTCCTTCTCCTCGATCTCCGATGCGGCAGAGACCGTGTCCGGCGTTATCGCCCGGGGGGTGGTGCCGGCGGCATTGGAGATGATGGATCAGCGAATCGTCGAGGCAGTCGAGAACTGGCTCCATGCCGGCCTTCCCACCCATGCCGCCGCCATCTTGCTGGCAGAGGTCGTTGGCGAGACGGCCGCCGTCGAGGCCGAGGCGGATCTCATCGCCGAGGTCGCCCGCGCCAACAATGCACTCGAGATATCGGTGGCGGCTGGCGAAGACGAGCGCGCCTTGCTCTGGAAGTGCCGCAAATCGGCCTTCGGCGCCGTCGCTCAGGCCGCACCCAATTACTACCTCCATGACACCGTCGTCCCCCGTACCCGGCTGGTGGAGACCATGAACAAGGTCTATGAGATCGGGCGTCGGCACGACCTATTGATGATGAATGTCTTCCATGCCGGTGACGGCAACCTCCACCCTTTGATGATGTTCGATGCCTCCGAGCCGGGCATGATCGAAAGAGTGCAGGCGGCCGCAGATGAACTGGTCGAGGTCTGCGTCGCGGCCGGGGGCGCCCTCTCGGGCGAGCATGGCATCGGTCGCGAGAAGCGGGATCTCATGCCCCTTATGTTCAATACCGCCGACCTCGACGCTCAAGCCCGCATCAAGGAAACCTTCGATCCGTTTGGCCGCTTTAACCCCGGAAAGATCCTTCCCGCCGGCTCACGGTGTTTCGATCAGAGCGGTACCCTTCCCCCCGGGGCGTGGGTGTGACCAGCATTCGGGCGGCCTCAGCACGTATCGCGCGTCGGCTTGAAGCGCCCACCGATGTCGAGCACCGACACCCGGCTTCGGTCGAGGAACTGGCGGAGACTCTTTCCCAAGCCTCGAGCGAGGGTCGCACCGTCCTCGTCTGGGGCGGCGGCACCCATCAGGGCTATGGGTATTCGGTCGGTCCCGATTTGGTGGTCTTCACCGACGGGCTAGCCACCATCGTCGAGTGGGAGCCCGACGATCTCACGGTCGTCGTCGAGGGGGGAATGACGGTGGCTGGTCTTGAGTCCCGTTTGGCCACCCGGGGCCAGAGCGCGGTCCTCGCCGAGGTGCCCGGCACGGGCACCGTGGGAGGCGCACTGGCTGCCGGTATATCCGGTTATCGCCGTGGTCGCTTCGGTCCCACCCGCGACCGCATTCTCGAGGTCACCCTCGTCACCGGGGACGGTCGTGTCGTGCGAGCCGGAGGACGGGTGGTGAAGAACGTCACTGGCTACGACCTCGCCCGCCTCGCCGTCGGTTCCTTGGGCCGCCTGGGGGTGATCGTGTCGGCGTGCCTGAAGCTGTGGCCGCTTCCCCAAGCCTCCGCCACGGTCAGCCTGGAGGGCGATTTCGGGAACGAGGTCTACCGGCCTCTGGCCGTGCTCGAGGAACCTCGAAAGACGAGCGTCTATCTCGCCGGCACCGAAGAGGAGGTGGCCGCCCAGGTTGCCCGCCTCCCCGGCGAGAGCCAACCCGGCTTGGTCTGGCCTGAGTCGCCGTCAGGCCCTTGGACCTGGTCTTTGCGAGTCCCTCCGGCGACGGCGGCAGATTTCGTGCCTGCCCTCCCCGAGGACTTCGTCCACCAGGTTGGTGTGGGCGAAATCTCCTTTACAACCGAAGACACCCAGGGCATGGAAGATCTGCGGACGCAGGTCGAGGCCGCCGGCGGCAGCCTGGTGGTGACGGGCAGACCTCCAGGCAGGGAATTTGAGCCGTGGGGCCGCCCTCCCCCCGGGATTGAAATCCAGACTCGCCTGGCCGCCGCCTTCGATCCCGCCCGGATCCTCAACCCGGGCCGTCTTCCCGGCCGGATCTAGCCGTGACTGCCTGGGTCACGGATTTCGCCCCGACCACCGCCGAGCTCAACACCTGCGTTGCATGTGGTCTCTGCCTTCCCCACTGTCCGACCTTTCGGTTGACCGGGCTCGAAAGCGCCAGCCCCCGGGGACGGATCGCGGCGATGAAGGGCGTGGCCGAAGGCGTCCTCGATCTCGATGCCGACTTCGAAGAGGCGATGACATTTTGCCTTAACTGCCGGGCGTGCGAGGCGGTCTGCCCGAGCATGGTTCCCTTCGGTCGGGCGATGGAAGGCGCCCGAGCGGAGATCACCGCCCAACGTCCTACCGCCCGGCGTCGCTTGCGACATCTGTTGCTGGGGCGCCTCCTCTCCAATCGCGGACTGGTTGGACTGGCTACCGACGGAGCGCGACTTATGCAGCGGCTCGGGGCCAGCCGGTTCTTGCCCGGTCGTTGGGGAAGGGGACTGCGCGGGCTGCGTCCCCTGCGCCCGGTGCGCGCCCCAGAGCTGAACGGGTCGGGTCCGACGATCGGGTTGCTCGTGGGCTGTGTCATGAGCAAATGGTTCAGCGGCGTGAACGCGGCGGCGGTCGAGCTCTTGACCCGGGGTGGTTATCGCGTGGCTATCCCCGAGGAGCAGACGTGTTGTGGAGCGCTCGTGGTCCACGACGGCGGAATCGACGAGGGCCGTCGTTTGGCCGCCATCAACATTCGGGCATTCGACAACGTCGACCGGGTGGTAGCGACCGCCGCTGGCTGCAGCGCCCACCTCAAGAGCTACGGCAAGGTGGTCAGCGAAGGCGCTCAGATCGGTGCCGGGGCGGCCGATATCACCCAGGTGATCGCAGAGCTCATCGCCTCTGGCAAGCTGCCCACCCTCGCCGCGGATTCAGGAGACGTCGTGCTTCACGACCCCTGTCATCTCCGCCACGCCCAGCGGAGCACCGAGCCTCCTCGCCAGATACTGCGCGCGGCGGGTTACCACGTAATCGATGCCGACCCCGAGGGCCTCTGTTGTGGAGCGGCGGGCATCTACAGCCTGCTGCGGCCGGCTACATCACGGGAGTTGGGGACCCGCCTGGCCAATTTGATCGATGATCGGGGCCGGCTCGTCGCCACGTCCAATCCCGGATGCGAGATGCAAATCCGCGCCCATCTCGACCGTGACTATCGCATTGCTCATCCCATCGAGCTCTACCTCGAGGCGATACGCTCGACAGGGTGAACTCGGGCGAGGCTGCATGGTTGACACGACTCCGGCCGCGTTAGGCACAAGAGACGGGTGGCGCTACTACACCCGACTAGCTGCCAATAGCTTCGCCACCATGCTCGATCTTGGTCTCTTCGCCCTCGGGGCGGCCTTGGCCGGACTCGGCATATCTCTGGTGCTCGCAGGCTTCGATCTGGTCGAGCGCGACACCGGCCTATCGACGGGCTCGGGGCTGGTGACGGCCATGGTCCTGGCCGTGGCCGGAACCTTCCTCATGGGAATCGCTTCAGAAGGTCCCGCCCGTCGTGACAATTTGGTTTGGGTTAACAACGAGTGGGAGCGGGCGGTAGCGCGAGTGGTGATGTCGATCCTGGTGGGCGCGATCCTGATCTTTGTGGCCGGTTATCTCTCTCCGTTGGTGGAGGACTTCCCCGCTCCACTCATCCGCGGTGTTGAGTTGATGGACCGGGCGGGCGTGGCCGGACTCTGGCCGGTGCCCCTCCTCGGCGTTCCGCTGGCCTGGCTCGTCCGCCGTTTTCTCCCCACCGACGGCATCGAGCTCGAGCTGCCCATCATGTTTACCGTTTGGGTGGCCGCACTCCTCATCCTGACCTGAGACCTACTCGATCGCTTTCTCCCAGACGATGTTCGGATAGTTGATCTCGAGGTGTTGTGACTCAAGCGCCCTTTCCAGCCAGTCGACCCTCGGCACCATCACTCCCATCCACTGCACCTTCTTCTCCTCGGCCAGATCTACGAGCGAGCGCACCGCCCGATCCGCCTCGTCCGGCGTAGTCAACAGAACCGAAACCCAAAGCCCTTCTTCCTCCTCCTCGGCGATGGCCCAGGCCGCCGGGGAGGCCCAGAACCGGCGACCCCGCGATGCCGAGACCAGATCGGCTATTGCCAGGCGTCGGAAAGCCCAGCCCTTGCTGGCGTACAACCCGTGCGAGGCCCGATCGAGATCACCCGTCGACCAGACCAGATAGGCGGGCTCCGTTTCGGCGGCAGGAGCGAGATCGAGTCGTTCGGGGCCGGGAAGCCGGCGGCCGCCGTTCGATTCGACGCCCTGCTGGGAGAATCTTCTCTCCGCCAGGGCAAACCTTGACACCTGCCGGTAGCCAAGCTTTTCGACTTGTTGCTGGGCTACCAGGTTGTTTTCTTCAGTGGTGAGGCGGACGACGAGCACCCCGCGGCTCCGCAACCAATCCACTCCGGCCTGATTCAGTTGCGAACCGAGCCCCTGCCTTTGATAGTCGGGCCGGACCCGGGCGGCCGAGAGCCAGCCTTCCTTCGGTGATAACTGCTCGATGTGGACCATCGCCAACACTCGATCTCCAGCGTCTGCCGCCACCAATACCGCTCCCGACGGTTCGGTCAGCCAGTTGAGGTATTGGTCGGGGACGTAGTCACCCCAGGCGAAGGTGTCGGTCGTGAATTCTTGGATCGCATCGAGGTCTTCCGGTCTCCCTTCTCTGAGAGAAACCGGGGACTCGGTCACATCCGCTCCGGGACGTCGATGCCGAGGAGATCGAGCACGGTCACCAGCACTTTTCGAGTAAGTCCGGCGAGCGTGATCCAAGAACCACGGCGGGCGGGGTCCGGTTCGTCGATGATGCGACAGGTCTCGTAGAAGCGATTCCAGGTGGCCGTCAGTTCGAACGCGTACTCGGCCAGATGGTTGGGCGCACGTAGCTCCGCCGCTCGCTCAGCAACCTCGGGCAGTCGCAATAGACCCAGCATCAAATTCCGCTCGACGTCGAGGCCCGGCGGCTGTACCGGGCCCGGCTGCAGTCCCATCTCCTTCGCCCGCCGCTCGATCGACTGGATCCGGACCACGCCGTACTGGAGATAGGGACCGGTCTTGCCCTCGAACGATGAGAAACGATCGAGGTCGAAGAGATAGTCCGAGGTCCGGTTGTTGATCAGGTCTCCGAATTTGAGGGCCGCTACCCCTACCTGGCGGGCAATCTCTTCCCGCTCTGCCGCCGGATAGGCCTGGGCGATATCTGCTTCTTGCAGGCGCTGACGGGCCTCCTCGGTGATCATCTCGATCAAGTCAGCGAGGGCTACGACTCCTCCCTCCCTGGTCTTGAATGGCTTGCCATCGGGGCCGTTCATCGTCCCGAAGCGAATGTGTTCGAGTAGTACTTCGTCGGGGGCGATGCCGGCCTTGCGGGCTGCTCGAAAAAGGACGTAGAAATGATCTGACTGACGGGCGTCAACGACGTAAAGGGCTACATCGACGCCGAGATCGTGCACCCGATGATCAAGTGTCGCTAGGTCGGTGGTGCCGTAGAGATATGCACCCTTCGAAGTCTCGAGAATCAATGGGGGCAACTCGCGATTGTCTCCCTCCTCGGCCACTGGGAGGATCAACGCTCCTTCGCTCTCTGTCGCCAGTCCCTCTTCCTGCAGACGATCCACCAGGGGTCCGAGATGATCGGCGACATCGGACTCGCCATACCAAAGATCGAACTCCACCCCGAGATCGGCAAAATCCCGTCGCTGGCTTTCCTCAGAGACAGTCTTCATGTGCCGCCAGAGGGCGCGATACCCAGGGTGGCCCTGTTGGAGCTCGACGGTGATCTGGCGGGCTCGGTCGGCCCAGGCTTCATCGGTCTCGGTTCGAGCCGCCGAGATGGGATAGAGCTCCTGGAGATCGGCCAGGGTCACTGGCGACTCGTCGGGGTAGGGGCCGTCGGAGTGGAAGTAGGGGAGATCGGGCCAGCGATCTTCGATGGCGGCGATGACCTGGCCCATCTGCAGCCCCCAATC
>DATFFB010000134.1:0-11394 GCA_035250485.1 Acidimicrobiia bacterium
GGCAACGCACCGTAGAGCAAGAACGTCGCCAGCTTTCCCAGCCAGAGGACGTCGAGCTTTCCCAAGCCCCGCGACGCAAGCGTCAGTGTCCCCACGCCGACCAGCACTTCCCGGGCAATCAGCCCCCAAGCAATGACCGCAGGAAGGACTCCGGCGATCAGGCCGCCCACCACTGACGAGGCAATCATCAGCCGGTCGGCCAGCGGATCGAGAAATTTCCCCACCTCTGAGATCTGGTTCAGTCGGCGGGCGAGATAGCCGTCGATCCAGTCGGTGGCCCCAATGATGAATATCAACGCCGCCGCCAAGCCCACATTCTCTTGGCCGAGAAGGACGTACCAGAAGTAGGGCACAGCCAGAACCCTCAGACCCGAAACCAGATTGGGAACGGTGAGACTTCCCGACACCGCTTCGCGACCTTGTTTGGTGTCTTCTATCTCTTGTCTTTTGTCTTTCTTCAGGCGGCGCCGATTTCGACGAGATGGCACGCAACGTAATGACCGTTCCCCTTGTCCTCCAGGGGGGGATGGTCGTGCTGGCGGCAGTAATCCGTCGCTATCGGGCAGCGATCGAGGAAGCGACAGACCGGCGCCGGGTTGATGGCTTTGCCAATCCCACCCTTGATCTCCACCGGTTCTCGCTTGAAGCTCGGATCCGGCACCGGCACGGCCGAGAGCAAAGCCTTCGTGTAGGGATGGAGCGGGTTGGCGAGCAATTCCTCCGAGTCGGCGAGCTCGACGATCTTCCCCAGATACATGACCGCGATCCGGTCACACATGTAACGGGCCACCGCCAGGTCATGAGTGATGTAGAGATAGGAGACGTCGAACTCGTTGGCAAGCTTCAACATCAGATCCATGATCGAGATGCGGATGCTGACGTCAAGCATCGAGGTCGGCTCGTCGGCGACCACGAAGTTGGGATCGATCACCAGCGCCCGGGCAATGGCCACGCGCTGCCGCTGGCCCCCGGAGAGCTCGTGCGGGTAGCGGAACATGAAGGTCTCGGGCGGCGAAAGCCCCACCGTCTTCAACAGTTCCGCCACTTTCTCCTCCCGCTCCTGAACCGAGCCGATTTTCTGCACGGTGAGCGGCTCCGCCACGGTGTCATAGATGGTCCGCCGTGGGTTCATCGACTCGTACGGATCCTGAAAGATCATTTGCACCCGGCGCCGGAACTCTTTCATCCCGTCCCGGCTGATGTGAGCCACGTCGACGAGCGACCCATTGGCCTTGAGAAGGATGTGCCCGCTGGTGGCGTCCATCAGCCTGGTGAGCATGCGCCCCGTCGTAGATTTGCCACAGCCTGACTCCCCCACCAGCCCCAGGCTTTCTCCCTGTCCGATTTCGAAGTCGATCCCGTCGACGGCGTGGATGAACTCGGTGGGCTTGCGGAAGAGTCCCCGCCCGACAGGGAATAGCTTCCGGAGCCCGGCGACCTTGAGCAGCGGCTCCATCACACTGCCACCCCAATGGTGACTGGTACCCGATCGCTATGCCAGCAAGCAGCTTTGTGGCCCGGCACCTTGTCCTCGAGCGGTGGCTCGTCGGTCACACAGATCTCTGTTGCAAAGGGGCAGCGGGGATGAAAGCGGCAACCTGAGGGTGGGTCGAGCAGGTTGGCCGGTTCGCCTTCGAGAGGAGCGAGCTTTCGTCGCGGCCCTGTGATCGAGGGGGTCGAGGAGAGCAGGAGGTATGAATACGGATGTTTGGGCCGGTGGAAGACCTCCAGGGTGGAGCCATATTCGACCAGCTTGCCGGCGTACATCACTCCGATCGTGTCGGTCACCTCGGCGATAACCGCGATGTCGTGTGAGATATAGATCAGTGTCATGCCCAGCTTTTCTTGGATCTTCTTCAGCTCCTTGAGGATCTGGTCCTGGACGATGACATCAAGGGCGGTGGTCGGTTCGTCGGCAATGATCAGGCGGGGGTCACATGAGAGCGCCATGGCGATCACCGCTCGCTGGCGCATCCCTCCGGAGAATTCGTGGGGGTAACGATCGAGCATGGCCGGATTGAGACCCACCATCTCGAAGAGCCGGGACATCCGCTCTCGGATCTGCTTTTCGGTCGGACGCGGCTCAATGTGGAGGTCGATGGCCTCTTCGATCTGATCGCCCACGGTATAGACCGGATTCCAGGAGTTCATAGCTCCTTGAAATACCATCGCGATCGACTTCCAGCGGCGCTTGCGCATGGCTTCCTCGCTGAGGGCCAGCAGGTTCTCCCCGTCGAGGCGAATCTCCCCGCTCAGGTAACGGGCGTTGTCTGCCGCCAATCGCATGAGCGACATCGCCACCGAGGTCTTGCCGCAACCAGACTCGCCTACCAGACCGAGCGACTCGCCCTGGGCGAGGGAGAAGCTGACGTCCTCGATCGCCGAGACGTCGCCCTTCTTGGTCTTGTAGTGCATGACGAGGCGGTCGACCTCGAGCAGCTTCCTTCCATTGGGCGTGGCCAACTCGATCCTTTTCTTATCGCCTAGCGCTGCCGGAGCCGAGGATTGACGACTTCATCCATGGCCCGGCCCACCAAGAAAAAGGCGGCAGCGAGAAGGCTCACCGCCAGACCAGCCGGGACGAGGAGCCACCAGTACTCGAGACTGCCGAGGAGGTAACCCTGGGTGCGGGCGATGGAGATCATGATCCCCCAGCTCATCGGTATCGAGAGCAGTCCCAGGAACGACAGGGTGGCTTCCAAGGCGATGGCATCGGTGACAGTGAACATCATGTACAGAAAGGAGAGCGGTAGGACGTTGGGAATGACGTGGCGGAGAATCAAGTGACGATTCCCCCCGCCGGCGATCCGGGCCGCGTCGAGGAAAGGCTTGACCGTCACCTGCAGCGCCTGCGATTTGAGGATGATGGCGGTTCCCCCAAACCCGGAAAGGATTCCAATCAGGAGCCCCAACAAGGGCAAGCTGATCTGGAACAGGGCGGAGACAACAATGAGCACGGGGAGAAGCGGCACGAGCAAAATCAGGTCAGCCAGACGCATAAGGACGCTGTCGACCCAACCACCGAAGAAGGCCGCCACCGACCCGACCACGGTGGCGAATAAGACCGTCACCATCGCGGCGATCAGCCCTAGAAAGAATGCCGAGCGGGTGCTGTAGAGCAGCTGGCTGAGGACGTCCCGGCCCAATGGGTCGGTCCCCAGATAATGGGGATGAGTGCCGCCAAATGAAGGAGGAGCCGGTTGTTGGCTGATCGATACGGTCTCCCCAATCTCGGTAAAAGGTCCGTACTGGATTCGGGCCGTCGTCAGATCGACCTCGGTGACGGGATCGGTTACTTCCTCCACCACCAACTTTTCACTTACGGGGGCGTCGTACCCATTGATGGGGTGATAAATGTGAGATGGCCACACGGTTGCCATCAGAATCGGATGTGCAATCGCCATTAGGGCGAAAATCACGATCGCTACCAACCCGACCAGCCCGATGCGATTGGCAACAAAGAGTTTCCAGTTCTGAACCAGCGATCGCTTGGTGAGTCGAAGGCGAACCCGCCACAGCGGCTCCTCGATACTCCCCAACGGCTCCTGTTCGGGAACCTCCGGCGGCGCAGTCAGAGTGTCTGTCAACCGAATCTCCTCAGCTCGTGCGTATGCGGGGATCGAGATACATATACAGAACGTCGGAGATGAGGTGGCCGATGAGGGCGATTATCCCGATTACCCCCAAGGTGCCGGTGGCCAACGGAATATCTTCGGTGAGGGTCGCGTCAAGCAGCTGTCCGCCGATGCCGGGCCAGGAAAAGATGCCTTCGGTCAGAATTCCGCCGCCAATCACAAACGAAAGCGCCAGCACCAGAGACGTGACAACCGGGAGAAGGGCGTTGCGAGCGGCATGTCGGTTGCGGATGTCGCGCTGGGGAAGGCCTTTAGCCCGGGCGGTGAGGATGTAGTCCTCCTTCAAGGTCTCGAGCATCGAAGCTCGGGTAAGCAGCATCACCCCCGCAAACTGCACCGAGGCAAGTGTGAGGACTGGCAAGAGGGTGTGATGGGCGATGTCCGCCACATAGCTGCGGAGCGGCGAGAACCACCAGAAAGCCAGGAACGCCACCAAGACGAGCGGAGGGCCATAACGCGATAATTGTTCTCCTCGCTCCGGCGGGAGGCGGTGGGCAAGGAGGGTAACCACTGCTAAAACGAGCCCGAGGATGCCGAGCGATATGAGCATCCGCATGAACACGCGGTTGGCCGCCATCGGAGCACCAGTCCACTCCTCGACGTCGATGAACTTACCGAGAGGGAATAATCCGAACTGAAAGCCCCAGAACCACAGCATGAGGATCGCAAACCAGGGATAGAAAACGGTGTAGGCGGCCACTCCTCCCAGCGTCAGACCGGTTTCCACAGTTTTCCCCCGTCGCCAGGCCATCACCTTGCCGAGGGCGAATCCCATGTAATAGGCCAGGATCGTCGCGGAAAGAAACAGAAGAATGGTCCTCGGTAACTTCTCCAGGATCACCGAGCCAACCGTGCGCGGGTATTGGGTGAAGGAGAGTCCCAGATCTCCCTGAAAGAAGTTAAAGACATACGTGACGGTACGACCCAGCAAGGGCTGGTCGAGCCCGAGGCGCTCGCGCACGATTTCTTGCGCTTCTGGAGGGAGGCGAGGGTTAGCACTCAGCTGGAGGGAGATGTCGCCAGGCTGGGCGTCGAGGAGGATGTATAGCAAAGCCAGAAACAGCATCAACAGCAGCAGCCCTTGAATGAGTCGCTTCGCTACGTACTTGAGCACCTAAGGCGTCCCTCCTAGTGGCGCCTGCCGAGGCTAACAGCCAGGCATTCGCTTGGTCCTGCGAGTTGCATTCAGATGAGGGGCGGATCACTCCGCCCCTCATCTCTTTGATCGTCCTTCGTCTTTCCTACTTGGCTGCCGTCACCAGTTCCTGCATGCCCTGAATGAACTGCATGCCACCCAGGGTCTCGGTGAACGGGTATTCGATCGACTCGGTCCGGTAGAACTCGAGGATGCCGGTGTCGAAGAGCAGGATGTAAGGCTTGTCTCTTTGCAGGACCTCCTCCATCTGCCACATCAGGTCGTAGGCCTCCTCTTCGCTCTGAGCCGCCTGGTAGGCGTCGGCGAGGGCATCAAACTCCTCGCTGGCGTACCCACCGCGGTTTGATCCACCATTGGCCAACATGTCGTTGGAGCTGTGGAAGAACGAGTGGTGATAGTCCGGGAACGCCGGATTACCAAGCGACCATCCGAGGATGAACATGTCAAACGCGGCGGTGTTGTCGGCCTGCGGATCGACCGCCGCCACCAGCGCGTTGAAGTCCGTCGGATTGGCCT
The DNA here is from genome assembly GCA_035250485.1 of Acidimicrobiia bacterium. GTDB lineage: Bacteria > Actinomycetota > Acidimicrobiia > Spongiisociales > ZC4RG35 > JACCTH01. The sequence goes on from DATFFB010000134.1 coordinate 5,308, forward strand.
CAGCCTCGAAGCCCAGCTGGTTGAGCCAGGTTTCGATCCAGATCGAGTACGTGGCCCGCAAGGGGTCGTAACCAGGTCCTGGAGCCAAGATCTCAAGCGGCCGCACGGGCTGGCCGTTATAAGCGATCCCGACACCGTTGTTGACGGCGTTGAGGACGTTGCCCTCAGCGTCGGTGGCAACTGTGGGTTCCGTCTCCCAGGTGAAGCCAGCATCACGGAGGATCTGGACTGCACCCTCGAGCCGCTCCTGGATGGTCTTGCCGACATAGTTGGAGGCAAAGCTCTCCGCTACTTCGGCGTTGTACCACTTCCGGTTGCCCTCTGGCATGGTGGCGTACAAGGGGAAGGCCGCGCCCTGGAGGACGTTGTTGGCCATGAACTCCTTGTCAATCATCAACGCCAGAGCATCCCGGAAAGCCGGGATCGACATCGGCTCTTCACGCATGTTGAAGGCCAAGTAGCGGAACCCGAAGGTCGGGTTGACCACAGCGGTCAGGTTGGGATCGTCCTGCACCTGCGCCAAAAGGCCCCGCTGCATTCCAAGCGGGTTGAGCAGGTAATCCACCTCGCCCGCCTTGAGCGCGAGCACCGCGGCGTCCTGGCCGCCGTAGACGGAGAAGGTCGACTCATTGGTGAATGGGCCTACGGTGTAGTTGAACCCGCCAGACTCGACTTCTACTCCGCGGTCGTAGTAGACGTCGTTGGCCTCGCTGCGAGCAAAGGCACCTTCTTCCCGTTCGACGAAGTTCATCGGACCACTGGCGACGTCGTTTTCGACGCCCGAAGCGGCATACAGCGCTGCCGCCGGATCATCGGAGGCCTTGGCCTCTTCGACGATCGGACCCCATGTATGAGCCGGCATCACCGGAGCGGTGCCAACCGAGTGGGGCCAAATGACCAGGCCGGGCTGAGCGTTGAAGACGAGCTTGACGGTGTAATCGTCAACCGCCTGCACGTCGGTCAAGCCAATGGCATCTGGGTTCTCTGGATCCGGGAGCGGCCAGGCGCTCAGCCAGTTGCCGCCCAGAGCCAGGTCGCGAACCGTGGCAAACGTGAAAGCGACGTCATTGGCGGTGACGGGCGTGCCGTCATCCCAGGTAGCGTCCTCTCTCATCTCCACTTCTACGGCCCAACCATCGCCTTCGGCGGCGCCAGTCGGCACCTCAGAGCTGGCCGCGAGGTCCTTGGTCAGCTCGATGCCGGGATAGCTGTTGCCGTAAAGAGCTGACTTGGTGTCGTTGAGGATGTAACCGGTCCACACCGACGACGCCGGGTCGTAATACGCCCAGAAGTTGTCGGTGGTGGTGTCAGAGAAGATTCCCATCCGATAGGTGGCGAGATCGCCCCCTGTAGCGGGTTCCTCTTCCCCGGCAGCGGTGGTTGTCGCGCCCGTATCTCCTGACAAGGAGGTGGTTGCGGTGCCTCCGTCAGACGGAGCGGCGGTGGTCCCACCGCCTCCCTGCTGACATGCGGCAGCCACGATCGCCAAAACGGCAACAATGGCTAACCAACGCCAACGGGTGAGCTGTGTAGCTCTCAATTGATTCCTCCCGTTGTGTGAGTTCCGTTCATGCCACGCCGGAAGGATGTCTCCCGTTGCGGCGCCCCGAGGATACTCAGTTGCACCTCAAAGCGGCCCCCGGCAACGGTCCTACCGGTGGTTACAAGTTTTATGCGGCATTTGCATGCCGCATGTCGTCCCCCCAGAGCGCCGGGAGCCTTTGTTTTGGGGATTAACAAATGGGGAAACTGGAGCCGAGGAGGAGCGGATGAATGTCGGTCGGCTGGTAGTGGATGCCGCCAAGGATTGGGTCGAGGACAAGGCACCCCGGCTGGGGGCGGCGCTCTCTTATTACACCGCATTTTCGCTCCCGCCGTTGCTCGTGGCATTGATCGGGATCGCAGGAGTCGCCTTCGATGCCGAAGTCGTCAGCGATCGGTTGGTTGAGCAGATGCGGGGCCTGGTGGGAGCCGAGTCAGCTGACTTGCTCGGCGATGCGATAGCCGAGGCTCGACAGACGACGGGAACGGGTTGGGCGGTCGCCCTCGGAGTGGCCGTGCTGGTGATCGCCGCGTCGGGGGTCTTTGCTCAGCTTCAAGATGCTCTCAACACCATCTGGGACGTTCGGCCTCAACCTGGAGCTGGTATCTGGCGCCTGCTCCAGAAGCGATTGCTTTCGCTGGCAGCGGTGCTGGGAGCGGGCTTCTTGCTCCTCGTTTCATTGGCTGTGAGCACGGCCACCGCAGCCCTGGCAGAACTCGCCGCGAGCGTTGAGTCCCTCGCTCCTTTCGTAGCCGTCATGGACGTCGCCATTTCGCTCCTCGTTGTCACAGTGCTATTCGCGCTGATCTTCAAGTTCTTGCCTGACGTCCGGATCAAGTGGCGCGACGTCTGGCTGGGAGCCTTCATCACCGCTGGACTCTTCATCATCGGAAAGTTCGCGATTGGCTTTTATCTCGGAACAAGCGACGTTGGGTCGGCGTATGGCGTCGCTGGTTCCTTGATCATCATCATGGTCTGGATCTACTACTCCGCCCTCATCGTCTTCTTCGGGGCCGAGCTCACCCAGGTGTGGACGAAACGGCATGAGGCGGCGGTCAGGCCGGTAGTGGGGGCAGAGCGCGCCGCCTCCCGCGATACCTCCCCTCACGAGCCTCGAGGCGAACCTGCCCGAGGCTGGATGGTGCTGGGGGCCTTCCTCTCCGGCTGGCTACTGGGACGGCGTCGCTAGAGCTAGATAGCCAGGACCTAATAGGAGGTCTCGCCCGGGGGCTGGCCTCTGATGGCCTTGGGAATGTCCCATTGGTCCTGACGCATGGCCTCCACCGTCGCGCTGATCTCCTCGAGTTGGCGGCTGATGGACTCGATCGCGTCGGCGATTCGAACGAGAACACCCAGCAGCTCGTCGGCCTCCTTCGCACGGATGCTCATGGGGGCGACTCCTGCCGGCTACTTGACCGCGGTCCCGGTAGGCGATCTCATATCGAGATGGCTGGTGTAGTTGCTGCAGACGCACTTGGGGACAGAGCACGCACTCGACCGGTGCTCGACTCGTGGATGCCCGCACCCGATGCAGCGCTGGCGGTTCCCGTCATGAGTTCGATCATTTTGCTTCGCCACCGCTAAACCGCCTCCGCCGCACGGCGGGTGATATCGACCTGGGACATCTTTTTTCTCCTCTGCTTCGACCGTCAGCACTAGCCCTCTGACGGTGCGCCCGTAACCGCCGACCGAAGGTCGACGTCGCACCGGCAGAGCCAGCGGAAACTTCACCCGGTTGGTGAGGCGAAGAAGGCGCTGCACGCATTGGCGTGCGCTATGTCACCAGTCTACCGGCAATCGGATGACTAGTACGACCGAGTTTCTCCTCGGTGAGCTGCATGAAACCTGCCATGTGCGGGTAAGGGCGCCGCAGGAGTGGATGTGGATCGGTTGTTGGATGGTTCGCTGGCGGAGGCCTCGTTGCTCGAAGTTTTGGTTCGAGCGGCTCTTCCATTTTTGACTCTGCCAATGATTTTGCTCGTGGTTCTACTGGCCGTGGACCGTTTGACCCACGTTTTCCACCGCGACGACAGCTAAGTCCGGTTGGGCATAGGCGACGACATGCTTGCGAAGGCCGACACCTTGGCAGCGACCTCCGCCAACTCCGGGTGGTCCTGGGTGACCGAGGCAGCCAGAGTCGCCGTCTCGACATAAGGATCACCCTCAAAGCGGTAAACCTCGAATGTGGGACCAGCGGTGACCGAGTCGCTCACCGGTTGGCGGACCAAATACCGTGCGGTCGGAGCTAAGCATCGGGACATCAAACCGTAGAGGCGGCCGATCGATGCTTCCTGGTGCCCGGAACCAGAGAACAGGTCGTCCATCGTGACGAAGACGAGTCCGTAGAGAGCGTTGAAGAGATCGGAAACGCCTTGCAGGCCCCGAGGAAGATCTGCCGTTCGGGGGTTGCTCAAAACGGGCCAGGTCCGGCCGATCGAAGTGGTCCCGTCGGCGAGCTGCTGAAACTTGCGGAAATGGGTGAGCTCTTGATGGGACGGGTCCGCCCAGCGCTCGTCGCTTACACCTTCCCCTTGGTGGATGATGATCTCGAGCGCCTCGTCGGCACTGGCCCTGTCGTCAATTAGCAGGAGACCCCCGCTGTCCTCGGCGTCGAATTGGACGGGTGCATACCACGAGTGCTCTGACAGCTGCCGTCCTGGCTGGTGCTGGGCGAAGATATCCGAGACCTCGGACAGCTCATCCAGAGCCGCCTCCAGCGCGGCATAGAACTGGCCCAGCGTCTCGAAATTGTCGTCTTCAGGAATCGCCCCTGGTGCTCGCGGTTTTTCGATCTCGAGGAACGTGCCCTTGATCAGCTCGGGGGTGCACTCCCTTAGCTCGAGCAGCAGATCCGGCTGGTGGTGAGCCAAAAAGCCCGGATAAGACGGAATCATGTCGTAGCCGAAAGAGGGCTCCCCGCCGACTGCGAGCAGGAGGTTTGTGGTGAGGGCTGCGTGCAGCATCTCCTCCACGACCACGCTGGCGATGAGCCGGGCAGCCTCGGATTCCTGATCTTCGATCGAGTACATCGCGTATAGATAAGGAGGGATCGTCGACAGCTCGACCCTCGTCGCCAGAACGAGGTGGCCTCTCAGATCGTCGACGGTCTCGATCGACATCCGCTGTCATTGCCCGAATAGGCAGCGGCCCTGGCCGCCAGATCCTTGATCAAGTGGTTCATGCTATGAGGCCGGATTGATCTGGGAGGCCATTCTTGTTTGGTCCGAGGACCGCTCGGGTACGCGGCGCTCAACTCGGCTCGTGGAGGTTCAATGGATGGTTTTAGGGAGGGACTAGAGAATGCCTGGGCCAACGTGGCGGCATTCCTACCCAAGTTTCTCGGTTTCCTTCTGATCCTGATCATCGGTTATTTCATTGCCAAGGCGATCGGAAACGCTCTAGACAAGGTTCTGGAGCGAGTCGGGTTTGACCGGGCGGTCGAGCGAGGGGGGGTGAAGCGGGCCCTCGAGCGGACCAAGTACGACGCCAGCGGGATTCTCGGCAAGTTGGTCTTCTACCTTCTGTTCCTTTTCGTTCTCCAGCTGGCCTTCGGGGTCTTTGGTCCCAATCCGATTAGCGACATGCTCGAGGCGGTTATCGCCTACATCCCTCGAGTGATCGCCGCCATCCTCATCATCGTCGTCGCCTCGGCCATAGCTGCCGCCATCCGGGAGATGGTTGACGCCGCCCTCGGAAACCTCGCCTACGGGCGAGTCCTTGCCAACGTGGCCGGGGCCGCAGTCCTCACCGTCGGGATCTTCGCCGCTCTGTCCCAACTGGAGATTGCTCCGGCGATCCTGAACGCGGTGTTCTATGCGATCTTGGCGATCGTCGTGGGCGTCGTGATCGTGGCGGTCGGGGGCGGTGGCATCCAACCCATGCGTGATCGCTGGGGACGCGCCCTCATCCGCCTCGACGAGGAAATGCCTCGAGCGCGCCGGGAACTGGCTGGGGCGGGTGATCGCGTCAAGGAGCGGGTCGAAGAGGACAGGGCCAAGCTCCAGGCGGAGGCCGAACGGATACAACGTCCCGACCGCCCGCAATAGGGCTCTGCTCGTGACCCAACAAAAGTGAGGTCGCTATGTGTTACACGTGCGGATGCAAATTGCCTCATGAGGACCACGGCGATCCGGCCAACATTGTCGAGGAAGATCTAAAGAAGGCGGGACAAACCGACACCATCAAAAAGGCCGGCGTCAAGACCGCCAAGGAGAACCTGATCGAGTTGATCCGGTTGCAAATGGATGAAGACGGGCTCCAGCGGCCCCGAACCGACTACAACAAATGAGCCCCTGGGGACCCTCCACAGAATGCGGTTGTGGAGCCGAGCGGGTGGGTAGCACTTGATAAGCGAAGGGAGCAAACATGGCCGAACGCCACGTCGTCGCCGACGACATCGTCTACGACCTCATCAGCATCCAATACCACGCCCTGCAAGGAGCCGAGACCTATACGAAGTATCTCGAGGACGCTCACTCGACCGACCATCCCGACGTGACGAAATTCATCGAGCAGTGTCGAGATCAAGACAACGAGAGGGCACT
>DATFFB010000135.1:0-19947 GCA_035250485.1 Acidimicrobiia bacterium
AGCACTGCCAGTCCGGCCAAGGCCGCGAGCAATGAGAGAACCAGGTAGCCGATCAGCTGACGAGGGTCGCCGAGCTCATAGGAGCCGGCCTGAATGGTGAGGCCCTGGCCGACGATGCTGCGACTGGTGATGGCCGCCACCACCGAGGCGATGACGATGGCCGAGACATGACGCACGGCGAAGCTGCCGATGATCACCTCGAGCGCGAAGAGCATGCCGGCGATGGGGGCGTTGAAGCTGGCGCCGATGCCGGCGGCGGCGCCCGCTGCAACCAGGCTCTTGATCTGGTCTTCACCGAGGTGAAAGAAGCGAGCGACGACGGAGCCGATCGATGAGCCGATCTGGACGATCGGCCCTTCCCGTCCTCCCGAACCGCCGCCTCCGAGCGTCAGGGCGGTGGCGACGATCTTGATAGGAGCCACCCAGCCGCGAATGGTCCCTCCATGAATGGCAAGAGCAGCAATCGCATCGGGAACCCCGTCCCCTTCCACCTCGGGGGCAAAACGCTTGGCCAGTCGCCAGGCGAGGTAGAGACCCAGAGGGACGGCCACGAACACCAACCACTGGCCTCCTCCGAATGACTCCTCGACCCGGCGAAACCCGGTGGCGATGAGGTTGATCACCGTCACCAGGGCCGCGGCCCCCACCCCTACCCCAAGCCCCACCACAGCCGACAAGACGAGGAAGGTGGTGGTTTCCCGATCGGTGAGGACACCCACGGCCCTGGTCCGCAGCCGCTCACCCATCTCTCTCATCAGGTGTTGGTTATATCACCGCCTATTGGCCAACCCTGGGTTCGGGACCGCGCTAGAACCGGATAACGGTCCGCAGAACGCGAAGGTTTAGACCACGCGGCCGATGCCCATCGCCTGGGCCGAGGCCAGGGCAGCGGCTCCGGCGGCGACGTCCTGGGAGGCGATCCCGACGGACTTGAAGAGGGTCACGTCCTCTCCGATTTGGGGGTGCCGGCCGGCGAGCACATCGGCGATAGTGGCCACCGGCTCCCGACCGGCCTGAATCAGGTCCCCCGCCTCGGCCGCCGCGGCCTCCAGATCATCGACCACCGGGTAGGACCGATTCACCGTCTCGGCTGGGATCTCGCACATGTCGGGAGTAAAGGCCCCGACCGCATTGATATGGGTTCCGGCGCCCACCGCATCGTCGGCGAATAAGGGTGTCTGCGCGGGAGTGGCGCTGGATATGACGTCGGCGCGATGCACCGCTTCGTCTGCCCTCGAAAAAGGCGTGGCTGGCAGACCCATCTCCCCCAATCGTCTGGCCAGCTCCCGGGCCCGCTCCGGCCGCCGGCTCCAGACCCGGATCTCCTCCAAGCCTCGCACCGCGGCGACGGCCGCGACCTGATCCGCTGCCATTGCCCCCGCTCCCAGCATGGCCATCACCTTTGCATCCGGTCGGGAGAGCAAACTTGTCGCCAGGCCGGCGGCGGCGCCAGTGCGGATTGAGGTCAGAGTCGGTCCATCGACGATCCCGATTGCAGACCCGTCGGCGTCGAAGACGGCGACGATCCCCGCTGGATTGCCGGGAACGATCGAGACCACTTTCACCCCCGTCTCCGCTCCCGCCCGTCCCGGCATGAACATCGAGCCCCTAAGCAGTGCCCGGAGCGGGACCTCGCGATCGTCGCCCAGGCCGACCTTCATCGCCTCGATGGCCCGATCCATCGAAAGGGCGAGCCTCGTCTCCCCCGCATCGAGAATCAGCACGCGTTCAGATCAGGGAAGACCGACTCGGTAGTCGTTAAGGGCCTCGTCCCATTCCAGTTCGATGAGCCCCCTGGTAGCGGCCGCCTTGCAGAACTGGAGGAACCCGGAAAACCCATACTTCCTTTCCGAGAACGAGGTATCGCGCTTTCTCACCTGATTCTTGAGCCCCGAAAGGGCGGGTTTGCCGTTGCGACGCTGGAGGTCGGTCACCACGTCGACCAGAAGGGAGAAGGCTTCGTTCTCCCCGCCTCCGTCTTGGTTGAACTGGACGACCGGATCCCCTTTGGCCGGGCCCTCGCTCAACTCGATCAATCCCTGTTCCTCGAGATTGCGCAGCAGCTCCCCGAAGGCCCGAAACCCGTAGTCGGCTTCCGAGAAGGTGGAATCCTTCCGAAGCACCGCCCGTTTCAGAGACGAGGCCAGAACCGATTCTCCACTCGAGCGTTGCAACCCGGCGAGGGTGCTGGTGATCAAAGCCTCGATTGGCTCACGCTCCTCGTCACTGGCCACATCCTCCGATGGCGGCTCAGACCGACGTGTCCGCCTCGGCCGCGACGTGTCCGTGACTCGTCCTTCCACTCCCTCCAGCGATTCGTAAAAGAGAAACTCGTCGCAGGCCGGGGGAAGCAAAGCCGAGGTCGAAGCTTTAATGCCGACGCCGATCACCTTCTTGTTGAGCTCGCGCAACTTGTGAACCAGCGGGGTGAAATCGGAGTCGCCCGTTCCGATCACGAAGGTGGTGACGTAGTCGCGTTCGAAGGCGAGCTCGATGGCGTCAACCGCCATCTTGATGTCAGCTGCGTTCTTCCGCGTCGCCCCCAATCGCTGCGGAATCTCGATCAGTTCGAGATGATGGCGAGTAAGCATGCGGCGGCCATCTTCGAACATCGACCAGTCGGCGTAGGCGCGCCTTGACACCACCCGACCCCGCTCCGCCAGGGCATCGGCGATTGGTTTGAAGTCGAACTCCTGACCGCCGAGGGCATCGCGAGCGCCGATGGCGAGGTTCTCGTAATCGAGGAACAAGGCGATGCGTTCTTCTTCGTCAGCCATCCGCGAAGGTTAGGCCGGCTGGTGCCTGGAGAAGAGATGAGTCCTACGCCGTCCAACCTAGGAATCGCTCGCCCGCGGTGACGAATAGAAACCAGAAACCGAAGGCGAGGGGGGCGAAGAGCAAAACGAAGGCCGGCCGGGATCGAAAGACCAAAACCGCCCAGATGAGCCCGCCCAGCCATATGGCCCAAAGGAGCGCCAGCCAGGGAAATGGGACCACCAGGCCCGAGGTGAGATAGAAGAACCCGACTCCGACATAGAGGACGAGGCCAAGAATGCCGGCCACTTTTTCCATGGTTCGCCGAGACTCCTCCCGTTCCTTGACATCGAATCTACGTCAGAATGGTCCGACGCGCCTGTAGCTCAGTGGATAGAGCGCCGCCGTCCTAAGGCGGGCGTCGGGGGTTCGAATCCCTCCGGGCGCACTACTAAGAGTCTTCCTCTACCGGCCCTAGGCAGATAAGCTGACCGGTCGCGCCTGACGTCGGCGTTGAGGATTTTGGTTCGTTGGGCGGACTTCAAGCGCCGTGTGATCGGGCGGCCACTGGCGAGCGACCAGGCAGAGCACCAGCTTCTTCCCAAGAGGTTGGCGTTGCCGGTGTTTGCCTCCGATGCCCTCTCCTCGGTCTCCTACGCCACCGAGGAGGCGATGCTGGTGCTTGCCCTAGCCGGTGTCGGTGCCTTCGCCCAGCTGACTCCGGTGGCCATCGGCATTGCCGTCCTCTTTGCGATCATCATCACCACCCACCCCCCCATGATTCGCGCCTATCCCGGAGGCGGGGGGGCTTTCATGGCCACCTACGACAACCTCGGGCTCTATTCGGGGGCAGTGGCGGGGGCAGCTCTCCTCACCGATTACACCCTGACCGTGGCCGTCTCGGTTTCGGCCGGTACGGCCGCCATCACTTCTGCGCTTCCTAACACTCTTCCCCACCGGGTCTCGATCGCGATCGGTTTCGTGATCCTCATCTCGATCGCCAATCTCCGGGGGGCCAAGGAGTCATCGGCGCTCTTCGCGATCCCCACCTATGCCTTCGTGGCCACGGTCTTCACAATGATCGTGACCGGCCTGGTTCAGTGCGCCGACGGGGCGTGTCCGCAAGCCGTCTCGTCTGGGGCCGAACTCATACCCGAGGTAGGCGCCGTGTCGCTGTTTCTCCTGCTGCGGGCCTTCGCCTCTGGCTCAACTGCTCTCACGGGTGTGGAGGCCATTGCCGACGGTGTACCCGCCTTTCGACCTCCCAAGGCCAAAAACGCCTCCCTTACTTTGATCTTGATGGGCGTGATCGGGATCTCGATGTTCATCGGAATCTCGGCCCTGGCCCGTTTGTTCAACGTCCGCATCTCCGAAGAAACGGTCGACGAATTCGGCACCGTGATTTCTCAACTGGGTCGGGCCGCGTTCAACGAGGGCTTCGGCTTCTGGGTCCTCCAGCTTTTTACGGCCGCCATCCTCTTTCTCGCCGCGAACACTGCCTACCAAGACTTCCCCCGATTGTCGGCCGTCCTGGCAAGTCAAAAGCTGATGCCCCGCCAGTTCCGCAGCCTCGGCGACCGCCTGGTTTTCTCCAACGGGATCCTGGTGCTCGCCACCATCGCCTGTCTTTTGATCTGGGCCTTCGACGCTCAGGTCAGCCGCCTCGTCCAGCTTTACGTCGTCGGCGTGTTCCTTTCCATCACCCTTTCCCAGTCGGGCATGGTCCGGCGCTGGTTCCGTCTCAAGCCTCCTGGGTGGAGAGGCTCGGCGGCGCTCAACATTGTCGGTGCGGTCACCACGGCGGTGGTGCTCGTGATCATCGCCACCGTCAAATTCACCCACGGCGCCTGGATCATCATCGTCGCCATCCCCTTGATCGTGGCGGGGATGCTCGCCATCCGCCGTCATTACCTGAGTGTGGCGGACCGTCTCCGGCTGGTCGGCATCCCTCCGGTCCCGTCCTCCAATCGAGCGATCGTATTGGCATCGCACACCGGAAGAGCTACCCAACGAGCCATCGAGTATGCCGAGATGATCCAACCCGCGTCGCTGAAGGTGGTGCACGTTCGCGAGACCGGTGACGAAGACCTGGTCGATACCTGGGACCGGCTCTACCCCGCCCACCAATTGCAGATAGTGGAGTCCACACGACCGAAGCCCATCCGCACCCTCCGGGACTTCGTGCGCCACGAAGCGACCAGCCACCCAGACGCCTTCACCACCGTAATCATTCCGGAGGTATTGCGGCAGAGAAGACTGGGTTCCCTCCTTATCCATCCCCACGGCCTTCTGCTCAAGCTGCTGCTGCTTTTTCAGCATCAGGTAGTCGTCACCGATCTCACCTACCAGCGTCAAAAGGGAGTGCGAGGGGAAGCGCAGCGTCCCACCGACAAAATCCTCAACCAACAGGTGGTCGTCCTCGCCGCCGATGTCACCATCCCGGTGCGAAGGGCGATGGCCTATGCGCACATGCTCCATGCCGATTCGGTAATCGCCGCCCACCTCGACATCGATGCTGACCAAAGAAACCGCGTCCTCAGCCATTGGGATCCGGACGATGGCGAGCTGCAGATACTGGAGAGTCCCTACCGAGGGATCACCCGGCCGCTCCTGCGATACGTTCGGCGGTTGCGCCGAGATGCCCCCCCGGGAAGGCTGGTCCATGTCGTCATTCCCGAATTCGTCGTTCCCGGCTATCGAAGTCAGTTTCTGCACAACCAGACAGCTTTTTCGATCAAAGCGGCGCTGGTCTTCGAACCCGGAGTGGCGGTGAGCTCGGTCCCCTGGCACCTGGCCAGTGCCGAAGCCCACCCGGAACTCCCGGATCCCGAAAGGGTGGCGCCGGCGGGATCCCGCTCCAATCCTCATACCTAGATTCACCCACAATTGGGCGCCACGACTTCCACCTACTACGAGCCGCTCTCGCATCTGGATGCCTCTTTCCTGGCGCTGGAAACCCCAACCACCCACATGCACGTCGCGGGGGTGGTGGTTTTCGACGGGACCGAGTTGGTCACCTCCGACGGCGGGATCGACATCGGGCGGATCAAGGCCCATATCGGCGGCAAGCTCAGCTACCTCCCTCGCTACCGGCAGCGCCTGGCCTGGGCACCCCCTAACCGGCGGCCGGTATGGGTCGATGACGATCATTTCAACTTCGACTACCACGTGCGCCACACCGGCCTCCCTCGTCCGGGGACCGACGAGCAGCTAAAGCGTCTGGCGGGACGAATCGTCTCCCAACCGCTTGACCGGGCCAAGCCGCTTTGGGAACTCTGGGTGGTGGAGGGGATGAGCGAGGGGCGCTTTGCGATCATCGCCAAGATCCATCACTGCATGATCGACGGAATCTCCGGCGTCGACCTCACCACGATTCTTCTCAACGTCGTTCCCACGAGCGAAATCGAACCGGCCGTCGATTGGTCACCTCGCCCCGCCCCGAATGCTGCCCAGCTGGCTGTCGCCGAAGCCGCCCGAGTGACCCGGAGCGCGCTCGACGCTCTTACCAATGTCCCCGAATTGGCCAAACGAGGTGGAGAGGTAGCAATGACGGTGGGTGGCCGCGGCTTCGCCGCCTTCAACTCGCTGCGATCGGGCTGGCTGCGGCCCTCGGCCCGCACCCCGCTCAATCCCGACCTGGGCCCTAATCGGCGGGTCGACTGGACCGAGACCCCCCTCCAGAGTGTGAAGGAGATCCGCGCTGCCTTGGGGGGTTCGGTCAACGACGTCATCCTCGCCATCAGTGCCGGTGCCATCCGTCGATTTCTAAAGGAGAACCGCGATTTCGACGTCGGGGAAGGCGAGTTTCGGGTGATGAACCCGGTTTCGACCCGTCGGGCCGATCAACGGGGTGCGCTCGGGAACCAAGTGGCGATGTGGCTCGTCAATCTTCCCGTCTCCGATGCCGACCCCGTTTCCCGCCTCCGGAAGATCAAGGCCGAGACATCGAAGCTGAAGTCAACCAATCAAGCCCTCGGCGCCGCGACTCTCGTGGAACTGTCGCGCGGGACCCCGATCCCATTGATGTCCCTGGCCAACCGCGTGGTAGGGCCGATGATGCGACCCTTCAACCTCACTGTCACCAACGTCCCCGGGCCCCAGTTCCCGATGTACCTCCTCGAGGCGCAGATGCTGGTCAACTACCCGATCGTTCCCCTTTGGTCCCAACACGGTCTGGGGTTGGCGCTCTTCTCCTATAACGGCGCCTTGGCCTGGGGGGTTCACGCCGACTTCGACGCAGTGCCCGATACCGCCGCCGTCACCTCGTCGATCCAACACGCCACCGAAGAACTACTGCAAGCAGCTCGCTGACATCAGACGAAAGATCGCCGAGCTTCGCTCGGCTGAGAGACAAAAGACAGTCTTTCGTCTTTTGTCTTTTGTCTATTGGAGTTCGATGCGCATCCTCTTGTTCGCCTTCCCCTTTGACTCGGTCTTGGTAACCCGGATCTGACCGACCTCGAGGGTCGAGGCGACGTGGGTGCCGCCATCGGCCTGGCGGTCGAGGCCGACGATGTCGATCACCCGGATTTCCTGCACGTACTCGGGGATGAGATTGACCTTGGTGCGGATGAGGTCGGGGTCGGCCAACGCGGCCTCCCGGGCCATGAAGACCACCTCGGCTGGATACCCCTTGACCAACTCGGCGTTGAGAATCTCCTCCACCTGCCGACCCAGCTCTACTGACATCGAACCGAGCTCGAAATCCATCCGTGCTATTCCCGGCTCCATGTTTCCTCCGGTGACCTTCGCTCCGAAGTCGCGATAGATCACGCCCGACAGAGCATGAAGAGCGGTGTGGGTACGCATCAGCCGATAACGTCGGTCCCAGTCGATGATCCCCTCGACTCCCATCCCCGGTTCCAAAAGCTCGGGCCCTGCCACCACGTGCAGGATCCGACCCTGGGAGCGAACCGTGTCGAGGACCTCCACATTTCCATCAGGTGTCGAGAGGACGCCGACGTCCCCGGGCTGACCGCCTCCACGGGCGTAGAACACCGTCCGATCGAGCACCACCCCGTCGGGAGTTACCTCGTTGACCTGTCCCTCGGCCCGTGCCTGGTAGGCGTCGCGGGCAGCGATTTCTTCGGTGGGCACCGAGCTACCTTAAGTCTGGTGCGATTCCCCATTGCCGGTCTGATCCTGGTCCTGGCATGTGGTAATTCCAGCGGCGAGGTCGATCTGCCGGACACGTATCGAGAGCAGCTCCATGCCGCCACCGGCCACGAACCCTCCGATTGCACAGATCTCAGGACCGAAGCCGCAGTGATCACGATCAGCGACACCGGCATCGTCCCGGACTGCGCCATCGTCGGTGCCGCCCAAAACGTCTCGATCGTCAACCAACAATCCGTTGATGACACCTGGATCGTGGCCGATCCACCCACCCAGCTCGAGATCCCGCGACACACCCGCCTCGTATTCGAGGTCCCGGCCCAAACCACAGAGATCGTGAAGCGAATTGGGGACCGGGTGGGCACTGGGGTCTGGGTTTGCTACGGGCGGGAAAGCCGCCACCAGTGTCAGGTGGTGGTGGTCCCCTAGACGCCCCAGCGGTCCGGTGTTGAGTATGATTCCCCCCGCTCCACTGCCCATCGGCGGTGGAATCCGACTACGGAGGAATGACTAAATGAAGCTATCGCGCTTGCTAGTCATCGTCGCGGTTCTCAGCCTGGTTGCTGTGGCCTGTGGTGGTGGCGGCGGGGGCACCCCCGACGAATGTGAAGCCGACGAATTTGGCTGCGTCACAGTGGCCGCCGGCGAGCCCATCAAGATCGGCACCCTGATGGTGATAACCGGTGAGAACCAGACACTGGGCCTCGACAGCCAGGCTGGAGCCGAGCTTGCCGTCGACTACTGGGGCGACAATGCCTTCGATGGAACGGTCGGCCAGATCGCCGGCCATGACATCGAGTTGGTCAGCGAGGACGAAGGCTGCTCGGCCGAGGGCGGCACCGCCGGTGCCCAGCGCCTCGTCACCGACACCCAGATCGTGGCCGTGATCGGCACCAGCTGCTCATCGGCTGCACTCGGTGTGGCCGACAAGATCTTCGGTGATCAGGGCATCGTGCTGATTTCGCCATCGAATACCAGCCCGGCTCTGACCAATCCCGGGACCCACAACCCGTTCTATCTCCGTACTGCCCACAACGACACAATCCAGGGAGCTGTTGTGGCTGAGTTCGCAGCCCAGGAATTGGGAGCGACCTCGGCGGCGACCATCCACGATGGAAGCCCCTACGCCGAAGGCTTGGCCAATGCCTTTGCCGCCGCGTTTGAAGAGGCTGGCGGGACTATCACCGATCAGGTGTCGGTCCAGACGGGCGAGAGCGACTACAGCTCGATCCTCACCGACCTCGCCACCGGCGGACCCGAATTGCTCTACTACCCGATCTTCGTAGCCGAGGGTGGCTTGATTACCCAGCAGGCGGTGGAGAACGGAAGCTTCACCTACCTGGCAGGTTCTGACGGCATGTTCACTCCCGACTGGATCGCCGCCGCCGGGGCGGAGAACGCTGATGGCGTCTACATCTCTGGCCCCGACCTTTCGCAGTTGGCGGGTGATGCCGACTTCTACGAGAACGAGTTCCTGCCGGCGTACAACGAGGCCTACGGCGAGCCCACCTCGGTATTCCACGCTCACTCGTTCGACGCTGTCAACATGGTGCTGACAGCCATCGAGGCGGTAGCGATCGAGGATGGGGACACACTGCATATCCCACGGACGGCGCTGAAGGACGCCCTCTTCGCAACCGAGAACTTCCCGGGATTGACGGGAACCCTCACCTGCAACGAGAACGGCGACTGCCAGCAGTCGGCCACGATCGGAGTAGTCACGGTCGAGAACGGCGAGTTCTCCGACTACGTCTACTCGGCGACCAAGGGGCTCGAGGGCTAAGGGCCCACGAAGCAAACATCTCAAGGGAGGCGGGACCTCGGTCCCGCCTCCCTTCATTTCGCCCAGGATCAGTGCCAGGTTGCCGACGCCGCCCCCCGGCGGGCCGTACAGTGTCGCCGACATGACCCTCGACCGTCGCCCATGACCAACTCGGCCCGGCGGTCGTCGCTTGGCATCTTCAGTCGTTTGCCGGTCCGCCGGATCGTGCTTGTTGTCTTGGGGGTCATCATCACCGTCGCCGCCATCGCCGGTGCTCGCGCGACCCTCGCCACCGGCCAATACAGCGGGAGGGTTTGGCAGGACCTGTTTGTGCAAGGGTTGGCCCGGGGTTCGGTCTACGCGTTGATCGCTCTCGGCTACACGCTGGTGTACGGAATCCTCCTGATCATCAACTTCGCCCACGGCGAGGTCTTCATGGCCGGAGCTTTCACCACCCTGTTCCTCGCCGGCTACCTCTCGAGCTCGGGCTTGATGGCCTCACAGCCGGTTCTCTCCCTCCTGATCATGCTCTCTTTCTCCGCCCTGGTTTCCATGGGCGTGGCTTTGTTGTTGGAGCGAATCGCTTACCGACCGCTGCGAGGGGCACCGCGCCTCGTCCCTTTGATTACCGCCATTGGCGCCTCCCTTTTTCTCCAATACACCTTCCGCGGCTTCTATGGCGAACAGGTACGGGCCTATCCGAATATCCCCGGCCTCGCCGGCGATTGGAACATTTTCGGCATTTCCATCGATCGTCCGCGGGTGGTGGTGATTGGGGCAGCGATATTGATCTGGTCGAGCCTGTACCTGTTTATCGAACGGACCAAGACCGGTCGAGCGATGAGGGCGGTCGGCGAGGACCGCGAGATCGCCTCTTTGATGGGGATCGACGTCGACCGCGTCATCGTCATCACCTTCGCCATCGGCGGCGCCTTGGCGGGAATGGCGGGAATTCTCTTCATTCTCCTGTTCAACCAGGCGAGCTTCGACATGGGGTTCGTCCCCGGGTTGAAGGCGTTCACCGCCGCCGTTCTCGGAGGGATTGGCTCCATCACGGGTGCCGCCCTGGGCGGCCTCGTCCTCGGGTTGATCGAGGCAGTGGGGCCAATTCTCTTCCTCAGTGGCGCCGGCATCCCCTCGGTGGGACAACTCACGTCGGTGGTCAGCTTTACGATTCTCGTCCTCGTCCTGATCTTCCTTCCCGGTGGATTTCTCGGCGCACCGGAGGAGAAACGAGCGTGAGGCCGCAAGCAGTGCGAGCCGGACTCATCGGGGGGGCGGTTGTCCTCTACCTAGGTGCGGTGGGAATGCTCGAGCGTTTCAGCGAGCGGTCGATCATCGTCGGCCTCATCCGATTCAACGTGGTCGTGATGATGGCGGCATTCTTCGTCTTCGCTCTCTTCGCCTATCGGCGGGCAAGCGAAGAGGCCAACACCAGCCTCTTCACCGGGATCACTGCGGGGACCGTGGCGGGGGTCACAACCGGAGTCGTGGTGATCATCCTCTCGCTGCTAGTCGATGCCGGCGTCGACGTCCGCAGCATGTTCCTCCGAATCTCGCCCGCCTTCTTCGATGCGATCACCCTTGGAACCAATCCCTACCTCGGTTTAGTCATTCTGGCGGTGATGGGAGCTGTCATGGGAGCGGCGGCCGGAGGATTTCGTCGGCTGCAGCCAACGCCCCGCACCATCGTCATCACCGTGGTGGGGACCGTGTTGCTTCTCGGGCTCGGGGCCCGCCTCTTCATCCCCATGCTGCAGGGTCTGGGCATTCCCACAGCCTGGCTCTACCGAAGCGATGCCCTGACGATCCTGGGAGCGGTCATTGTTTCGGTCCTGGCCGTCGTGATCCGTCTCTATCTGCAACGGAAAGGCGGCTTCCGGAAGGCGCTGACCGAGGTTCCGGGCGTGACGCACTCCAACGTACGCCCGATCCTCTTTGGTCTGGGTGCGATCGCGGTCCTGGCCGCCCCTTGGATCGGCAAGCAGTTCGTGGCCGACGTTTTGGGCACGGTCGGCCTCTATATCCTCCTGGGGCTGGGTCTCAACATCGTCGTTGGCTATGCGGGATTGCTCGACCTCGGCTACGTCGCCTTCTTCGCGGTCGGCGCCTACACCGTGGCCCTCCTCACCGCCCGCAGCTCCTCGATGGTGGGTGCCACCATCTTCGATCTGGCGCCGGAGCCTCTGACTAATTTCTGGGTCGCCCTCCCCGTCACCCTGGTAGTCGCCGTTGTCATCGGAGTCCTGATCGGGGCTCCGGTGCTGCGGTTGCGGGGCGATTATCTCGCCATCGTCACCCTCGGCTTCGGTGAGATCATTCGGGTACTGATCCTCAGCGACTGGCTCAAGCCGATCTTCGGGGGACCGCAGGGAATCACGGAAGTGGCCGACGTGCCTGCTTTTGGAGCGGATACCAACGACCCCCGGGTCCTGTACTACCTGATCATTGCCTTCGCCCTGATCTCGTTGTTCATCGCCGGGCGCCTGAAGAATTCGCGGGTGGGGAGAGCCTGGGCAGCAATGCGCGAGGACGAGGACATCGCCGAAGGCATGGGGGTTTCGGTGATCAAGTACAAGCTCCTCGCTTTTGCGATGGGCGCCGCCGTGGGCTGCCTAGGGGGAGCGTTTTTCCCCGCCAAGCTCGGGGTAGCCAACCCCGGTTCCTTCACCCTCCTCGTTTCCATCAATGTCCTGGCGGTAGTTGTGCTGGGCGGAATGGGATCGATCCCTGGTGTCATCGTTGGTTCGGCGATCCTGGTGGGGCTCCCCGAGTTGCTGCGGGAATTCGGCGAGTACCGGCTCCACATCTACGGCGCCATCCTCGTCATGATCATGATCCTGAAGCCCGAGGGGCTCATCCCCGACAAGCGCCGGGCATTGGAGCTCCACGCCGAGGAACCGCACGAGTCGGTGGGTCCCCTGACCGCGGCAGCAACTCCAGGAGTGCAATGAGCCTGCTCGAGCTGAAAGGGGTTTCCATCAGGTTCGGCGGGGTGCAGGCAGTCAAGGATGTCGACTTTCACGCCGACCTGGGTGAAATCGTCGGGGTCATTGGACCCAACGGGGCGGGCAAGACCACCCTCTTCAATATCGTCACCGGCTTCTACACCCCCGACGAGGGCACCATGGTCTTCGACGGCTCCAACATCGCCGGGCTTAAACCCAACGCTCTCACCCGGCTCGGGATGGCCCGCACTTTCCAATCGGTACGACTCTTCAACGCCATGACGGTTCTCGAGAACGCCATGGTGGGCCAGCACACCCGGACCAAAACGGGCTTGACCGGGGCTTTGATCAAGGGGAAAGCCACGCTCGAAGAAGAGGCAATGATTACCGCCAAGGCCCGGGAGGCGTTGGGCTTTTTCGGACAGCGCCTACTCCCCCGTCAGAATCAACTTGCCTCGAGCATGGCCTACGCCGATCGGCGGCGGCTGGAGATCGCCCGGGCGATGGCCACCGAGCCCAAACTGCTGCTCCTCGACGAACCAGCGGCCGGCATGAACCCAGCCGAGAAGGACCAGCTCATCGAACAGGTGGGGCGGCTGCGAGATGAGAAGGGCTATTCGATTGTCCTCATCGAACACGACATGCCGGTGATCAAGAGCGTTTCCGACCGGGTGGTGGCGCTCGACCACGGCATCAAGATCGCGGAAGGCACCTACGACCAGGTGGCGAGCAATCAGCAGGTCATCGAGGCCTATCTCGGCAAGGCGGGCGACGACGCCAGACGCGACATGGATGGCGAGGTTTCCACTTGAGCGCTCCTGCCCTGGAGATGGACGAGGTCGTTTCCGGCTACGGGGCGTCTGAGGTTCTCCACGGGATCAGCCTCACGGTCAATGAGGGCGAAACGGTCTGCCTCCTCGGGTCGAACGCGGCAGGAAAATCGACCACTCTGCGAACGATCCTCGGCATGGTTCCCACTCGCAAAGGGAGCGTGACCTTGCGGGGAGAAAGGATCGACGGCCTGGCGACCCCCGACATCGTGGCGAAGGGAATCACGATGGTGCCGGAGAACCGGCGCCTGTTCGCCAAGATGACGGTCCGTGAGAATCTCGAGATCGGCGCCCAGCTACGAGATGATCGGCCGGCCATCGAGTCCGACATCGAAAATGTCTTCTCGATGTTTCCCCGGCTCAAGGAGCGGGTGGTACAAAAAGCAGGCACACTCTCCGGAGGGGAACAGCAGATGCTTGCCATCGGCCGCGCGCTCATGGCCAAGCCCTCGGTATTGCTGATGGACGAGCCCTCGATGGGGCTGGCGCCGATTCTGGTCGAACAGGTTTTCGAGACCATCGACGAGATCTCCAAACAGGGAATCACGATCCTCGTCGTCGAGCAGAACGCCAACGTCGCCCTCGGGATCGCCGACCGCGGCTATGTCATTCAGACCGGTCGCATCGTCATGAAAGACAGCGCCGAAGCCCTGCTGGCCAACCCCGAGCTCTCCAAGGCCTACCTGGGCGAACTCGAAGGCTGAACGGAGAGTCAGGTCCGGTCGACGGGAACCGGGCGTTCGGCGGTGTCGAAGAGCCGCTGTTGGCCGACGACATTGCGGCGACGAATCCCGACGATCCGATCCGGCGGTGGTGTCAACTCGATCATGCGCTGGGAAGCCTCGTCCCAGGTCTGACCGAGCATCCGCGTCCGCCACAAATGACCGACGACGATCCGAACGGCGGCGGTGAGTGGGACCGCCACCAGTACTCCCAGCAGGCCCGCGAGTGAGCCCCCGACAATCAGCGCCAACACGATCACCATCGGCGATAGCTGCACCCGGGCTCGCTGGACCAGTGGAGTGATGACGTGGTTGTCGACCTGCTGGATCAACGTGAACACCAAGATCGCCAGCAGGGCCTTGCCCACCGAGCCGTCGAGAAGTGCGACGATGGCGGCCAAAGCGCCGCCGACCACGGGGCCGGCGAAAGGAATGAGATTGAGGATTCCGGCCAGGATCCCAATGATCAGCCAGAAGGGGATGCCAAGAAGCCAGAGGCCAACGGACGAGGCGACCCCGACGATAAAGGCGACCAACAGCTGTCCACGCACAAAGGAACCGAGAGCGGTCGCCACCGCGCCGGCCACGAAGACCACCTCCTCGCGATGTCGGGGCGGAGTGAGCTCGACTGCCAACGCCTTGCCGCGACGGAGGTCGATCAACATATAAAGGGCCAACAAGGGCGCCAGCACGAGGACCGCCAGGCCCTCGGCCACCCCTCGCACCAGGCGGCCCCCCAAGGATCCGAAGTTGCCCGCTACCTGCTGGATCGTCTCCTGGTTGGCGGGATCCGCCAACCACTCGGCAATAGCCCCCTGAGTCACATCGACTTGGATATTGAACCTTGCCGCCAAGTCGTCGATCCACGTCAAGACCACGTCATAGGTCTCGGGCAGGGAGGAAGCAAAGGCCTCGGCCTGGGTTCGAATCGCCGGTACTAGTAGCGAGAAACCGGCCACGATCACCGCAACGAAAAAGGCGAAGGCGAGAAAGGCGCCCACCACCCGAGGGATACGACGGGACTCGAAGTAGTTGACAAGCGGATTCAGGAGGAAGACGAGCCCGGCCGCGAACGCCAGCGGCAACCAGATAATGCGAATGCTCTCGGCGATGCGAATCAGAAGCCAGACCAGGGCGAGAACGCCGATGACGCTCCAGACGAGGAGGGCGAAGCGATGAATCCGCTCGCGAGTTGTCTCCTCGATCATCTGGCCGGAAGTTTACTTAGGGCTGGTTGACCCGAAGGGAGCCTCCTTCGGCGACGCTGATGATCCAGCCCTCACCCTCCCCTCCGGAAGCGAAGCCACCCTCGGTCTCGATCCATGACTCCGGCACTTCCGCTTCGCCGTTCACGCGGGCGACGGCTCCAGCCGGAAGGCTGATCACATACGAGCCGAGGACCGCCACCGGTGCTGACTGGGTGGCTGTGTTCAGAATCACCGTGCCCGACCCATTGAGGGTCAGCGAGCCCAGGGTCAGGGCGCTGAGATCGCCGCTGACATCCCCGCCCAGATTCAGGTTCCACACAGTCTCGGGGCGGAGCAAGAGCCGCCAGCCGGCATAACTGAACCAGCGGGTCGTTCCCCGATCGGTGACCGAAATGTTGAGGCCGCTGCCTCCCGTGACCTCCTCAGCCGCAGGAACCCCGACCGGGCCGCCCAGCCGCAGAAAGCGCACCTGGTAGAGAGCATCGTCTGTGGTCGACTCGACGACGAGCCGCCCCCGTGGAGAGATCGTCGCCGTGACCAGTTCGATTCGATCCGAATTGACAGGACCGATGAGCTCGCCGGACGATGACGGGAGAGCCGCCCAAGCCGAAAGGTGGGCGGCACTGGTCAGCAGCAGCCAGGTGATGACCAATAGAGCTGGAACTGCTCCCGCTCGCCGACGCCAGGCCTTTCGCAACGCGACTACGAGAAGAGCAATGAGGGCAGGAACCAGGCCCGGCCACAAGGATATGGCGTCCAGTAACAACCCGGGAGAGAGGACCGAAGTGGAGATGGCGACTGCCGCCGCAGTCGTGAGCATCGCCGCCATGATCCAGGCTCCGAGCGGCCAAGCGCTCTGTGGCCGCTCCCAGCTACCGGTCATCTCCCCTGTGGGAACGGCTCCGACATTCAGCCCTCGAATGAGGCGCCCAGTATCACCACGATGTCGGCGTCGGGGGTCAGCTCATTGTTGAGTTCGACGAGGGCATCCGGAAACGCCACTCCCGCCAGTTCGTACGCCTCGGCTTCGAAAGCCGGTCCGTACCAGACCCGGGATTGCTCGAGAGCCGGCTGATAGTTGGATGGTGTCAGCACCTGGTATCCGAAACCCTGCAGGTTTTCGGTTACCTCCGCCGCCAAACCGGTCACGCCAACCGCGTTCAAGACCAGAACTCGAACCTCTTCGGGCGCTCGCAAGGCGACCAAAGTGGTCGTCGGGCCCTCGGTTGTTGAAGTCGAATTGGTGACGATCGGGCGAGTCGTCGTCACTGCGGCCGTGGTCGAGACAATCGGCTGTGCCGACTGCGAGGTGGGCGGTGGAACGTTGTCGCGTCCGGCGAAAAACCAGAGCAACCCATAGACCACGATGGCCACGACGATGATCCCACCCACCATCGTTGCCAGGTCCCGGTAGAAGTTTCGCCCGACAGGAGCTGCATGCCGCCCGGACATATCAGTTCGAAGGCAGGTGACGGTGGAACATCGGCAAAAAGGCTATCGAGCCAGCGCGGATACAACGGGCATTTGAATTTGATCGAAGACGATCGCGTGGCCAATAAAATTCAAATCGCGCTGGCGTAGCTCAGTTGGCAGAGCACCCGCCTTGTAAGCGGGAGCGCGTGGGTTCGATTCCCTCCGCCAGCTCCCTAGAGACCACGAACCCGGGAGACCTCAAACGCGGCCAAAGCCGCGGCAACGGAGGCGTTGAGGCTTTCCACCGAGGGAGCGATCGGAATTCGCACCCGGACTTCGACTCGCTCCGCCACCAGCCGGCTCAGGCCCGTTCCTTCATCACCCACGACGAGGGCCAGCGGCTCCCCGAGCAGCGGCAATCCCCAAAGGACCTGCTCTGCGCCCTGGTCGAGGCCTATCGACCACAGGCCGAGGCGCCGGAGACGACCTAGAGCTTCGGCGATCGAGCTGACGCGGGTGACCGAAACGATCTCGAGCGCTCCCGCGGCCGCCTTGAAAGCAGCCGCCGAGAGGGGAGCTGCCCTCCGACTCGCCAGTACCAATCCCGAGAGTCCGGCGGCAGCAATCGAGCGGGCGATAGCACCGAGGTTGCGCGGGTCTACGACATGATCGAGGACCATCACCGCAGCTGGAGCGACACCAGTCGCGAGCTGATCCAGCGAAGCCTCAATCCGCGGCACGCATCGGGCGACGAGACCCTGCGGCGCCGACGTTTCGGCGAGTGAGATCACATCGTCGACCGCGGACACAGTGCCGCTCGACGCCACCACATCGTCGACCACGGACTGAAATTCCGGACGCTGCAAACGTCCCCGCTCCACCCAAAGCTGAGCGACCCGTCCCGCCGCGGCCGCAGCTGCTACGGCATGGAGCCCTTCGACCCTATCGCCGAAACCAGCGAGCGCCATCTGGAGTGTCCTCGACCACGATTCCCGCGGCTTCCAGGCGATCTCTGATTAGATCCGACCGAGCGAAGTCACGCTGAGACCGAGCATCGGCGCGGGCGGCAAGGATCGCGTTCATGGTCTCGTCGAGCCCTGCAGCCGAGAGCCCGAGCTCGCCCGCCAATCGGTTGATGTCCTCGTCGTCAATCTGTCTCGGCGCAAATCCGAGGACAGTCAACATCTCCCTGATGGCGGCTTCGTGGCCGGGCATCGAGCTACCGGCGTCGAGGGCGCGGTTCGCCTCACCCACCGACTCGAACACCAGGGCCACCGCCTGCGGGGTCCCGAAATCGTCGTCCATGGCGGTCACGAATCGCTCCATCAGTTCGGGGTCGGGCTCGACCTCTGACGCTGTCTGCGAGCGGGCCAGGAAGCGTTGCAGCCGTTCGTAACCCGACGCGGCACCTTCGAGTAGCTCCTCAGAGAACTCCAGGGGCGACCGATAGTGGGCCCGGAGATAGAAGAGTCGGAGACTCATGCCTCCGAATCTCTTGATCGCCTCGCTGAGCTCAATTAGCCGTCCAGTGGATTTCGACATCTTCTCGCCGGAAAGATTGAGCATCCCGTTGTGGAGCCAATACCGGGCGAAGGTCTTTCCGGTGGCGCCTTCGGACTGGGCGATTTCGTTCTCGTGGTGAGGGAAGATGAGGTCGTTCCCTCCCCCGTGGATGGCGAAATCGGCTCCGAGATAACGGGCTGCCATGGCCGAGCATTCAATGTGCCACCCCGGACGCCCGGGACCCCACGGGGAGTCCCAGGACGGCTCGCCCTCTTTGGCCGCCTTCCACAGAGCGAAATCGAGTGGATCGTTCTTCATTTCCGAGACTTCGATGCGTGCCCCCGCCCGCATCTCTTCGGGGTTGCGGCCGGACAGCTTGCCGTAGCTCTCCCACGCACGCACCGCGAAATAGACGTCTCCGTTGAGTGCCGGATATGCCAGGCCCCGCTCGATCAGGGTCTCGATCAGGGCGACCATGTCGGGGACATGCTCAGTGGCCCGAGGTTCGACATCGGGACGAAGGACCCCTAAGGCCTCGTAAGACTCATCGAAGAGCGCCTCGATCCGTTTGGCTCGGTCGGCCACCGTCTCGCCGGCGGCCGCGGCGGCGGCGATGATCTTGTCGTCGATATCGGTGACGTTGCGCACGTATCGAACCTGGTTCCCCCGCCAGGTCAGATAGCGGCGAATGACATCGAAGACGACGGCGTAACGTCCGTGTCCAACGTGCGGCTCGGACTGAACGGTAGCTCCGCAGACGTAGATCCCGACCTCACCCTTTGAAGCCGGTTCGAACTCAACCAGCCCGCGATGAAGAGTGGAATGGACCTGCAAGCGTCAGATCGTAACGGTGACCACCGCCAGGGCCGCCAGGCCTTCTCCCTGCCCTATCGCCCCCATCTGGTCGGTGGTGGTCGCCTTGATCGATATCGCCTCGCACTCGAGCAGGGACGAGAGCGCCTCGATCATCGCCGCACGGTGGGGGGAGACTCGTAAGTCTTCAGCGATGACCGTTACGTCGACGCTGTTGATCCACCACCTCCAGGCCCGGGCAAGACGAAAAACCGTTCGCAAGATCAACATGCTGTCGACGCCCTGAGATTGAGGATCATGGGAGGGAAAATGATCGCCCAGGTCGCCCAGCCCACATGCTCCGAGAATGGCATCGGCGATCGCGTGAGCAACCACGTCCCCATCCGAGGTTGCCTCGATCCCTCGCTTCGAGTCGACGACGATCCCCGCCAGCTTGATTGGAGGGCTGGGGCCGAAGCGATGGGCATCGAAGCCGATCCCCGCCCGGAACTCGCTCAAGGTCAGACGATGGGAACGAGAGCCCCCTCGACCTTGGGCAAAGCCCGATCGAGGCGATTGGTTGCTTCCTCCTCGTCGACTTCGAGCGAGAACGAAAGCTCGGAGATCAAAGTCATACGTGCTTTCGAGAGCATCCGCTTCAGGGCCGGCGAAATCCCCTTGGTTTGTTGGGAGAAGGAGAGGTCTCTAACCACCTCCGCCACCTGAAAGATGTCGCCTGAATACATCTTCTCGGTGAGAACCTTGTACCAGCGACTCCAGTTGGCGCCGGCCTCTTGGGGCTCACCCTTGAGAGAGGCGAGGACGTTCTTGGAGGCGGTCTTGGAGATGACCGATCTCACCACGGAATCGACTCTGTCGACTGGGATCATCACCGTCAGG
>DATFFB010000136.1:0-10779 GCA_035250485.1 Acidimicrobiia bacterium
CGTGGCTTGGAGATCGGCGACATAGGAGCCGGGCTTTTCGTTGAGGATCACCAGGTCGGCCGCCAATCCCTTGGCACGCCAGTACTCCTGAGCCCGAAGGAGATCGCGCACGATCCCCCTGTCCTCGGGCTGGTCGATTCGTAGCAGGACAACCGGCAGATCGCCCGAGATGGTGTGACGCCAGAGCGCTGGCTGGCCGCCAGTAGCCGCCGCTAACGTCGCCGACGGCGCCCTCATTGAAGGGTCGACATAGATCAGCCGCTGGGCGAGCTGTTGGAAGAGATGGGCTTGTTCGGGACTGACTCCGAGGTGGTGGAGACGAACCTGTGCCTGGGTCCAAGACCCCGTCAGACTCTGTTCGAACGCCCCCGGATCTGAGAACTTGTCGACCAGGTCGAGTGCCTCTTCCCGGGAGGTAGCCACCACGGTGCTAAAGGTGAGTTGGGCGGTCCCCCCCGGCGGCACCCTGACCCGCCTGCGCAAGCTCAAGACTGGATCAAGCACTCGCCCCACCGAGTTCGAGAGTGGCCGATCGAGAGCGGCGGCCTCATGAATGCGCCGGCCCCGTCCCAGAAAGCGGGCCCGGTCGGTCTCGAATTGAAGACCGCCCACAACTTCGCCTTTGATCGCGACCACGTGCCCTGCCCAGTAAGTTTCGTCACCGGCCGCTCGCGGCCGGCGGTGCGCCAGGAGTGCGTCATGGCCACCCACCGCCTCGGTTTGCACGAATAGGTTGGAAAAGGCGGGATGGGAGTCATCCGAAGATTGCGGCGCCAGCACCAATTCGGCGTACGAGGTGACTTCGACTTCCCGGGATGCGTTATCCAGGTTCGTCAGAGTGAGACGGCGAACCTCCACCTCCTCTTCCGCCGAAACCACCACCTCGAGAGTCGATCGCAGCGTCCCATCGCGTCGGCTGATCTCCGCCTTTCCTTCGGAGAATTCGACGTGATAGGCCTGGGGGTTGACACGGCTGGGCTGATAGCCCGCCGACCAGATGGCATCGCTGAGGTCATCTCGGATGAACAAGAACGTGCCGTAGTTGTCGAGCGTCAGGTCTTCTCGCCAGCGCGTGACCGCCAGACCGCCGAGTTTGCTGTATCCCGATCCGCTGTCGGTGATCATCACCGAATAGCGGCCGTTCGAGAGCAGTTGGGTTTCCGGCAATGGACCTGTCGGTAACCCGAGGTGCCGAACGGCTCCCTCGCCCTCGGTTCGCGGATGAGCGGCCAGCGCCACTTCTTCGGCTCGGGGTCGAGCGACTTCGACGTCACGAGGCACCCGCTCGTGCAGCAGCAACTCAGCTGCCCGCACCGCCGGATCCGTATGAAAGAGCTGCCGAATGACGCCATCGAAAACGACGTTCGTCAAGGCGATGATCGACATCGCCTGATGGTGTCCCATGTAGGCCCTCACGGTCACCCACTTCTCATCTTCGGGCAATCGGGACGGCGTGAAGTCGAGGGACTCGTAGTAGCCGTAGCGACCGAGGGCACCCATGGTCGCCAGGCGCTCGAGGTTCTGCAGTGCTCGACGAGGATCGATCATCGCCGCCAGCATCGAGGCGTAAGGAGCTACCACCAGGTCTTCTGACAGTCCGCGCTCGAATCCCAGACCGGGCACTCCAAAGGCGGAGTACTGGTAAGTGAGCTGGAGGTCGCGGGCGGCAAATGCGGCTTCGGAGATCCCCCAGGGCACGCCGCGCTCCCGCCCGTATTCGATGTGTCGTCGCACCACCGCCCGATAGGTCATGTCCAGCACGCTGTCAGTGGGCGAGTCCATTACCAGGTAGGGCATCAGGTACTCGAACATGGACCCCGACCAGGAGATGAGAGCAGCATCTGCTCCCACCGGAGTCATCGAGCGATTGAGAAGAAACCAATGCGATGGAGGAAGGTCGCCCTTGGCAATCCCTACAAAGCTGGCCAATCGAGCCTCCGAGGCGAGCAGGTCGTAATGGCTCTGATCGAGAGCCCCATCGCTCAACCGATAACCAACCGAGAGCAACTTGTTCTGGCGGTCCATCAGGAACCCAAAGTCCATGCCGGTGGCCACCTCGACCGCCCAATCGGATATCGATTTCAGCCGGGTCCCCATCTCATCGGCACTGACGTCTCTATCGAGCTCATGGCTGTCAACGAGTCTCTCGAGCGCCATCGCCCATTCCGAAAGCTCGCCCGTCTCGATCCCCGCCCCCAAGGTCTGGACGATGTCAACGACGTTGTCCGCGGCGGTGGCGACCGTTATCAGCCGATCGCTCTCTGAGTGGCTTGCCGCCAGGAGGTCGATCAGGGCCTGGTCGAGGTCGCGAGGCGAGACAAACTCGGTATCGAGGCGATCGACCATTTGGTCGGCGGTCTGGCGGATAAGGAGGGCGAGATCGCGCACGCCAGAGTCCAGCACGGAGGGACGCTCGGTGAGGCGCAGGCAGCCCTGCGACAGGGCCAGAAGATGTCCGGCCAGGTTGCCAGAATCAACCGAGGAGATGTAACGAGGATTGAGCGGCTCGAGGGTGCGGGTGTCGTACCAGTTGAGGAAGTGGCCTCCATAGCGCTCGAGGCGAAACATGGCTGCCATCGTCTGCTCCCACCGGGTGATCGCCTCGACAGTGCCGATCCAGCCGAACTCCCGGGCCGCCAGTACCGAGAGGAGATAGAGGCCAAGATTGGTGGGCGAGGTCCGATGTGCAATCGCGTCGGGTTCTTCCTGGAAGTTGTCGGGGGGCAGGTAGTTGTCCTCGGCCGTCACGAAACGCTCGAAATAGCTCCAGGTCTTTCGAGCGAGCAACCGGTACGCCTCCACCTCGGATACCTCGAGCGGTGCCGCCGCAGCGGGCCGCCTGGTCTTGCTCGCCTCATAGGCCAGGTAGGGAGCGGCCACCCAGGCAACGGCGAGCGGTGTCGCCACCCAGAGGGACGTGGGCTTCACCAAGAGGGCGGCCGCGACAGCCGCTACTCCCAGGATCGCCGGAGGGGCCATGCGCTTTTGGAATTCCTTGAAGTCCAAGCCAAAGCGACTCTCCGCCTCCTCCGAGGTCATCCAGCGGAGCAGATGCCGTTTCGACACCAGCATCCGCCAAAGGGTGGTGAGAATCGCATCTGTCATCACCAGGGCCTGATAGGCCAGGAACGAAATCTGCAGTCCGATCCGGCCGAGAACCCGTCCGGTATCGCCCACCCAGCGCTGGAATCTGATCGCTCCGGGCGTCGTCGTCCGGCGCGGGACCAATCGCTCCAGGAGGGGAAGCAAGGCCGGAAACGCCAATGATCCGACTACAAGAGCCACCGAGGCCCAGAGCGGGACGGCGGGAATGACGCAGGCGGCCAGGAGGAGCGCGAACGACGCCGGCCCGCTCAGGCTGCGGCGAAGATTGTCGATCATCTTCATGCGGGCCACGGCGTCGAGTGCGCCCCTTCGTCCCAGGATCCAGGGCAGGAGCTGCCAGTCGCCCCGCACCCACCGATGCTGCCGTTGCACCGCCACTTCGTAGTGGCTAGGAAACTCCTCGAAGACCTCGACGTTGGTAACCAGTCCGGCGCGGGCGAAGCTCCCCTCGAAGAGGTCGTGCGAGAGCAGCGCGTTGTCGGGCACCCTCCCGGCCAGCGCTGCCTCGAAAGCGTCAATGTCGTAGATCCCCTTCCCGGCGTAAGAGCCCTCGGAGAAGAGGTCCTGGTAGACGTCACTTACTGCCGCGGCGTAAGGATCGACTCCGGCGGGTGGTGAGAACGCCTGTTGGTAGAACGAGGTGCTGTCCGCACTGAGGAAGGGCGTCACCCGGGGTTGCAGGACTCCGTATCCGTCTGTTACCCGACCCAAGGAAGGTGAGAAAACCGGTTGATTGAGAGGGTGAGTGATCGTGGCCACCAGACGGGTCGCAGCTGCCGGGGGCAAGCGAGAGTCGGCGTCGAGGGTGATGACGTAGCGAACTCCTCCCGGAGCCTCGGTGTCGGGCAGGAATGTGGTGTCGCTGGTCCCGCGCAGTAGACGATTGAGCTCATGGAGCTTTCCTCGTTTTCTCTCCCAGCCCATGTGTCGACCCTCGCTGGGGTTGAAGAGCCGATGACGCTGAAAGAGATAGAAGCGAGCCTCACCCGCCAACGGGTGCCGATCGTTGAGGCGGGCAATCCCGGAGGTGGCCAGTTTGAAAAGCTCGGTGTCCGAGGTGTGGTTGGCTTCCTCGGCGTCGCGGTAGTCGGACACGAGGGCGAATCGGAACTCGCCCTCGGGATTGGCGAGGTAATGGACCTCGAGCCGGTCAACGAGCTCCTCGACTTGGCCCGCCCCGGTCAGCATCACCGGGATGGCCACCATGGTCTTCGAATCGGAATCAGGACCTTCGGCGAGATCGAGCGCCGGGAGCATCCCCGGTCGAACGAAACCGGTCACGAGTCGATTGACGACGCTGACGGCGAGGTCGGTGGCCGGGAAGAAGCCTAAGAGACCGACAAGCAGTGCCACCCAGGGTCCGCCCGCTTCGAGCGTCCTCACGAATGGAACCGCCAGGAAAACTAACGCGAGGGCAAGGATCGATCCCCAATAGACCGCCGCCGACCATCGCTTTATGCCACGGCGTAGATATTGAGACGGCGATGGCCGAAAGGCGATGGCGGACTCCAATTCCGGCCGACCGCGGTCTATCAAGAAGAAGCCGGGATCCGCTTCGCGGCTCCGGCGCGGTCTTTGGCCCGCGAGATCCGAAGCAGTGCGGGCGATCTCAAGTTGCGTGTGATGAGAGCCTTTGGACAGCTCCTCCACGACATGGCGATAGAGGTCGCGAGTGGCGAAACTCATGCTTCTAAAGGCGGTGCCCTCCGACAAGGTGCGATCGACCAGGCTCACCCGCTCGACGAACTCGGACCACTCGAACGATGAGATCTGGCGAAGGCTGGTGACGACGTTGCGCACCGTCACATTTGTCGCTGCCTGACGCTGCAGGGCATCGGTGACGAGCTCGTCGGGGCTGACGCCGAGACCAGCAAGATGATCGAACAGCCAGCTCAGTCCGGCCGTGGTCCCGGGGTCGCGGTCCCGCAGGCGCTGGAGCAGCTGAACGGCCATCGCCCGGGGAATCGTTTCCATCCGGCCTAACTGGCGCAGGCCATCCTCGGGGAATCGGTCGCCCACCTCGAGCAGAGAATCAGCAATCTCGTCGGCTATCCGGCGCTGGCCACGGGCTTGGATGATCATCTCGGCCAGCCGGCGCAGGTTCTCGATCATCACCAGACGGATAGCGATGGGCATCGCCCAAAGCTCGCCGATGGTGAGGGGCTCTTCCTCCTGGAAAGCGGCTACGAAGCGTTCGAGGGTTTGCGGTTCGAAGCGGCTGTCGTGATGCGCCACGTACGCCCAGGCGATCTCGTAGATGCGCGGGAAGCCGGCCAGATGACCGCTCTTGACCTTGGGAAGCTCGCGGTAATAGGAAGCCGGCAGGGTCTTGCGAACGGCTGCTAGCTGGGCTTCGACCAGATGGAAGTTGTCCACCAGCCATTCGGCCGCAGGCGTGAGCATGCTCTCCTCGCGAATCGCCCGCGAGAGCTCTCGATAAGCAGCGAGGAGCACCTGGCCGTTTTCCGTCAGGCGCTTGGAGATGGGGCGGAATCTTCCCGGCGCTTCACTCAGCTCCTGGGACTTGGCGAGGCTGCGAGCATGGTCTTCCAGCCTCTCGACGCTGAACAGCTCTGCACGGATCGGTTCTCCGATCGGCTCGGCCTGTGATTCCCATGGCCAGCGCACAAGGCTCAGAATAAGGGAGCTTCCGGCCGCTCCTAACCTGCGGCCATGGACGCAGCCATCAAAGCGGCACTAGACCGCGGCGGAATCGTTGACATCTCGACGGTTGGCGCCCGCACCGGCGAGAGCAGACGGATCGAGATCTACCTTCACCAATTCGACGGTCGCTACTACATCACCGGGCGGCCCGGACGCCGTAGGGACTGGCTAGCCAACCTCATCGCCAATCCTCATTTCACGATTCACCTCAAACGTGGATTGCAGGCCGATGTCCCCGCCATGGCAGCCGAGATCACCGACCGCGCCGAGCGCGAGCGCGTGATCTACCGGGCGCGAACGGAGAGCTGGAACGCGAGCCCCGACGAAGCGCGTAAGGACATCGACTTCTGGGTGGAGACGTCTCCTCTCGTCGCGCTGGAGCCGACCGAACTAGGTGATGCCCACCGCCCGGAGGCCGACTTCGAGTAGGTCGGAGGTCACCGGTTCCACCACCGGAGAGCCGGGTGCTTGGAGGAGGACCATTCTGACTCCCGCCGCGGATCGCTTCTTGTCGCGGGCGATCAGCTGCAGTGCAGATTCGAGGGACACTCCCGCGGCCGCCACCGGCAGCCCGAGCCCGAAGATCGTCTCGATGAGTTGGCGATGGTCGAAACCAAAACGAGCGTTGGAAACGGTGGCCGCGGCCACCATCCCCACCGCTACTGCCAGGCCATGGGGCATAGGAGCGAGGATCTCCACTGCGTGCCCGACCGTGTGACCAAAATTGAGAATTGCCCGCCGATCGGATTCGCGGTAGTCGGCCTCAACCGCGGCCACTTTGACCTTGACCGCCCGCACCACCACCTCGTCGAGCGCCGCCTCCTGACCTCTTGAGGCGAGGAGGTCGACCAGGTCGGGGTCAGCCACATATCCGGCCTTCAAGGCCTCCGCCAATCCTTCCAGCCGCAGGGTCGGAGGCAGGGTCTCCAGGAGGTCGAGGTTGATCAGAACGCGGCTGGGGAGATGGAAGGAACCGATCAGGTTCTTGCCGGCGAAATTGATGCCGGTTTTGCCTCCGATGGCAGCGTCGACCGCCCCCAACAGCGTGGTGGGATAAAAAACCGCTTCGATGCCTCGAAGCCAGGTGGCGGCTACGAACCCGGCCAAGTCGGTCGCGGCCCCGCCACCGACGGCGAGGATCGTATCGTGACGGCCGAGGCGGAGTTCGGCCAGCCATTCATAGACGCGGCTCACGACGATGAGCGACTTTGCCTCCTCCCGGTCGGGAAGCACAAACTGGTCGGTCGCCCCGCTTCGCGCCGCGGCGTCCGCCGCGGGCCCCGACGCTCCTGGCGAGAGCAGGATCACCGTTCGCGCTCGCGTTTCTCTCGGCGGCAGGAGGGGCTCGGGGAGTCCGTGCCCGATGATGATCTCTGAGTGCTCACGCGGAAGTGCGGGCGCGATCGTCAGTCGTGCCACAGCGCCTCAACGAGGTCGGCCGCCTCCTCCGGAGACAGCAAGTCGGTGCTGATGGCGAAGTCCGCGGCCGCTCGATATGCCCCTTGGCGGTCGTCGAGGATCCCCCGCAACGAATGTTCGACGTCGTCGTCGAAAATCAGCGGGCGACTGGTCCGTTTGCTCTCCGAGGCGATGCGAGCGGCCAGCGTGGCCGGCTCCGCCTGGAGCCAAAAGATCAGCCCGGTACGTCGCATCGTGTCGACGTTTTCAGATCGCAGCACCGCCCCGCCCCCGGTCGCCACCACCGCAGCGGGGTGGGAAGAAACCAAAGCCACCGCTTCGGACTCCCGGATCCGGAATCCCGCCTCGCCCTCGGTGGCGAAGAGCTCGGTGATTTCGCGGCCGGTAGCTTCCATCACCAGGTCGTCGGTATCGAGGAACTTCCAGCCCTTGCGCTCGGCGATGATCTTTCCCAGGGTCGATTTGCCCGCCCCCATCATCCCAATCAGCCAGAGGGGCATCGTTAGAAGGCAGCGAGGCGGGTTCTGCGGCTCAGGGCCGCGGCTCGAAAGTCATTGACGGTGTCCCCCCCGAAAACTCGCTGGCATTCCTGAGCCAGGACGATCGCCACCATCTGCTCGGCGACTACCCCGGCCGCCGGTACGGCACATGTGTCGGACCGCTCATAGAAAGCGCGTTCGGACTGGCGGGTCACGATGTCGACAGTCTCGAGACCCTTCAGCACCGTGGAGATGGGCTTCATCGCCGCCCGCACCCTGAGGAGCCCCCCGACCGTCATTCCCCCCTCGGTGCCGCCCGCGCGGTTGGTCCGTCGCGCGAATCCCCCGTCGTAGTAGATCTCGTCGTGAGCCTGGGTGCCGCGGCGGCGAGCGGTCTCCAGGCCATCCCCGATCTCGACCGCTTTGATGGCGTGGATCGACATGAGAGCCCCCGCCAGCAGGCCATCGATTCGGCGGTCCCAGTGGACATGACTCCCGAGACCGGGGGGAACGTTGTACGCCAGAACCTCGACGACCCCCCCGACCGTGTCGCGTTCGGCTCTGGCAGCTTCGATCTCACCGATCATGGCGGCGCCGGCATCGGGATCGAAACATCGAACCTCCGAGGCGTCGATCTGCTCGAGGTCCGCCGGGGTCGGAGGCCGAGACTCGGGGGCGGTGACCTTGCCGATCGCCACGACGTGGGAGAGGACTTCGACGTCGATCGTGCGGAGAAGTTGTTTGGCCAGATATCCCACTACGGTCCGGGCGGCGGTCTCGCGAGCCGACGCGCGTTCGAGGATGTCGCGAGCGTCCCGACGGTCGTACTTCATCATCCCCGCCAGATCGGCATGTCCGGGTCGCGGCGCCGTCAGCTTGCGGCCGGTCTGGGTGTCCTCTTCGGGTTCTTCCTGTGGCTCGGGGCTCATGGCCTGCTGCCAACGGGGCCACTCGGTGTTGCGGATGATCACCGCCACCGGCGATCCCAGCGTGGCGCCATGGCGCACCCCCGCCAGGATCTCGAGCTCGTCCTTCTCGAGCTTCATCCGGGGACCGCGGCCGAACCCCAGCCGCCGTCGCGCCAACTCGTGTTGGAGCGCCTCGACGTCGACCTCGAGGCCGGCCGGCAATCCTTCGACCGTCGCCACCAGGCCCGGGCCATGTGATTCGCCTGCGGTGAGGAATCGGAGCACTCGGCGATGGTAGGGAGGCCGGGTTTCGTTTCTCCCCCCTTTGGGTGCGGCGAAAGCGGGGCGGTCAGCCGAGAAGGTGTGGAGTCGAGATGATGGCCGCCCAGGTTCCGAAAATGAGCGGGGGTCCGTAAGGGATGGCCGTCTTCCGGCTCTTTCCCATCGCCAGCAGGATCAACGCCGGGATTCCTCCCAACAGCGAAGTGATGAACAAGGAGTAGGCGAGGGTGCGGTAGGAATGGAAGGCGGCGAAGAACCCCAGCAGAACGGCGAGCTTGACGTCTCCAAAACCAAAGCCTTCCCCGCGGGCTGCCAGATAGACGAGAAGTAGGAGCGTGAAATAGCCCGCCCCCCCGATGAACGCCGGTCGTAGCGACAAGGTTCGGCCTTCGATCACAGCCGCTCCCGCCAAGAGCACCATGCAGATGGTCCCCCCGGGGTAGAGGAGCCGATTGGGTATCCGGAAGTAGTCGAGGTCGGTGACCACCAGCATGGCGGTCAGCGAAACCATCATCAGATGGGCGACGAGGACCGGCGTGAGCCCCAGGGTGTTCGCCATCCCCCAGTAGGCGAGGCCGACGAGAATCGATACTCCGAGCTCTCGCCATCGCCAGCCCCGAACGTCTTCATGAAGGGGGGGACTTCCTGCTGAGGTTCTGAATGGCCGGTCGGCACCGACCGCTACTGCCCAGCGATGGAGGACGGGGCCTTGCAGGAGTCCGAGCGCCGCGATCAAGAGAATCACGGCGCGAGACCTTACGGCCGGAGAGGCTGGCGGAAGCGCTTAGTCGTCGAGACCGACGGAGCTCATGCGCCGCCGCTTGAGGAATCCATGGGAGGGAACCTGGCTGGTTCCGCCCTGACCCTCGGGATTCTCGTTGAGCTGGGAGAAGACCCGATCCAAGAAGGAGTCGGAGCCGGCGGGGGTCTCCTCGCCTTCCTCTGAGTCGGCCGGGGTCTCTTCGGCGGTCGACTCGGCCGGGACCGCCTCGGCCCACCAGCTGCGGTTGAAGTCGGCTTCTTTGGGCTCGGGCCGGGCAACTTCGGGTTCGGGCTCGTCATAGGTCGGTTCGTATGAGGGCTCCGGCTCCTCGTGCTCTGCCGGCGGTTCGACGGGCTCGGAGGGCATCGAGGTCTCGTAGCCGGCATATGAATAGCTGGGGCTCTGCGGGGCGGCAGCAGGCTCGGGGGCGCGCACGGCTTCGACCAGTCCCGCTCGAACCAGGGCGGCCAAGTCCTTGGCGGTTCGGAAGCGACCCGCACCCAAGCGGTCGGCGAGCGCACGAATCGACGAGGTGCCGTCGAAGTTGGCAACGAGCTTCCATGTGTTGGGGGCGAGGGTGACGGGTTCGTTGTTGGGCGCCTCACTAACAATCCGGACGCTTTCGTCGATCGTGGGGATCACCGACTCGATGTCCGCCCACTCCACCGCTCGCCGGTCTGCCTCGGAGATGCACATCTCGACGTCGAAGGCCTGCTCGCTGCGGTAGCGAGGGGCCACGTCCACATTGAATACAAACTGGCCTCGACCGGGCTTGCGGATGCGATAGAGGCTCTCGATCACTTCCTCGCGGAAGAAGTCCGAGAGGCCGGAGGGGGCGGTTGAATCCGAGAGCGAACGCCCGCCCACCTCGGCCGCCCTGATGGCGTCTTCACTAACCACCTTGGAATTGACCAACTGGCGGCGAAGATCTTCGTCGCTGCCAATGGTGGCAAAAGTCACCGATCCGCCATTTATGAAAACGCGACCGTGAAGGTCGGGAGCGTCCACCCGCAAGCAGCCGCTCTTGTACGAACGCGCTAGCAAGCGGAGAACTTCCTCCAAGGGGAAAACATCAATGTGCCCAGTCAACGACATTTCGCCAAACCTTCCTTCGCGGCGTTTTTCCAGTATTCATCAAGTGAATTCGGCCCCCAGAACC
>DATFFB010000137.1:0-17821 GCA_035250485.1 Acidimicrobiia bacterium
GGGTACGAGCAGCAGCCCGATCATCAAGAACGATCCCATCTGCGCCAGCAATGCCAGGAGGCCCTGCTCGGTCGCCTGCGCAAAGACGTCGGTTCCCTCCCGGGGCAGGCGGAGCGGGGCGATCACCGAGACGATGTTTCCAACTGCCAGCTGACAGCCGATGGCCGAGGCCGCCAGGGCGGGAACCATCAGGAGGGCGCTCCAAGCGCCGCTGAACGTGGCAAGCAACGTCGACATGAAGATGGTCTCCACGACTAGACCAAGCCCGATGGCCAGATTCTTGCCATGCAGGAGATGCCGGGGCTTGATGGGGAGGACGAATAGGTAGCTCGAGGCATTGCGCTCCCAGCCGAACTGATTGAGCGCGATCGGCAAGCCAACGAAAAGCACCATGGCGGGAGCGAGCAGCGGCAGCCAGGCCGAGCGGCGGAAGATCGCCATCGAGTCGGTCCCGACCACCAGCACGGCCACCGCAAGCCCAACGAAGATCACCGTCCCGGTCCAAACCAGGCGCTGGCGGGGATCGCGCACGAAGAATCGCAATTCCTTTCGCGCCAGCACTCGACGCTTGCCCCAGGGGCCCCGCTCGGCGAGCCCCCGGCGATGACGAGCCCGATCGGGCCGAGGACTGTGGTCGGGAGTGACCAGCATCCAGCCCAGCAGACGATCCCAGGCATACGCCATCAGCGCGAGCCAGGAGAGGGCCACGATGAGCATCAGGACGGCCCCGCCCCAGTCCCCGGCGGCGGCCTCGGTGGCTATCGATTGCGCGGCCACCGGGGGGATCAAAGCCGCGATCCCGGAGATGCGGTTGGCCGCCAGGGCCCCTTCCATCCCGGCCGTGGCGATCTGCGAGGCGACGGTTTGATAGGCGGCGAAGGTGAAGAGTCCGATTCCGATCACGACCATGACAGCGACATCACGACCGCGACGAGATCGGAGGATGGAGGACACGAGGCTGGTGAACAGGTGCGCACCGACCGCCATCTGCGCCAACAGCACCAGGCCGGCCACGACGGCAGCCAGGCGGGCCCAGCCCGAGAACATCCCGACGTTGACCGTAGCCGCGGTGGCCGGAACCAGGATGCTGGGCGAGATCACGGAGGCGAAGACCAACCCGACCAAGAGCTTGGGCCGGGTGATTGGGAACACGGCGAGGCGGGCAGGATCGAGGGTCTCGTCCAAAGGGAAAATCACGACCGGAAGCGTCACCCAGCCAATAAAGAAGGCCAGGGCCCCCCACAAAGCCAACTCGGATGCCAGCGAAGGCTCGAGGCGACCGAATTCGGTCGAATACGCGGTGGCGACTTTCCAGGCCAGCCATCCCATCAAGCCGAGGATGAGGGGAAACCCGATCCGCCTCTGCCGGTCTCGACGGAGTCCGTTCCAGGTGAGCCGGGCCTTTAGCCAGCCGAACTGCGCAACCACTCGAGACCCTCGGTAGAAGTCCCACCGCCCACGGCGAGGATGAAGGCGTCCTCGACCGAGGCGACGCCCATCCGCTCACAGAGCCCCGCCGGGGTATCTTCTATCAAGAGCCTCCCCTTCTGCATGATGCCGATGCGGGTACACAGTCGCTCGACGAGATACATCTCGTGAGAGGAGAAGACGATCGTCGCCCCCTGGCTGGTGTAGCGCCTGAGGAGGTCCTGGATGAGGCGGGCCGATACCGGATCGACGCCCTCGAAGGGCTCGTCGAGGAAAAGTACGGGTGGACGATGGATGATGGCGGCTGCCAGGGCAACCTTCTTTCGCATTCCCCGGGAGTAGTCGCCCACCAGCTTGCCTGCCGCCTCCGAGAGATCGAGCAGGCCGAGCAATTCCTGGCGCCGGGTCACGGTCTCCTCGCGGCTGAGACCGTGCATGGCAGCCGTGAAGTCGAGCAACTCGGCTCCGGTCAACCGCTCATAAAGATTGAACTCTTCGGGCAGCACTCCGATTCGCTTCTTCACCTCGAGGGGCTGGCGCCAGGTGTCGAAGTCACCGATTCCGGCGGTGCCCCCATTTGGTCGTAGCAACCCCACGATCATCTTGATGGTGGTGGTCTTGCCGGCACCGTTCTGGCCGAGCAATCCATAGAACTCGCCCGGCTGGATGGCGAGATCGACCTGGTCGACTGCGGTTTCCTTCCCGAAGCGTCGCACCAGGCCCTGCGACCAGACCGCGGGGGCCGCCCTGCTGGCGGCCTCGGTGGGGACGGCATTGGATAGAGAGGCAGTCATCAGGGACACCCAGGTGTATCGGCGCTTGCTTTCCGAAACGTTAGATCTCGAGGGGATCAAAGGATTCGGGCACTTTCTAGCCAGTGCCGTTCGTCCCTTTGATGCCGTACGCTTCTCGGGATGGCGTATCAGGCCCTCTATCGAAAGTATCGGCCCCAGTCGTGGGAGGACGTCGTCGGCCAAAGCCATGTGACCTCGACCCTGGCCCGCGAGATCACCGAGGGTCGGGTGGCGCACGCCTACCTATTTGCCGGGCCTCGAGGCACCGGCAAGACCACCACCGCTCGGATCCTCGCCAAGGCGCTCAATTGCGAGCATCGCCTCGCTGATGGCTCGCCCGATAACGAGTGTCTCACGTGCCAGGGCATCACCGAAGGCTCCTCGCTCGACGTAATGGAACTCGACGCTGCCTCGCACAACTCGGTCGAAGACATCCGCGACATGCGGCTGTCGGTGTCGACGGTCGCCTCGGGTCCCAACTCACGCCGCGTGTACATCCTCGACGAGGCCCACATGTTGTCGAAGGCGGCCGGCAACGCTCTCTTGAAAACCCTCGAAGAACCACCGCCCCACGTGATCTTCGTTCTCGCCACCACCGAGCCCTACAAGCTCGCCGATACGATCCGCAGCCGCACTCAGCGCTTCGATTTCCATCCCGTGGGCACCGAGGCCCTCGCCGCCCATCTCGGGAGAATTGCCGACCTCGAGGGATACAAGACCAACGCCAAGGCCTTGGTGGCGTTGGCCCGTCATGCCGAAGGCTCAGCGCGGGACGCCCTCTCATTGTTGGAACAGGTGGCCGCCCTCGGCTCCGACACAGTCGATTTGACCGGTGTCCAGCGCGCCCTCGGCATGGCTGACACCGAGGCCTATACCGCTTTGGTCGAAGCCGTCGCCAAGGCTGATGCCCGAGCCGGTCTCGAGTTGGTGGCGGAGATGTCGGCCCGGGGGATCGACCTCCGCCGCTTCGTGGGCGAGGCGATCGGATTCTTTCGCGGGGTGTTTCTCGCCCACTACGCCCCCAATCTGAGCGAAGTTGCAGACGAGCCAGCGGAAGTATTGGAAGCCTGGAAAAGGGCGGCCAAGGTGGTCGGGCCGGCGGCAGTGTTACGTGCTGTCGATCTTCTAGGAGAAGCGCTGATCAAGCTCCGGGAGGGTCGCGAGGAGCGGCTGATGGTGGAGCTGGCGGTCATTCGCCTTACTCGTCCGGAGACCTCATCTGACCCTGACGCCTTGACCGCTCGCCTCGAGCGCCTCGAGCGCGGCTCGTCGCCGGCTTCTGTCGTTCCCCCCTCCTCGCCTGCGGCGGTACTCCCCCCTACAGGGGGAGAAACCCGGAGCACGCAGTTTCCTCCCCCCGAAGTAGGCGTTGGGGGAGGTGGCGCCGAAGGCGACGGAGGGGGCCAGGGCGGACTAACGATGGAGGCGGTGCAGAAGATCTGGCCGTCCCTTTTCGGGAGCCTGCGTCAGCTTCTGGGCCCCCGGCGCTGGGCTCTCTTTCGCGAGGCCGCCCCCGGCGACATCGAGGAAGGACGGCGCCTGATCCTCGACGTCTCTCAGGACTTTCATCTCGAGGGATTGCGGACCGATCCGGTGGTCAGTGCTTTGGTAGCTACCCAGGCCGCTGACCTGCTGGGCTTTCCTATCGAAGTCGGTTTTCGCAAGACCGGTGCCTCGCCAGAGAGCGAGGAAGCCACAGTCGATGAAAGCGTGCTCGACAAAGACCGCCTGTTCGAGGCGCCCCCCGAGGCGATCGACCCCACTGCCCTGCTTGAAAAGGAGCTGGGAGCAACGCTCGTGATCGAAGACGACTAGAGCGTTTGGGTACCCTCGCTGGAGATGACCACCAACGACGGCCCGAACCTCGACCTCGGCTCGATGCTCCGTCAAGCCCAGAAGATGTCTGAAGAGCTGGCCTCGCGACAGGCGGAGCTGGCGGGTCGCCGCTACGAGGGCAGCGCCGGTGGAGGAATGGTCAAGACCACCATCATTGGAGGCAAAATCGCTGCAATCGCGATCGACCCCTCAGTAACCGACGACGTCGAGATGCTGGCCGATCTCATCACCGTGGCCGTCAACAGCGCCCTCGACGCCGCGGCCGCCGACAACGAAAAGGAAATGGGCGAACTCACCGGTGGCCTCGACCTCGGTGGCTTGCTGGGCTGAGAATGTTCGAAGGCCCGCTTCAGCGCCTGATCGATGAGTTAGCCCGTCTTCCGGGTGTGGGAAGGAAGAGCGCACAACGAATGGCCTTCCACCTGCTGGGGGTCGAACGCGAGGACGCCCTCAGGCTGTCGTCTGCCATCGTCGACATGCGCGACCAGCTGCGTATTTGCAGCCGTTGCTACAACGTGACGGCCAGCGAGGAATGCTCGATCTGTCGTGATCCCAAGCGCGATCAGACGATCGTTTGCGTGGTCGAGCGGGCACAGGACATAGCCGTGATCGAACGGACCCAGGAGTTCCGCGGCCGTTACCACGTGCTGGGTGGAGCCATCTCCCCCATTGGAGGCGTTGGTCCCAGCCAGCTTCGTATCGCAGAGCTAGGCAAGCGAATTGAAGACGAAGGGATCATGGAGCTGATCCTCGCCACCAATCCCACGGTCGAAGGCGACGTCACCGCCATGTACATCGCCCGTGAGATGAAACCGAGGGGGGTGCGGGTTACTCGGCTGGCGATGGGCTTACCGGTGGGGGGTGACCTCGACTATGCCGATGAGCTGACTCTGGGCCGCGCCCTCGCCGGTCGCTCCGAGCTCTAGGCCACCACCACCGTCTTCTGGTTGACGAACTCTTTGATTCCAAGGACCGATAACTCGCGCCCGTAGCCCGACGCCTTCACCCCTCCAAAGGGCAGACGGGGATCCGATGCCACCAGGGCGTTGACGAAGCAACAGCCCGCTTCGAGTCGGGTGGCGGCCAGGTGTTCGGCTCGTTCCACATCGGTTGAGAAAATTGCCGCCCCCAGCCCGAAGGAGGTGTCGTTGGCGACCCTCACCGCCTCTTCCTCCGACTCGACTGCAATGACCGCCGCCACCGGTCCGAAGAGCTCCTCTGAGTATGCAGCCATTCCCTCTTTGACTCC
The DNA here is from genome assembly GCA_035250485.1 of Acidimicrobiia bacterium. Classification (GTDB taxonomy): domain Bacteria; phylum Actinomycetota; class Acidimicrobiia; order Spongiisociales; family ZC4RG35; genus JACCTH01. Next base: position 5,308 of record DATFFB010000137.1, read on the forward strand.
GGTCAGGACCGAAGCGGGGTAAAACGCGCCTGGTCCCTCCGGCACCTCCGCTCCCAGAAGCGGGCTGGCCCCCGCCTCGACCGTACGGGTCACCTGCTGATGGAGCTCGTCGCGGAGGTCACGGCGGGCGAGCGGTCCGAGACGGGTTTCCTCCTCAAGCGGGTCGCCCAACTCATAGGCGGCCATCTCTTTGGTAAAGGCCTCAGTGAATGGATCGAGCACATCCTCGACGACGATGAAGCGTTTGGCGGCGATACAGCTCTGGCCGTTGTTGATGGTGCGACTCTGGGCGCAGATCGAGGCGGCCTTGTCAAGATCGGCATCGGCCAGGATGAGGTAGGGATCGCTACCCCCAAGCTCGAGGACCATTTTCTTGAGCAATGATCCGGCCTTGGCGGCGACGGCCCGTCCGGCAGGCTCGCTGCCCGTGAGCGTGGCCGCCACTATGCGAGGATCCTCGAGCACCTTCCCGACCCTTTCGGAGCCAATGAGCAGCGTCGAAAAGAGCCCGGCCGGAAATCCCGCTTCGTCGAGGATCTCGTCGATTTGGAGTGCGCAACCCGACACGTTGGAGGCGTGCTTGAGCACGCCCCCGTTCCCCGCCATCAAGGCAGGGGCGATAAAGCGGAAGACCTGCCAGAACGGAAAATTCCAGGGCATGACCGCCAGGACGACGCCGAGGGGTTCATGATGGATATAGCTCTTCGAACGCTCGGTCTCGACGGGCTGGTCGGCGAGCATCGCCTCTGCTTCGTCTGAGTAATAGCGACAAACCCAGGCGCATTTCTCAGCCTCGGCTCTTCCTGCCGCCACTGGCTTTCCCATTTCGATGGCCATCAGACGGGCGAGCTCGTCTTTGCGCTTCTCGAGGATCTCGCCCGCTCTTGACATCGCCTCGGCTCGCTCGGAGAAAGAGGTCTGCCGCCAATGGCGAAAGGCCCGATTGGCCGCCTCGAGACGGCGATCCACTTCCCGGTCGTCGTGTTCGGGATACTCGGCGATCACCTCGCCGTTGGTGGGATTGATCGACTTCATAGGCCAAACCTAGTTGCCGAGGGCGAGTTCGACTGCGGCCCGAAGCGAGGAGACAACCGGCGCCCCGGTGGATTCGAGGTCGACTCGATGATGCGAACCGCCGTCGTAGAGGATGGGACGAGCGCCGACGTGCTGGGCGGCGGTGGCGTCGTCGGGGGTGTCGCCAATTACCACCACCCGTCTCGGGTCCTCGCCGGCCGTGAGCAGTCGCAGATGCCGCTCCAGGTATTGCGCTTTCGGGTCTCCGGGGCTTCCCTCAGAAAGGCCGTCGATGCGGTCGAAATAGGCCTCGATTCCGAGTTTCTTGACCAGGGGGAGGAGGTCGGGGTGAGGAAACATTGAGAGAAGAGATTGCGTGTTTCCCAAAAGCGCGGCCTGATCGAGGGCTTCACGGGCATCCTCGGTGAGGCGTGCCTTCACCAGTGCCCGGCGGTAGGCGTCGTGGAAGACGCGATCGATCTCGGTCCATTCCTCTCCACTGAGCTCGCGGTCGAGAAGCTTGTCGTAGAAGTGCTTGACCGGCCTCGTGTAGTGCGATCGGTAGCCGTCGAGATCGATCGGCGCCGCTCCCATCGTCGCCAGGCCTTCGTTGACGGAGGCAACCACGACCCCGAGATCGTCGAAAAGCGTCCCATTCCAGTCCCAAACGATGTGCACCTCCCTATTTCTCCCCCCTAACAGGGGGGAGAGCCGAGACCCCCCTCGGCCCTTCGGGCCACTCCCCCCAAGACTCGCTTCGCTCGTCGGAGGGAGAAACAGCCGGGAGGGGGGTGAGGGTTGCTCAGTAGGAGTTCCAGTGGACGAATTCGTGGAGAGGCTTGCGCCCGCTCATTTGTGAGCGTCGGATCTCCGCCGCCGGATAGCCCATTGCCACTCCATATCGACAGACTTTCCCGTCGGGAATCCCCAGGACCCGGGCGGCGTCCTCGTGGCGGTGGAAGGTCACCGGACAGGTGGCGACGCCGATCGCCTTGGCCGCCAGCATCACGTTCTGGGCGAGTCGACCGATGTCGAATTCGTACCCGGCTCCCTCCTGAATCAGCGCGATAGCCATTGGTGCTCGGCGGAGAGGATCGGTGAAGTCGCCGGTTTCCGCCAGTCGCTCTTTCTGGTCTGGATCGGTGACGACAATCACAGACCAGCTTTGCCTGTTCTTGGACGATCCCGTCCATCTTCCCGCCTCGAGGATGGCGTGGAGGTCGGGATCGGAAAGCGGACGGTTATCAAAGTCGCGCACTGCCCGCAGTAGGAGAACGTTGCGATAGGTTTCGGGAAGGTTCTTTGGTCCTGGCATTTCAGTCGAGGCTCGGGGCGGCGATCTCTCGCAAGCGGCCCAGGTTGTGGTGGGCGTCCATGTACCGGATCGAGCCGGTTTTGGATCGCATGATGACCGAGTGGGTGGTGACTCGAGATCCGGAAAAGTCGACCCCCCGTAGATAGTCACCGCCCGTCACCCCTGTGGCCGCGAAGAAGACATTCTTCGAGCCGACGAGGTCGTCAGTCGTGAGGATTTGCTCAAGGTCGAGGGCGTGATCTTTGGCGAAGGCGCGCTCGCGGTCGTCTCGAGGCCAGAGCCGGCATTGCATCTCTCCCCCCATGCATTTCAACGCCGCCGCCGCCAGCACGGCTTCGGGGGAACCGCCAATCCCCATGAGAAGGTCGATGCTGGTATCGGGCCTGGCGGTGGCGATGGCGGCGGCGACATCGCCGTCACGGATCATGCGGATTCGCGCCCCTTCGGTTCGGATCGCATCGATGTACCCGGCATTACGCGGGCGATCGAGCAAGACCACCGTCAGATCGGAAACGTCTTTCTCCTTGGCCTTGGCGATCTTGCGGAGGGTGTCGGCGGCAGGTGCATCGAGGTCCACCTGGCCGGCGGCTTCCGGGCCCACGGCCAGCTTGTCCATGTAGACCAAATCGCCCGGGGAGTACATCAACCCGGCCCCCTCAGCCACGGCAATGACCGATAGCGCCCCCGGTTCGCCCTTGGAGGTGAGCGTGGTTCCATCGACGGGATCGACCGCCACCTCGACCTTCATCCCCCGGCCGGTCCCGACCCTTTCGCCATTGAAGAGCATTGGGGCCTCGTCCTTCTTCCCTTCTCCGATGATGACCACGCCGTCGATGTCGAGGGTGGCTAGATGGGCCCGCATCCCGTCGACCGCCGCCTGATCGGCCTGCTCCTTGTCGCCCCGGCCCATCCAACGGGCGGCGGCCATGGCCGCGGTCTCGGTGACCCGAACCAGGTCGAGACCCAGGTTGCGCTCGATCGGCTCTGCCATCTCGCAAGCGTAGAAAGCGGCCCATGGGCCTGCTGCGCCAGAATGAGGGCGTGCTCGCCTACAACCTCGACCACGTCGGCATCGCGGTGCGCGACCTCGAAGCCGCCCTCGAGGGCTATCGCGATCGCTACGGAATAGAACCCAGCCACCGCGAGGTGGTCGAAAGCCAGGGGGTCGAGGAAGCCCTTCTCCCGCTGGGCGGCTCCTTCATCCAACTGCTCCTTCCTCTGACCCCCGAATCACCGGTAGGGCGGTTTCTCGAACAGCGAGGAGAGGGTTTGCATCATGTGGCCTACGCCGTGCTCGACCTCGAGGAATCGCTCGCCCATCTGCGCCAAGCCGGTGCCCGTCTGATCGATGAAGTGCCCCGGTTGGGAGGCCGAGGGGCGCGCATCGCCTTCGTCCACCCCGCCGACCTCGCCGGTACCCTGATAGAGCTAGTGGAGCCAGCGTCGTGACTTCGGTTGAGATCCGCGGAGGTGCCGATGAGTACGAGGCAGCCGTGATTGCGGCTGTGTTCCTCCGACTTCTGGAGGAGAGGGCTGCTGCTCGCGCCAACCTTCCGCCCCGGCGTCGTCCCTCCGCCTGGGTGAGTGCCTATCACGATCCCCATCCCGACGATCCCTATGACTGGGTCAGACCGGAGCGTCGGGGCCAGCATCCGACTCGTTAGTCCGTCTCCACCAATCCGGTTTCGCCTCTTCGAGGCGCAGCGTCCGCCCCCCGACTCCAAATACGGAGATCAGAACCACCAGCGAAACGACCGTCATGAGGAGCGCCGCCAGCGCCCCTCGGGGAGCGAGGGCGTCGTTGAGGAGGCGGATCAGCAGGCCCGCCACCACGGCGAGCGGCAGGGTACGTCCCACCGTGGCGGCCAACGGTCGCCAGCGATCGGGGCGGCGATGGGCCCAGAGGGCGGTCAGGGCGATCGTGTAAAGCCACATCACAATTGAGCTGGCGATCGCCAAACCGGCGACGCCGATCGCCTCGAACATCATCAGCGACAAAGGGATCGCGGCCGCGGTGGCGGCGGTGCCGACCAAAACCGGAAGCCACATCCGGCGATGGGCATAGAACCAACGTCCCAGAATCTGGTGGATTCCCCAGGCGGGAATGGCCAATGAAAACCAGGCGAGCAACGTCGCCACCTGTGCCGAATCGTCGGTCCCAAACCGGCCCCACTCGTAGACCAGCCGGACGAGCGGTGTCGCCGCCCCGAAAAAGAAGGCCAGCGCCGCCATCGAGACGAGCGTCGTTCCCCGCAGGGCCCGGAGCGTGACTCGATCAGTCCTCTCGGCGGCGCCGGCTGCGACCAGTCGGGCGAGAAACGGGTAGCTGGCCACGGCCGCAGCCTGGGCGATCACACCGACCGGCACCAGGTTCAACATCCTCGCCAAAGAAAGCGCTGCGGTGGATCCTCCTCCGCCGAGCTGACCAAAGATTCGGGGAAACTGTTCGTCGAGAACCGTCACCGACTGACCAACCATGAGCGGGAAGGCCAACGTGAGATACGAGCGGACCGCCGTCGAGTTGCCGGGGGAGATGCGGAGTCCCGCCCGTCGAGCTCCGATCCATTGCAAGACGAAGGTTCCCACCACTGCCCCCACCAATGCTCCCCAGATAAAACCGGCGGCCCGGTTGGAGTCCCGCCCGGCGCCGACGACTCCTCCGATGATGATGCCGAGGTTGTAGATCACCGGGGCGAGGGCTGGGTAGAGGAAACGGCGCTTCGAGTACTGGTAGGCCATCAACAACGCCCCCAGGACGAAGGCCACCTGAGCGGGGAGGATGATCCGGGTCAGGTTGACCACCCGATCGAGGTCGGCTTCCCCGAGGGTCGGAAACGCCACCCGGCAGACATGATCGGCCACCAGCATCAGCACGCCAGTGAGGAGGATGATGGCTGCCCCGACCCAGCGGAACACGGCCGAGAAATCCCGGTGCAAGGCATTCTCATCGCCTTCCTCGATCCGTCGGGAGAGGATCGGAATCAGGGTGATGCTGAGGAAGCCGCCTGCCAAGAGATAGTTGAGGAAGTCAGGAACAACGAAGGCGAAGCGGTAGAGGTCGCCCTCCTCGCTGACTCCCAGCAAGGCCGCCAGCAACGTCTCCCGCCCGAGGCCGAGGACCCGTGAGATCAGAACCGACCCCGAGACGATGAGGGCGGCGCCGCCCAGACCCAGGGGTCTTCTCACGGGCGCAGGGCATCGAGCAGTCGCTCGGGCACCGAGAGGTTGCCGCGCCCCACTCCCAACTCGATGCCGGGCTTGAAGGACCCGTGGTAGTCGCTTCCCCCTGAGGCCAGCAACCCGAACCTGGCAGCAAGCGCCGCATACCCCTCACGTTCGATGGGCGAATAGAGAGGGCAGTAGCACTCCATCGCTCGAAGACCGGCCGCCTTGAGCCGCCGGAGAGTGGTGGAGACCTCTTCGGAGTTGTTGAGTCCGAGCGTGTGGGGATGAGCCAGCACCGGCACCCCGCCTGATGCCAGAGAGAGACCAATGCCCTCTTCGGGGGTGAGCCGCCAGCGCGGGCGATAGGCCGGTCGACCCCATCCCAGGTAGAGATCGAAAGCTTCGGCGATCGATTCCACATAGCCCCGGCGGACCATGGCGGCGGCGATGTGGGGACGTCCCACCGATTCGCCCCCCGCCATTGCCACCATCTCGTCCGCCCCAACCGGAAGGCCGAGGGAATCCAGCGCCTCGAGGATCTCGTGGTTGCGGGCGTGGCGGGCGGTGCGGATCTCGGCCAGACGGTCTTGGAGAGGGCCTTTCCCGGGGACGAGGAAGAGCACCACGAGGTGCATCGCTCCGCCTTCCCAGGCAAGTGATAGTTCCGTCCCGGGAATGAGCTCGATTCCCGAGCGGCTGGCTTCGGCGAGGGCCGTCTCCACCCCAGATTGGGTGTCGTGGTCGGTGAGGGCGAGAGAGCGTATGCCCGCGGCGGCGGCTCGTTGCACCAGCGCGGCCGGGTCATCCGACCCATCGGATGCGTTGGAGTGGCTGTGGAGGTCGATCAATCAGAACTTCAGTCGGAGAAAGTAACCGACTCGATGTAGATGGTCTCCGAAGGTCGGCTCCTCTCGTTCGATCCGCTGGCGGGCGAGCGGGGAATGGCGACGATGGCGTCGATCGTGTCCTGTCCTCCGGCCACCGTCCCGAGGACGGAGAAGGTGTTGGTGAGAACCCGGGCGTCGGGTCCGATCACGATGAAGAAATGGCTACCCGCAGTTCCGCCTCCGCTGTTGGACATCGCCACCACGCCCTCGGTGTAGTCGAAATTCTCGCCCGGCGGCTCGTCGGTCAACACATAGCCGGGAGTCCCGGTTCCGTCGGCGTTGGGATCGCCTCCGTACATGGCGAAATCGTCGATGATCCGGTTGATGACGAGGCCGTCGTAGAAGCCCTCGCGCCCGAGGAACACGAATGAATTGACCGTCTCCGGAGCATCCTCGTTGAGGTCGATCACGATCGACCCGCACGACGTGGCAATGGTGGCGGTGGCGGGAAGCGTGCCCTGGTCTTCGGGCGCCGAGAAGACCTGCGGGCTCCATTCGGGCGGCTGCTCGGCCCCACAAGCCGTGGGCTGACCGCGAAAGCCGGCATACCCCGGGGCCAGTTGCTGATCGCTAGGGCCGAGGTTGATCAGGACCAGGATTGCCGCCAGGCCGATCCCGACGGCGATGGCGATGACGATGCGGCGGCGGAACTCACGACGAGTGGCGGCCTTGCGCTCCTCTTCGCGCTTTTGGAGGCGCTGCTCCTTCTGGCGTTGGCGGCGATCAGTCATTTGCTGGGTGAACCGGGCCGTAAGCTATTCATTGCAGCATCCGGTCCCCAAATTCCATCTCTATTGACCCTTCGCGAGGTCTTTGTTCGTGTCTCTAATTGTTCAGAAGTTCGGCGGCACCTCGGTCGGCTCTCCCGACCGGATCAATAGCGTCGCCGATCGGGTTTGCGCTACCACCCGGTCCGGGCACGGCGTGGTGGCGGTGGTGTCCGCCATGGGAGATACCACCGATGACCTGATCCAACTGGCCGAGGCGATCACTCCTGATCCTCCCGCTCGGGAGATGGATATGTTGCTCACGGCTGGCGAACGCATCACGATGGCCTTGCTGGCGATGGCGATCTCCGCCCGCGGTGTCGAGGCAATGAGCCTTACCGGCTCTCAGGCGGGAATCCTCACCGATGGCACCCACGGAGCAGCTCGCATCCGCGAGATCAGGGGAGATCGCATTCAGGAGGGCCTGGCCCGCGGCAAGGTGGTCATCGTGGCCGGTTTTCAAGGGGTCGACCCCACGTCAAAAGAGATCACGACGATTGGCCGCGGTGGTTCCGACGCCACCGCGGTGGCGCTGGCGGCGACGCTGGGAGCCGACGTCTGTGAGATCTACACCGACGTCGACGGAGTCTTTGCAGCCGACCCCCGAGTCGTCCCGGCCGCGGTCAAGCTCGCTGAGATTTCTTACGACGAGATGCTCGAGTTTTCGGCTTCAGGAGCGGGGGTGCTCATGACTCGGGCTGTCGAGTTCGGGCGCCGATTCAATATCCCGATACATGTTCGCTCGTCGTTCAATGAGAATGCCGGGACTTGGGTCAAGGAGACCACGATGGAGCAAGCAATCATCTCCGGGATCGCCCACGATCGGTCCGAGGCGAAGCTGACCGTGCGCGGTGTGCCGGATAAACCCGGCGTGGCTGCCGAACTCTTCGAGCCGCTGGCCGAGGGCGGGGTCAATGTCGACATGATCGTCCAGAACATCGGTCACGACGGCTCCGCCGATATCAGCTTCACTGTGCCCAAGGCAGTAGTCACTCATGCCACCGAGGTGACCACAAAGGTCTCTCACGGATTGGGGGCGCAAACCGTCGAAGTCGACGAGAACATCGGCAAGGTCTCACTCATTGGCGCGGGGATGAAATCCCACCCCGGGGTGGCGGCCCGAGTCTTTCGGGCGCTGGCGGAGGCGGCGATCAACATCGAGATGATCTCGACTTCCACGATTCGCATTTCCTGCGTAGTCCGCGGCGATCAAGTAGATGAGGCGGTGGCGGCCCTTCATCGAGAGTTCCAACCCCCGCTCGTGGCCGAAGAGGTCGGCGCATGAGCGATCGCAGGGTGGCAGTGGTGGGGGCCACCGGCGCGGTGGGCCGTACTCTGCTCTCAGTCTTAGAAGAGCGAGACTTCCCAATGGCGGAGCTGCGGCTGATGGCCTCGGCTCGGTCGGTGGGTTCCAAGGCCTCAACCCGCTGGGGGGAGATCGAGATCGAGGATCTCGAGTCGGCCGATCCAGAAGGAGTCGACATCGCGATCTTCTCCGCTGGCGCCGAACGCTCCCGGACCCACGCCCCGAGGTTCGCCTCGGCCGGGGCAGTGGTGGTGGACAACAGCTCCGCCTTCCGGAGCGATCCGGCGGTGCCGCTGGTGGTGGCCGGCGTCAACGACCATGCCGTGTCCATCCACCAGGGGATCATCTCCAATCCCAACTGCACCACCATGGCCCTGATGGTGGCTGCCGGCCCGCTTCATCGGGCCGCGGGAATCGAACGCATGGTGGCCACGTCCTACCAGTCGGTCTCGGGCTCTGGGCAGAGGGGCATGGATGAGTTGAAGAACCAGATCGAGGGCCGTCCCGCCACCGATCTCTACGTGCGTCCCATCGCCTACAACGTGATCCCCTATGCGGGTACCGAAACCGACAGGGGTTACACCGACGAGGAGTGGAAGCTGGTCAACGAGAGCCGCAAGATCCTCGATGCTCCCGGCCTGCGAGTCGAGCCCACCTGCGTCCGGGTGCCGGTGATGGTGGGCCACTCGGTCGCCTCCACCATGTTCTTTTCCCGTCCGGTTCTACTGGAGGAGGCCTTGGGGATCCTCGCCGAAGCTCCCGGGGGGGAGCTTTGGATCGACCGAGTTCCGACACCCCTCGATGCCGCTGGGAAAGACGCGGTGCTGATCGGTCGGTTGCGTCAGACGCTCGGTGACGAAGGTGGCATCAACCTCTGGGTAGTCGGTGACAACTTGCGCAAGGGGGCGGCGCTCAACGCCGTCCAAATCGCCGAACTGATCAGCTGATCGTCGGAAAGTCGAACGTCTGCCAGTCCTCGGGCGGGAGGAAGGGCGAGGCTCCGAGGAAAACCGAGATGGTTCCCCCGAGGCTGAGGATGGGGCCGACGCGAAATACCGTAAGAGGGACGGAGGGCGGTGGCGGCGCCGTCGTGGTCGTCACCACGGGTGCGGGCGAGGTCACAACCGGCTGAGGTGTCGTGGTTGGAGGCGGCGGCGGGGGAGCCGTGGTAGGGGGAGGCGGAGGAGCCGTGGTAGGAGGTGGTGGCGGGGGAGCCGTGGTAGGAGGTGGTGGCGGGGGAGCAACGCTCTGAGTGGGGAGGATGCAAAACACAATCGCCACCCACAGTCGTCCTGCCGAGTCTGTGGTTGCTCCGGTCCCCATCGCATTCCACTTCGATTGCTGGATCAGGGTCCAATGCGAGGGACTATTGGCGAAGGCGTTCATCACCGCCGCGACGTCCGATCCATAACCGATGACTTCTCCCGCCGCCGAGCAGGTACCGAGGAGCGGGCCGAGGTTGGAATGAATCAGGCTCTGACCGCCGGCAATCCGGTTGGCGGCCGCCTGGGCGAAGCCGTCGACCGTGCCGTCGATTGCCAAATCGGGCGAGCGGACTGAATTGACGGCGGCGCCGAGGTCGTCCGCTCTCGCCGGCAGCGCCACCAGCAAAACGAGCGCGACCGCGAAATATTTGACTCCGCGTCGCATGGGGGTCGGGCGACCCTAGGTCTTTCGGCCTACCCCGGGCAACTCAGGACGCCACACTCGGTGGTGGGTCGCGAAAAGCTTCCTTATGGCTTCCCGCGCGCAGAGTGTCTAGTCAGCGAAGAGGACGCGGCGAAGATCTTGGGCGGTAAAGGGTTTGAGGACGCTGGCATCGGCTCCGGCCCGCTTGGCGAGGAACGAATCGGCCGAACGATCGAGCAGGAGAACCAGCCGGGTGGGCTCGATCTGGCCCATGGCAATGGCTTCCCGCAGGCGGCGCACAACCGCCATTCCCCCCATCGACCCCACCTGCATGTCGATGAGCACCACCGATGGGGGATGGTTCTGGGCCGCTTCGACCACCACTCTGGGATCGGAATGATGAACGCTCCACTCCGAGCTCGGCAACGCCGCGGCGACGTCGTTTCTCACCCAGGCAGAGTCCGCCACCAACAGCATTTGCACGGGCGGCCAATGTACCCGGCCCAACCCGAACCCAGGGTTGCTGTTCCGACAAAACCCCCGATGCCAGCCCACAGAATCGTCGAGGAGCGCCTCAGGACCCGGCGCCTAGTATCGACAGGCCAATCGGGACGTAGCGCAGTTTGGCAGCGCGCAGCGTTCGGGACGCTGAGGTCGCCGGTTCGAATCCGGCCGTCCCGACCACAAAGGTGCTGGTTAGAGGCTTACAGCGTGTCTCCGGCCAGCACCTAGTTCGTTTCATCCCGCGTCCATCCCGCGTTCAGATTCTGCGTTGATGGTTATGCGTGGGTGGTTCTGACGATCTGACAGGCGGCTAGCGCGCGTTATCGGTCAGATCCTGCTTGCGAGAGCCGGACCGGCGGACCAGGCCTGACACGAACAGGATTAGCTTCCAAACAAGCCAGGTCCACGCCACGCCGACAGCCCCGTTCACCGCTCCGAGAAAGAAGCCGCCGATCCAGATTTGTGCGATGGAGGCAGTGGGATCGCCCGTGGTTGTCAGGATGATCGACCAAATGATTCCAATCACCGGGATCGACCACCAGCGGTATCGAGGGATGAGTCCCCCGAACAGTCCGAGAAGGATGGCTGTAGGGATCATGGCCCTTCTCTGAGCCTAGGTCAGGCAGCCTGAGTCGGGCACGCTTGATTAATCAGATGTGGGCCAGAAGCGCATCCAGCGGGCGCGGAACCCTTTCGAGGTCAAGGGCTTTCGCGAGCAGTGTTCCATAGGTGATCTTGCGGCCGGAGTGAGTGCCCAGAAAGCGGCGCAGCTGGGCCTCGATGCTTCGCTCCCGTTGGGCTGGCTGGCGTTGGAAGATTCGAAACGAGCCCATCTCCCGATGAGCTTCGATAACTCCTTCGACGGCCTCGGCTCCCAGCGAGCGGATCATCTCGTCTTCGAGATCGAGCACGCAGACGAAGAACCCCAGGCTCTCCATCGACTCCCGGGTCAGGTTGGCGCCGAAGCCAGCCACTTCCAGCCCGCGACGGAACTTGCGTTCCTCCCCCACATCGCAGAGGCCGGCCAGCCTGAGGTTGTCTCCCTCAGGGCCGAGGCGACGGAGGTAATGACCGATGTTGGTGGCCCCACCCATGGAGGCCACGGCGATCCCCTCATTCGCCAGGTTTCGGCCTAGGCGGCGGGCCAGGACCTCGACGGCTGCCCGATCGCTGGCTCCTTCGACGAGGACGATGGTTTGAAGTGGAACCGGTAACACGACGGGGAATATTGGAACAGCTCGTCGATTGAATGCTTCCCACCGCGGGTAACGGAATGAGGTTGGAAGGAGAGAGATGGCCAGAAAAACCTGGAAACCTCACACCGTGCGCGGCGAGCTCGATACTGACAAGCGCGACGACCTCCCCGACAGTGTTTTTGCCTTCCCGAAGTTGAGGAAGGAGCCACTGACCGACGCCAGTCATGTTCGCAACGCACTGGCCCGCTTCGATCAAGTGGAAGACGCCACCGACGCGGAGCGCGAGCAGGCCTTTGCCAACATCAAGGCGGCGGCCGAGCACTACGACGTCGAGGTGGAGGCTGAGTCCTGGAAGGAGCTCGGCAAGCCGTAAGCGGTTACATTCGACCGATGGGATTCGCCGTATCGGCCGACGCCTATGACAGATTCATGGGTCGTTACTCGGTCCCACTCGCCAATCGTTTTGCCGACTTCGCCATTGTCAAACACGGCCAACGCGCGGCTGACGTCGGATGTGGCCCAGGCGCTCTCACGGCCGAGCTAGCCAAACGCCTGGGGACGGGAGCGGTCTCGGCGGTGGATCCCTCAGAGCAATTCGTCACTGCCGCCCGCCAGCGCTTTCCCGAAGTGGACATACGAAGAGCGAGTGCGGAGGCGCTCCCCTTCGACGATGGAGTTTTCGATACGACGCTCGCCCAATTGGTGGTCCACTTCATGGCCGACCCGGCCCA
>DATFFB010000138.1:0-6803 GCA_035250485.1 Acidimicrobiia bacterium
CACCTACGACGGGGTGACGGCCCGGGGCCAGGAGCGAAATCAGACGGTGGCGATTCTGCGACGGATCTGGGATTTCATCCCGGTGGTGGGAGATATCTGGATTCCGTTCCTATTCCATTTCGACTTCGTCGATCAAGCCACCGGCCAGCAGGTGATGAGCAGCGAACGGGCGGTGGCGGTTCGAGACCGCTACACGATTCAGGTCCCCGACCCCCGCCTGGACTTCCGGGTCGCGGCGTCGATGGCGGTGGCGCTCGACGCGTTGCAAAGCAGATAGCCACCCTCGGCCCTGCGGGCCCTCCCCTCAACACTCGCTTCGCCCGCTGGGGGGAAAAACAAAAGAGGGGCCCTTTCGGGCCCCTCTTTTCGGACTAGAAGTCCATGTCGCCGCCGCCACCGGGATGACCGTGGGCAGCAGCTGGCTTTTCCTCCTTGCGCTCAGCAACCAAAGCATCGGTGGTGAGCAGCAGGGCCGCGATCGAAGCCGCGTTTTGCAGCGTCGAGCGGGTGACTTTGGCCGGGTCGATGACTCCGGCCGCCATCAGGTCTTCGTAAATTCCGGTCTGGGCGTTGAAGCCGGTGTTGCCGGTTTCCGAGCGGACCCGCTCCACGACGACGCCCCCTTCGGCGCCGGCGTTGATGGCGATCTGACGCAGAGGCTCCTCGAGAGCCCGACGCACGATCAGGCGTCCGGTCTTCTCGTCATCGGTGCCACCGCGCAGTTTGTCGACCGCGCCCTGGGCCCGAAGCAATGCGACTCCACCACCGGGAACGATGCCCTCTTCAACCGCGGCGCGGGTGGCAGAGACAGCATCCTCGATGCGATGCTTCTTCTCCTTCAACTCGACCTCGGTAGCGGCGCCGACCTTGACCACCACGACACCGCCGGAGAGCTTGGCCAGCCGCTCCTGAAGCTTCTCGCGGTCCCAATCGGAGTCGGTGTTCTCGATCTCTCGCTCGATCTGCTTGATCCGAGCCTTGACATCGGTGTCCTTGCCCCCGCCATCGACGATGGTGGTGGCGTCCTTGGTAATGACCACCTTGCGGGCGCTGCCCAGCATGTCCAAGGAGACATTCTCGAGCTTGAGACCCACCTCTTCGGAGATGACGGTGCCACCCGTGAGAATGGCGATGTCCTGGAGCATGGCCTTCCGGCGCTCACCAAACCCGGGGGCCTTGACCGCCGCCGAGGAGAAGGTGCCGCGAATCTTGTTGACGACCAGGGTCGCCAAAGCCTCGCCTTCGACATCTTCGGCCAGAACCAGGACGCTGCGGGAGGCCTGCATCACTCGCTCCAGCACCGGCAACAGGTCGTTGACCGAGCTGATCTTCTGGTTGGCGATCAAGATGTAGGGGTTCTCGAGAACGGCCTCTTGGCGATCGGCATCGGTGACGAAGTAGGCAGAGGTCAGCCCCTTGTCGAACTGCATGCCCTCGGTGAACTCGAGCTCGAGACCAAAGGTCTGACCCTCCTCCACCGTGATGACGCCGTCCTTGCCCACCTTGTCGAATGCTTCGGCGATGGTCTTGCCGACGGACATGTCGTTGTTCGCCGAGATCGAGGCGACTGCGGCCACCTTCTTGGTCTCGATCGGGGTGGAGAGATCGCCGATGGCCTTTACTACCGCGTCGACGGCCTGCTCGATGCCTCGCTTGAGGTCCATCGGGTTGGCCCCGGCGGCGACGTTACGAAGACCTTCTTTGACCATCGACTGCGCCAAAACGGTGGCGGTGGTGGTCCCATCGCCGGCGACATCGTTGGTCTTGGTGGCAACTTCCTTGGTGAGCTGAGCACCCATGTTCTCCCATGGGTCGTCCAACTCGATTTCCTTGGCGATGGTGACGCCGTCGTTGGTGATGGTGGGAGCGCCCCACTTCTTTTCCAACACGACGTTGCGGCCCTTGGGACCGAGCGTCACCTTGACCACATCGGCGAGCTTGTTGACGCCCGCCTCGAGGCCGCGGCGGGCGTCCTCGTCAAAACGTAGATCCTTAGCTGGCATGACTTTGCTCCTTACTCAAGAAACGACGGCCAGGATGTCGCGGGCCGACAGCACCAAGTACTCCGTGCCTTCGAGCTTGACCTCGGTGCCGGCGTACTTCGAATAGAGCACGCGCTCTCCCTTTTTGACGTCAACCGGCATGCGCTTGCCGTCGTCATTGAGAGCACCCGGTCCGACCTCGAGCACCTCACCGATCATCGGCTTTTCCTTAGCCGTGTCGGGGATGACCAGGCCGGAAGCGGTCTTCTGCTCGAGCTCATCCTCGGCTTTGACGACGACGCGATCGCCAAGCGGGCGAAGCTTCATCTGGACTCCTCCTGTCTGAAACGGTTAGCACTCGCTCCTGCGGAGTGCTAACAGCACGTTAGCAATCACCCTGGGGGAGTGCTAATCGGGAATCCGGCGCAGCTTCGGGATCCCGTGGTCTCGAGCGCGGTCCTCTGAGATCAGAGTCGCCGGCCTGGATCGACCGGGGCCGCCCAGTCGCTGATGTGACCCTTCTCCAGCCAATGTCCGGCCGTAACACCGATCATGGCGGCGTTGTCCGTGCAGAGCGCCGGCGCCGGTAGGCACAACGTCACTCCTCGGCTCCCCGCCTCTTCCTCGAGCCGAGCCCGGAGGCGGCGATTGGCCAGCACTCCCCCCCCGGCCCCGAGCACCTTGACCCCGGTGTCGTCGACCGCCCGCATGGTCTTGTCCACCAGCACGTCGACGATCGCCTCCTGGACCGAGGCGGCGACGTCGGCCCGAGGTGGCAGCTCGCCGCTCAGCCTGGCCTTGCGGAGATATGTGCTCACCGAGGTCTTCAGTCCTGAGAAAGACACGTGGTAGGGCCGATCGGGAATCGCCCGCGGAAAGGCCACCGCGCGGGGATCTCCACCCTCGGCCGCCCGATCGATCTCGGGCCCGCCTGGAAAGGCGAGGCCGAGGAGCCGGGCGAGCTTGTCGAAGGCCTCGCCGGCAGCGTCGTCGATGGTTTCCCCCATCACCTGGTACTCGCCCCAATCGCTGGCGTGGATTATCTGAGAGTGGCCGCCCGAGGCGAGGAGCACGACCGCCGGAGGCTGAAACGAATCGAACTCGATCCGTGGCGCCATCAAGTGTCCCTCCATATGATCGACACCGATGAAGGGCAGCTGCCGGGCGAAAGCGGTCGCCTTGGCAAAGGAGTGTCCCACCAGCAGCGCCCCCACGAGCCCCGGGCCGGCGGTGGCCGCCACCGCATCGAGATCGGCCGGGTGGACGCCGGACTCGACCAGGGCCCGATGGGTGAGGGGGCGGATGGCCTCGACGTGCGCCCGGGCCGCCACTTCCGGCACCACTCCCCCAAAGCGAGCATGCAAACCGACTTGCGAGGACAGGATCGAGGAGAGCACCTCGCGCCCTTTGACCACCGCCACCGCGGTCTCATCGCAGCTGGTCTCAAAAGCGAGGACCAGCGGGGTCATGTTCCGAGGTCCTGGCGGATCGAGTCGAGCCTCTCCTGGTAGAGGTCGCCGTCGATGTCGTGAACCCACATGATGAGGGCGTCTTCGTCGCGGTAGTAATCCTTGCGCACTCCTACCGGCGCCATCCCGAACTTGTTGTAAAGCGCCTGGGCATTGCGATTCGAGACCCGGACTTCCAAGGTCAAACTGGCGGCGCCCGCCGACCGGGCGGCGGAGGCGAGCTCGAGCATCAGACGGGTGCCGATGTTGCGGCCCCGCCAGGCCGCAGCGACGGTTACCGAGGTGATATGGGCATCGGGGAGCACCACCATCAACCCGCCATAGCCAGCGATGCCGTCGGGGCCTTCGGCCACGAGATACGTCCTGCCAGCCGCGACCAACTCGTCGCGAAAGATCTGTTCCGTCCAGGGCACGGGATAGGTGTCCTCCTCGATCCTGCGGCAGGCCGCGATGTCGGCCTCAGACATCATCCGGATCACGAAGCCGACGACCACGGATCCTCCGGTGCCAGCTTGTCCCAGTTGAGGTTGACGTCGGGTTCGCGCAGATAAAGAGGAGTCAGGGGCTCGGAGGCGAAGTTGTCCCGCTCGAGTTTCGACATCCCGATCTCGAGCACAGCCCGCACAGCGGGATACCGCGGCCGCCCCACCTTGACCCGGTGCTGGCCTCGCAAGACTGAATCAGGGAGCGCGGGAACGTCTCCCACCACCAATGGGTTTCCGGGGTCAGACATCAGCACGTCTCGCAACTGATCGGGGTGCATGAGCTCGGCCTCGGAGTCGCGCACTACGCCCCCGGGTACCGGCCGGAAGGTGGAGACAGCAAGTTCGCCCCGTCGCACATCGACGATCGAGAAGATGTGGCGATGCCCGGTTGACGCCGCCAGGGCCTGGGCGTCGAGGGAGGATGCTGTGACCACCGGAATTCCCAGCGCGGCCGAAAGTCCCTGGGCCGTGGCGATCCCGACCCGGATCCCGGTGTAGAGCCCGGGGCCGACGTCCACCACGATGGCGTCGAGGTCGTCGGGGAACCAGCCGGCTTGGTCGAGGCAGAAGTCGATGGCGGGCACGAGGAAGGTGCCGTGCCCGATCCGATCGACTCGGGTGGCTGTCGCCTGCACCTGTCGATCGAGGGTCAGCGCCACCGCCGATTGGGCAGTGGCGGTCTCGATCGCGAGCAGCCTCACAACAGCAAACCGCCCGGCAGGCGCGAGGCCCACCTCCCGCTCGGGGTAAATGAGATCGTGCGGGATTCGTCGGCACCGACCTCGAAATCGATGCGGAGATGATCGCCCGGCAATTCCGCCTCGATTGCGTCCCCCCACTCAATCACGAGCACGCCGTCTTCCGAAGCAGCCACGAGATCGAGGTCTTCGAATTCATTGCGGGTCCGGAGCCGGTAGATGTCGGCGTGGGTGAGAGGGAGGAAGCCGGTTCGATATTGACGCACGAGCACGAAGGAGGGACTGGTCACCATCTCCTCCACCCCGAGACCGGCGGCGAGCCCACCGACAAAGAGCGTTTTTCCCGAACCGAGCTCACCGACCAGCAAGACAATGTCACCAGCTTCGAGCATCGGCGCAAGACGGACGCCAAGGTTGGCCGTGTCCGCCGGCAACCGGCAGCAAGCCTCAAACATCGCCGACGCCGATCACGTGAAAAGGTTCATCTGCTCACTTGCTTTCTCCAGCACCGGGGGCGGAACTCGGGGCGTTTCCAGCGCCCGGCTGATGAGCTGGAAGTCGTTCTGCATCTCCGGAATTAACGAGTTCGGCGAGCGCAGGGCGGCGGCGGGGTGATAGGTGGGCACCAACAACCGTCCCTGCCACCACGGATAGCTGCGACCACGCAGACGGGTGATCCCGGTGTCGGTGCGGAGGAGGAGCTTGGTGGCAAAGTTGCCGAGTGTGGCCACCACATTCGGGTCGATCAAGCCGATCTGAGCCCGCAAGTAGCCCTTGCAGCAGTCGATCTCGTCAGGGAGCGGATCTCGATTGCCGGGCGGCCGGCACTTGATGACGTTGGCGATATAGACGTCCTCGCGAGAAAGGCCGATCTCAGATAGCAGGCGGTTGAGCAGCTGTCCGGCCGCTCCGACGAAGGGTTCGCCCTGCTGGTCTTCGTTGAAGCCGGGAGCCTCGCCGACAAACATCAGGTCCGCCGTCGGATCGCCCACCCCAAAGACCACCTGGGTGCGGGTCTCGGCGAGCCGGCAGCGGGTGCAAACCAGGGCCTCCTCGGCTAAATCCCGCAGGGCTTCGCTCATCGCTCCAAAGGTACCCACCTCCGAGCAGGGGTTTGCCCCAAGGGCCGTCGGGTAATATTCAAATCCAGTGGCGTTTGATCAACAACTAGAGATCCTGAACGCGATCGATCCCGAAATCAGAAGACTCTTCGAGGAACATCGCCATAGGCGCGAACACTGGTACTTCCATGAGTTCGTTCCCTGGGAGAGGGGACGCAACTACATCACCGAGCCCTGGGACATCTCCCAGTGCACGATCTCCGAGGCTGCCCGCACGTCACTGGTCCTCAACCTGCTGACCGAAGACAACCTCCCTTACTACCACTCAGCGATTGAAAGCAGGGTGCCCGAGGACTCAGCCTTGGCGGAATGGAACCGGCTCTGGACCGCGGAAGAAGGCCAGCACGCCATCGCTTTGCGGAGCTACCTACTCACCTCTCGCAACTGCAATCCCCGGTTGCTCGAGGACGACCGCCTGTCTGTGATGACGACTGGATACCACCCCTCCTGGCAAAACATCGCCGAGCTCTTCGCCTACACGACCGCCCAGGAACTCGCCACCCGGGTCTCCCATCGCAACGCCGGCAAGCTCACCGATGATCCTGTCGCCTTCGAGCTGATGCGGCTCATCGCCGCCGACGAGAACCATCATTTCATCTTCTACAAGGGCGCCATGACCGCCCTACTGAAGGAAGCCCCCTCTCTGGCCCTCGAAGGGATCTACAAGGCCCTCTCCAGCTTCGAAATGCCAGGGACGGTGATCCCCGGCTTCCTCCGCCGCTCCATCGAGGTCGCCAAGGCCGGGGTTTATAACCTCCGTATTCACCACGACCGGGTCCTCCAACCGCTGCTGCGTGATTGGAACGTCGGAGCTTTGGAGAATCTCACCAGCAAAGCGGCGGAGATCCAGGAGAAGCTGATGCAGCTCCCCCACCAGATCATCAGCCGAGCCGAACGATTCGAGGCTCGCTTCGCCTGATCCAGGCGTCGGGTTAGCTCACGCTGGTAGATACCGCTTTCTCGATGGCGAGCCCACTCGCAACGAACGCCGCCTCCGCCGCCAGATCAACATCGCCGGGCTCGGTGCCGACCGCGGTCATGAAGACCA
>DATFFB010000139.1:0-5168 GCA_035250485.1 Acidimicrobiia bacterium
ATCTTGCTCTATCTGCTGATCTGGTGGCTGACCCTCGACCACCAAGCCAGTCCCTTTGTGCGTGAACTCGAAACGGGGCAACGGGTGGGACTGGCAGTGACTTTCGTCGCTCTGCTCTGGCTCATGGTCGCCTCCGGCTTCGTGCCCGATCCGTTCGCCACATTCGTCACAGCTGCCATCTCTTTCGGGATCGCCTCGGTGCTCGACCGTTCCGAATCGGGCGGGATCGCTCGTTTGATCATGCCCGGCGAAACTCAAGGGGTCTCGGTGTTTCGTTTCATCGCCGGGGTTGTCCTACTGATGGTTGGCCTAGGACTGTTCTTCGGCACCAATCGCGTCACTTCATCGCTCGGCTCAACCTTCATCGCCGTGGCGCTCACCGCGATTGGTTTGATGGTGGCCTTTGGGCCGTGGTTCGTGCGGATGCGGGATGACCTGGGCAAAGAACGGCTGGCTCGAGCCCGCCAGGAGGAGCGGGCGGAGATGGCGGCCCATCTTCACGACTCGGTCCTTCAGACCCTGGCGCTGATCCAGCGCACCGACGATCCCCGACGGATGTCGTCGCTGGCCCGGACCCAGGAACGCGAACTCCGGACATGGCTCTTTGGCAAGGCGCCTCTCGAAGAGGGCGAGCTTCTATCGACCGCTCTGGCGGCCGCCGCCGCCCGCGTGGAGGATGAGAGGGCGGCGGCAATCGACCTGGTCACTGTCGGTGATGCCCTCCTCGATTCCCGTGGTTCGGCGCTGGTAGCGGCGGCCACGGAGGCGATGGTCAACGCCGTCACGCACTCGGGATCGGATCGGGTGTCGGTTTATCTTGAGGTCGACGGGGGTCGGGCCGAGGTATGGATCACGGATCAGGGAAACGGGTTCGATCGCGCCCGCGTGGGCCGGGATCGCAAGGGTTTGGCCGAGTCAATCGAAAGGCGAATCGCGCGCCAAGGGGGCACGGCTGCTATCTCCTCCCGCCCGGGCGAAGGTACCGAGGTGCACCTGGTCCTCCCCGGGGTCGAGCCGGTGACCAAGTGATCCGCCTCTATCTGGTAGACGACCACCGCCTCTTCCTGGCCGGGGTGAGAAGCGAGCTCGAGGATCGAGCGGAGATCGTCGGCACCGCCACAGATGTCGATGAGGCCATCGAGGGGATTCGGGAGACGGCCCCGCAGGTGGTGTTGATCGACGTCCACATGCCGGGGGGAGGGGGTGTGGCGGTCATCCGGGCCATCGCCGAAACCAACCCCGATGTGCGCTTTCTCGCTCTGTCGGTCTCCGATGAGGCAGAAGACGTGATCGCCATGATTCGCTCCGGTGCGCGTGGATATGTCACCAAAACCATCGCCGCCGATGAGTTGGCCGAGGCGATCGAAAGGGTTCACGCTGGCGACGCTGTCTTCTCGCCCCGCCTGGCTGGGTTCGTCCTCGATGCTTTCAGCGGGGGCCAGGCCATCGAACTCGACCATGACCTGGACCAGCTCACCGCTCGCGAAAGGGAGGTCCTGCGCTTGATCGCCCGCGGTTTTGCCTACAAGCAGGTGGCGAGCCGCCTCAACCTGTCGGTGAAAACGGTGGAGAGTCATGTCTCGGCGGTGTTGCGGAAGCTGCAACTGTCGAACCGCCATGAATTGGCTCGCTGGGCGAGCGACCGCCGAATAGTTTGAGGTACCCCAAAGGTTTCTAGGAGGCGACGGCGGCCGGAGCCGAACGGTGTTCCACCTCGACCTGGCCCAGGATCCGCCGTCCTCTGATCCGGAGGGTGAAGGCGTCCATACCTGAGTTCAGCGACCCCTCCCCGATCGGATTGTCCACGTTCCAATCGGCATGGGCGATCACTGAGAGACGCCCGCAGATCACGAGCGCGTTCACCTCGATTCCTGTCGGCGAGGGCACCGCTCGTCGCAAGTCGAGCTCGGCATCACCGGCGGCGACCAAGATCGTGGCACCGATGAAGGGGCGGGCTCTGATTCGGTAGCGGCGCCGAGCCGCCACCACCGCCAGGTCGATTTCGTCAGATTCCTCATTTACTCGGTCGACGAGGACGAAGCGAGCCAGCCCCACTGCGCCGGCGATCAGCCAGGCGAGTGTGATTAGCAGCTTTGACATCGGGGGCAACGTTACGGGAGCCGCGTTGCGATCCCGTATCGCATACCTCCGATGCTTCCGTAACGTGCCACGTCGCACAAATCGAGAGGAGAACATGAAAGTCAAGGTCTTAATCGCGTTCGGCCTGGTGCTGATCGCCGCCTGCGGTCAGGGCGGTGGTGGTGAGCCAGTCGGCGGAACTATCGAAGTGACGGGGCGGGACTACGAGTTCGAAGGAATCCCGGAGTTGGTCGCTCCGGGGGCCGAGTTCACCTTCACCAATGCCTCGGCGGGGGAGGTCCACGAAATGATCGTGATCGGCATCCCCGCTGATGAGACCCGCACCCTCGAAGAGCTGCTCGAGCTGCCCGAGGAAGAAACTGCCGACTTTCCCTTCCAGGGAGTGCTGGTCGCCCTTCCCGGGGAGGACGGAGGCAATCCCGAAGGAGCTGGCAACACCATCAGCGTCTCCGAGCCCGGACGATACGCGGTGGTTTGCTTCATCCCCCAGGGCGCTGATCCGGCGGTGGTGGAAGAGGCCATGGCCGGTGGCGGCGAGGGCCCACCCGATATGGGCGGTGGCACCCCTCATGCCTTCCTTGGGATGGCGGCGGAGTTCACCGTCGAGGGCTGACGCCAACAACTGGAATAATGAAAGGGGAGGACCGAGGTCCTCCCCTTTCCGTTGGGTGGCATACTCGACGCTTGAAGCTCGCCGATCGGATTCGTCAAAAAGACTTCACGCTCTGGGGCGATGCCCCCACTCCCGAGTTGGCGAACCGGCTCGGCTGGATCGACCTTCCATCGACGATGGAGCCCCGCCTCGATGAACTAGAGGCGATCCGCAAAAGAGTCATCGCCCAGGGAACCGATGATGTGATCGTCCTCGGCATGGGTGGCTCCTCGCTCGCCCCAGAGGTTTTCACCGAGACTTTCGGTGTCGCTTCCGAGCATCCCCGCCTGCGGGTGCTCGATTCGACTCATCCCGACCAGGTTCATCACATCGCCGAATCGATCGACCCCAGCCGTTCGGTTTTTCTGGTCGCATCGAAGTCGGGAACCACCCTGGAGACACTTTCGGGGTTTCGCTTCTTTTGGGAGGCGACGGGAGGGACGGGCGATCGGTTCATCGCTATCACCGATCCCGGAACTCCGCTCGAAGATCTGGCCCACGAACGAGGTTTTCTCGCCGTGGTCCTGGCACCCCCCGAAGTTGGTGGGCGGTTCTCGGCCTTGACCCCCTTCGGCCTGCTTCCGGCGGCGCTAATCGGCGTCGACCCGGGACGGTTGCTCGAAGCCGGAGCGGCCGTCGATTGGGAAGGAGCAGTCGAGATGGGCCAGGAGTGGGCCCAGCATGCCCGCGAGGGCCGGGACAAGCTGACCTTCCTGACCTCGCCGGCGATCGCCGGCTTCCCGATTTGGCTCGAGCAACTGGTGGCGGAGTCTCTCGGCAAAGGCGGAAAGGGAATCGTCCCCATCGCCTCCGAGCCCGCCCTCGACCGCTACCGCGACGACCGTCTCTTCGTGCAGTACCGACTCGAAGGTCAGCCGGTGGCGGCGGTGCCGGCCGATCAGCAGTCCTTGCGTCGGGAGATAACCGATCGGTATGGCCTCGCCACCGAGATGATGGCTGCCGAGATCGCCACGGCGACGGCTGCGATCGGCCTTCGGGTGCATCCCTTCAACCAGCCCGATGTCGAATTGGCCAAGGAACGGGCCCGCCAGGCCCTGGGTGGCGAGCCCGCCCGCGTTGACATGGTCGACATCTTTTCACCGACCCTGGCCGATCAAATCGAAGCTCTCTTGATGACGATCGGCCCAAACGACTATTTCGCCCTCCAGGCGTTCCTTCCCGCCGAATCGGAAACCGATGGGACCCTGGCCGCCATTCGGCATCGGGTCGGCAACCGCACCGGCAACGCCAGCACCACCGGCTACGGGCCCCGCTTCCTTCATTCCACTGGCCAACTCCACAAAGGCGGTCCCAACACCGGAGTCTTCCTCCAATTGGTCGACAGCCCCATGACGGATCTCGCCATCCCCGAGACCGAGGATTCCTTCGGGAGGGTGATCGCGGCGCAGGCGCTCGGCGACTATCAGGCCCTGCGGGAACGGGGGAGGCGAGTGCTGCGAATCGACCTCGGTCCCAACCGCCGCCGGGGCATGCAAACGGTGCTCGACTCGATCGGCTAATTACCTTGACACCGGCCCCGCGGGACCCATAGGGTTGCCGGGTCGTAACGAAATGAGGCCCGCAATGGTGGTGATGACGCTGCCTACAAACGCCCTCCCCAAGGGAGTGAATGCACCGCGTCTACCCGCCTTTTCGGTCACTATCCCCGGCGGGAGCGGTTTCTCCCCCAGGCGGCCTCAGTTCCGTTGACCTCCTAGTCCACGATCACCTCCCAGGCCGCCAGCACCCCCAAGCAGGCGGCTTCTTCATTTGCCAGTCATCGAGAGGAAATCATGGACAAAGTTCTACAAAACGGAAAATGTGTCGGGACGGGACAGCACGAGCTGTTCTTCTCGGAGCGAGCCCAAGACCTAGCGGCAGCGCAGGCCATATGTCACGGTTGCCAAGTCCGTATCGACTGTCTGCAGCTGGCATTGAAAGAAGGCCTCGATTGGGGCGTCTGGGGAGGCGTCATCTTCTGGGATGGTCGCGTCTTCCATCGCAAACGGGGAAGGGGACGTCCCTCCCGAAGCGAAGGGCACCTCCCGGTCGAGGCCAATCGGGCCGATCTCATCGATCTGACTAAGTCCGCCTAGCTCCTGTTGCTCCCCCCCGCAGGGGGGAGTACCGGCGCGGCTGGGTGGGGGGAAGGTCCCGGCTCGGGGAGGCCAGGGGCTACTGGCTGACGGCGAGGCGGCGGAGCTTGGCCGGATTGGCCGGGTGCCTCATCTTCGCCAGCGCCTTGGTCTCGATCTGTCGGATCCGCTCGCGGGTCACGTTGAAATGTCGACCGACTTCGTCGAGGGTCTTGGGCTCGTCGGGTCCCAGGCCGTAACGCATCTCGATCACCGCTCGTTCGCGCTCGTTGAGGCGACCGAGGACATGACGGAGATCTTCCTGGTTCATCCGGGAGACG